>PLSB01000290.1 GCA_003165005.1 Acidobacteriaceae bacterium | reverse complement strand
TGAGTGCGCCCTGCCGGGCGCACCGTAAAAAAGACGCTCGCTATGCGGCGTCTGCGTGTGGACCTTATTTGTGGTGCCTAAATCAAGTGCGGCATACCCGCAATATCAAAAGGGCAACATTACAAGCACATTTTCAATCTGTGTGCCGGGCGTCACACGTGTTATCGTATTGCCCTTCTGCCTTAAGGTGGCGTGCTAAATCAAGCACGGCACAGACGTGGGTGAAACGTGAGCGTGCACGGGCAGATTATGTACGCCATTTGTGGATTCCTTTCGTGTCTTTGTATTGCGTTCACACAATCACGGTAGCCCGGAAAAACTTATACCCCTGTACTCGCTATCACAGGGGTATCGTAAAAAGCGTTGTACGGTGTATTCGTATTGTCCTTCCGTGGGTGCGAACACAAGAGTTGATGAAGCCGCGTGAGCATTCCCCCCTATCACAGTGTTCTTTACTACATCCATGGAAATTGTCAAAACCACTTGTGCCTAAGTGGTGCTAAATCCAGCATCGCATGAACGCGGGCAAATCCCCCTACGAGCTATGCCTTTTTTCGCGTTGCTGTCCGTGTGTCAAGGCCGCTCTGTGGTGCTAAATCCAGCATGGCATGGATGCAAGTGAAACGTGAGCGTGCAACGGGCATTATTACTACGTGCGTGACGGCTGTCACACGTGTGGTGTCCGGTGCTCACGTTTTGTTTTGCGTCCACAAATTCAACATGACACGGACGGATTGTTAATAGGCAGTAATCGCGGCGTATTTCTTTCGCGTTCCTAAATCAAGCATGGCATATAAGCAATTGAAACGTTACCGTGTGCGTGCATTTTTGCTGAGAGAATTTGTGCTACTCGGGAGTCTCAGACGCGGAAACTCGCGCGCCTGAGTACGTTAGCGGCGGGGCGTTTTGAAAGGTTTTTTATTGAGCGGGCCTGATGGCTTGACCGTGGATGGCTACGCGCAAGCTATTTGTTGAGCAGTTTTGCCACGAGTGCGTCAATTACTTCCATTTCAGTTTCGAGACGAGTCCGTATGAATCCACGCTGCTTTGCAATCTCAGCGTCCAGCGGAAAGTCCCCCGACGCAATCACTTTTGCGGTCTCTATTCTCGCCTTTGCGCCAAGCTCGGCTATTTTTCTGTGCTTCGCATCATCGGGGTTGTATTGAGGTATCGGAAGGTCCAGCACCTTCTTATGAATGTCTCGTTCACCTAGTAGACCAACTGACTGGAACGGCTTGATGGCAGCATTGACGGTTTCCGAGTTCAAGACTGCTGAAACATAATCGGCTTCATCGGGGTTGCTAAATGCTGCCCAGTAGAGCTTTACATCGACGACGAAGGGAACTTTCTGCGTGTCTCGATCAAAAAACGCCGCCGCGACATTCTGGCCGGAGTGGTTGTACAGAACGAGATAACGCTGACTGAGGTCTTGCCGCGTCAGTTCCTTTTGGTAATCGAGGCGTTCGTAAAGATTCTGCTTACTGGCCTTATCTTCGCGTTTGCCGTTCCATATCCGCTCGGCTTCTTTCATCCATTTGCCAAATTCGCGGTCTCCCTGAGCCGTAAGTGCGTCAGCTTTTATCACACGCAGCTCCCCGTGCTTTTCGACCACGGGCAGGACAACGTGAACCGTTCCGACAAGGGAATACGGTACAAGGTGCCGTGACACTGCCGTTGAGTAAATGAACCTGCCTTCAACAAAGCCGCTCATCTTCACGTCTTCGTAAGGTGGCTTGGCCTTCCTTGCCTGTTCCGGCTCCGTAATAGCCCAGTACAAATGATCTGGCTTGCGCTTTCCATCCAAGTCATCAACCTGCACGAAATAGATGCTCCGGGGCACAATGGTTGCGCCCTGCTTGAATACTTCCTGATACTTGCTTGGCTTGGAAGGGGCAGTTGGGCCGGGAGTGGTTGACAGAGCAGCGCGTGACCCCAAATAGATGACACGGGCCGTCTTTTCCGTCGCTGTCAATCGAGGCTTGGCAATTTCCCAGTTCACGTCTCTTCCGGGCAGTGTGCCCTTCCATTCGAGAACCGGGAGAGCTTCTTTCGGACTGCCGTTCAAGAGCGAGTATTTCGCAAACAGGACACAGGACGGAACGTTAAACAACGGCATCACGTCCCATAAGTCCCAGTAACCTGTAAGGCTGAATCGAGCTTGCGTGTTGTAATTCCGCGTGATGAGGTTCTGATGCTGGTCAGCATTCAAAACCGCTCTAGGCATCACGAACGCTATTCGCCCGTTATGATTGGCAAATGTCGCCATGGAGTGAGCGAGAAACACAGTCGCCAGTTCCATCTGCGTAAATAGCCTTTGGTGTTTCGGTGCAATTTCATATCTGTCCACAGCCCGCAACTTCACTTCGCGTTGGTACTCGGGATCACTGATGAAGCGGTAGGAAAGCCAAGGCGGATTACCGATGATGTAATCGAACTGCTGTTTCAGCATCGCGGGGCGAAAGCTGTTTCGGATGATGAATGACCAAATGGAATTTTTCTTTTCCCGGATTAGCTCGGCAAGCGATTCGGTAAACGACCACAGAGCATCAAGGATTTTGTCGTACTCAAGAAGTTGGGAGAGGTCCGGCACGTTGACGGCCAGATACCTCTCCATCGTCTTCTGCGTGTCGCTCTTGGAATTGGCATGTTCCCCCGCAATCGCGGTGCAAGCGGATATGGCATCATCGAACAATTCCGGCGAGTGGATGAGCATGTCGGGAATGACAATCTGCCGCTCATCCTTCTTTCCACCGAAAGTTATTTCCACGCCACTGATGCGTTCAATAAGGTTTTGCTCGACTTCGCGCGGCAGGAAAAGGGAATCAGCCATGTACACCGGGATATTGATTGGCTTACGCGCTGCACTAACAAGTTTGCCGAGCGCAAGGACGTAAGTAGCACGCGCAATCGTGACAGCGACAGGGTGAATGTCAATCCCCTGTACGCTCTTCAGAATCTCTCTGAGCCGTTCATTGTCCGTTCCGGTGGAATTGCGCCTTTGAAAATGTGTGATTGCCGCTCTGAGAAAACTGCCTGAGCCGCAGCTCGGGTCAAGCACTGCCTTGTATCCGTGCTTGGGAAGCATCTCATTGACGATGCGTTCGCACAGCCAATCGGGCGTGTAGTATTCGCCCAAGTCATGACGGTCCTTGGGGTCTATCAATTGCTGATAGACGCCCTTCAAAACGTCCTCACGGATCAGAGACAAATCGTACTCGGTCAACTGTGAGAGCACACGCTCCCAAGTCGGGGCAAGGATACTCTCCGCATTCTCCTGCCGTATCCAGTGGAAGAAATCATCATCCACGAGATTCGCAAGCCGCTTTGAGTGGAAATAGCGGCCCGTGAGAACGTCTTTTGCTACCTGCCTGAGATCGTCTGAGTTCTTGCCTTGGGAGAGAGCGGCCCAAATCAGCAATCTGGCGATACTGGCAAGGTATGTGTGCCGCAGAAAGAGATTTTCAAGCTCGGAAATCTCTTCAGACGTTTCCTTATCTTTGGCGGCAGTCGTGTCTTCCGTCAGCCGACCGTATGTGACGGTCAAATACCGCTGCCACGTATCGAAAGCTAACTTCGCTTCAGACCCTCCGCTTACCTTGCGCCATGCCTTCTTGAGAGACGCCATGCCCTCTCTGTACAAGGGACTCCAGCTTCCGAAGTCAAGTTGGAATCTCTCGGCAGTCGGGTCAACTTGCTGAGGCCGGAATAGAAAACTCGTTAGCCAGAGCCAAAATGTCCCGAGCGTATCCTCTGCGACTTTGAAATCCCGCAATTCATCAAGCAGGATGTTTTCAGGCGTAGGGTCTTCGCCAGCGGGCAATACAGGGCGGTAGACAATCCAGCGGATGCCATCTGAGGCGACGGCCAGCATGGGGCGGGGGAACTTTTCTTTCTGCCATGTTCCCGCCACGTATTCGCAGAGCTGATTCTTGGCTTCCTCAAGTGTTGCTGAGAGGGATTTTTCAAACTCAATAACTGCGTTCCCGTAGTATGCGTCAGCGCGTCCCCTCTTGACACCGGATGGTTGCACGATGCGGATGAGCTTTTCGACGCCCCGCGCATATTCGTTGATTGCGGTGCTGCCGGGGAACAATTCCGCTATGAGCGATGCAAACCGGGAGCGTTTTGCCGACTCATTGGGGAGGGACTTTATCTCACGGGCATAGCTTCGTAGAACGTCCCGCACCTTGGGTTCCAGTGTTTCCGCCATCGGTGGCACGCTTTCGTTGCGTTGAAATTGCTACCGATAATGATGACACATGCACCCGCTGACACGAGATCGTCAGCGGTGCGTTCCGAGGTGCCCCGCGCGGCCACTGCAAGGCACCCTCTAGCCGCTGGTGCGGGCCGTGCTTGGGCGAGTTCGAAAACAGTGCGCTGACGTTCACGAAACGCACGCGCAAAACAAGAGAAAAACGCCGGGAGAACGTCACCCGATTTCGGGGCAGCGGCGGCAGAACGTCAGCCGATTTCGGGCCGGACGGCTGTCATGGTGTGAAAATCCCCGTGGGGTAGAAAATGGTGTGACGCTGAAACCCGCATGAATAAAGGGGAACACCACACTCGGGACCATCGGAAAGATTTTTCTTGACTCTCTAGGACTCGTTTAGGCTTCTCAGTGTTTCTGTAAGTTATTGAAACTAATAGCATTATCCATTTTGGGAAGCTGACGTTCTACCACTGAACTACTCCCGCAATTTAGAAGCAATCACCTGCACCGAAAACCGCGATTGACCGTCCCGTTTCCTAGCCATCTGCCTTAGCCTCTGCGGCAAAACCCATCCAGAATTCCAGATCCAAACCCTCACCGAAAGCCTGGTGGATCGTAAGCATGGATAGCAAAGTCACTGCCAAAGCCAACCTCAAAAAGTATAGCAAGGTTGAGGGAAAATGGCATTTCGTCCCGGTGCTTAAACAGAATGGAGTGCCTTATCCCGGCACGGCGCCGATCGATGGCGAGCCGGTCCGCTCTACAACGGGCCGTTTTTATCTTGAGTTCGATGAGAACGGACGGCGCATCCAGCGGCCCGTCGGCGTCTCGCCGCGCGAAGCCACGGATGCCTGGCACCGGCAGGCCAGCACGGAGATCATCGATTTTGGTGCTTCTCTGCGGCAAGCGCGTTGGCGAGGTTGAATTGGGCGTTGGACATGACGGGACTGATGCGCAGGGCCGTGTTGCCGTGGGCGATGGCTTGGTCCGGACGGCCCTGATGGAAGAGCACGAAGCACAAATTGCTTTCGTTATTGGCGTCGCCGGGAGCGAGCCTCGCTGAATTAATGGCAACTATATCCATGAGCTACCGAATGCGCAGCACCATGCCTGCGCTCAAGCGGAGATTATTCTGGGCTCCGTTGACTCCGTTTGGCAACCGGGTGAGAAAGTAATCCGCCTCAATGGGGCGGATGGCAATGTGGCGGGCGATCCGAACGTCGAATCCACCGCCTGCGATCATGGCGAAATCAGTTGCCGCGCCTGTGGGGCCTGCGGTGACTGGAAAGTAAGAATTGAATCCGTGCGCCGCGCCGAAAAGGCCTTGTGCAAACGGCACAAACCTGCGGTGGAACACGAAGGAAATGCGGGGTCCAGCAGTGAACGAAATCAGCGATAGCCCACGCCCGCCATTGTTTACGTTGGCAGTATTCTCTCCACTAAAATCTGCGGCGAGGCTCAACCCTCGATAAACATGCAACGCCGCCTCAGCGTTGCCGCCGTTCATGTTGAAGCAACCGCACTGGCCGGGGTTGGCATTGCTGCGCAGATAGCTGTAAGCGAAAGCCAATTCGAGCGGCGCCACGCCGGATTGCGTGCTGCCGGCGATGGGTCGATCCGGAGCTCCCGCGGAGTCGCTGGCGCTTTGCGCAATCGCGGCGCAGGGCACGATCGCACAGCAAAGAAGAAGTATCCGAAAGGTTCGCATAGCGATTCTCCTACTGCTGCGTGATCGTGACACCGATATTCAATGTTTGCGCGCTTCCCGAGCCAGGCATCACAACCACTGTCACTGTTGAAGTGCCAGCCGGAGTGACATAGGCGCCAAAGCCGCCGCCGGAGATGCAGCCCGCGAGACCCGCCAACGTACCGACGAGCAGCACAAACAGGCACAGCCGGAAACCTCTCGGATTCTTTGTGAACAACTTTCGTTTACGCCGAAGTGCCATCAGCCCCAGCAGGCTGCCCGGGCACCAGAAGGCGATTGCCGCCAGGATTACGCCTGGCCGCAGCGGTGTCGGGGCCGATTCCGTCCGGGCCGACATGCTGCTGACATCCGTCTGAATTGTGAGCAGCACCATCACCTGCTGATTGTTCCCTGGAAATGTGTAGGAGTTTATGGGTGTGCCGTCGAGCGTGAAGGCGCAGAGTGTGTTCGCGGGTAGGCCGGAACAGCTCAACGTCACCGGGCCGCTGTAGCCGCCTACGGGCGTGAATGTAATTGTGGTTTGACCCGACTGCCCTTGAACGATCGTCAAAGTGTCCGGGCTCGCGCTGATCCCGAGCGAGGGGGAAGCCACTGTGAGAGAGAAGATCACGGAGTTCGTGTTGCCGGCCGAATCCTGGACCGTCACTGTCACGGGAAAAACTCCCGCTACGGTGGGTGTGCCGGAAAGTTCGCCTCCGGTTGACATGCTCAGCCCCGCGGGCAGCCCTGCGGCCGTCCAGGTATAAGGCGGCACGCCGTCGCTGGCGGTGAACGTGGTGGCCGTGTACGTCACGCCGACTTGACCGGCGGGCAAGGAAGCGGGGCCGGTGATGATCGGGCCCGTTTTGACGGTTTCAGTATCCGTAACCGTGATGGACTCAGAGTCGACGACATCGGGGAAGGTCTCGGCGTCTGTCACCGAGATGGTTTCGTTATCCGTGACAACAGCGGGGAATGCCGAGGCAGCCTGGATGGTGAGCGTATAGCCATTCAGGGTTAGCGAATCTCCGAAGGCATCGGTCGCAGTGATTGAAAACGGGTAAGAGGAGCCAGCCGAGGAGGTCGCGGGTGTGCCACTGAGGACACCATTGCTGAAGGTGATTCCGGATGGCAAGGCTCCGGTTTCAGTCAACATCAATGTGCCTGTTCCGCCGGTCGCGGTGAATGTTACCGGCGCATAAGCATAGGTTGCATAGCCGGCGCCGGCGCCGGCGTTGAAGGATGCCGCACTTGGCGTGATCGCAATGGCGTTGAAGGCTCTGACGGTATCGATATCCGTAACCGTGATGGTCTCGGCGTCAGCGACATTGGGGAAGGTTTCCGTGTCCGTCACCGTGATGGTCTCGTCATCCGTGACAACAGCGGGGAATGCCGAGGCAGCCTGAATGGTAAGCGAATAGCCCTGCACGGTTACCGAATCTCCATCGGCATCCGTCGCGGTGACAGAAAATGGATAAGTCCCGATCGAGGAGGTTGCCGGTGTGCCACTGAGGACCCATGTACCACTGAGAGGCACATAGGCGAACGTGATCCCTGTTGGCAAGGCTCCGGATTCAGTCAACGTCAATGTGCCTGTTCCGCCGGTCGCGGTGAATGTTACCGGCGCATAAGCATAGGTTGCATAGCCGGCGCCGGCGCCGGCGTTGAAGGATGCCGCACTTGGCGTGATCGCAATGGCGGTGTAGGCTCTGACGGTATCGATATCCGTAACCGTGATGGTCTCGGCGTCAGCGACATTGGGGAAGGTCTCCGTGTCCGTCACGGTGATCGTCTCGTTGTCCGTGACCTGGGCCGGTGTTGAGGTAGATGCGTTCACGGTGAGCGAATAGTTTAGCTGCGTGAAATCGCCCAGTGAATCGGCGACCTGAATGGTCAGGGACGCCGCGGTCTCTGTGGCGCCGGGCGTGCCTGCGATAAGCCCCCCTGGCGACAGCGTGAGACCCACGGCAGAGAGTGCCGTTCCCGAAGCTACGGAAAACGTGTACGGACCGCCGCTGCCGCCGGAGGCCGTAAACGTCTGCGAATAGGGTGTTCCCATTGTGCCTGCGGGCAGCGAGGTGGGCAAAACCGAGATGTCCGGATAAATCGTAAGCGTATAGTTTTGCGAATTGCTGTCGCCCAGCGGATCGGTGACCTTGACCGTGAAGGGGTAGGATCCGGGTGCATTAGGTGAGCCGGAGAGATCGCCTCCAGTCGAAAACGAGAGGCCCAGGTTGGTGAGCGTTGTTGCGCCGGTGGTTATGCTCCAAACGTATCCGGCTTCGCAGCCGCCGGTTGCGGCAAAGTTTTGAAAATAGCTCTCTCCCGGAAAGCCCACAGGAAGCGTGGCGGTCGAAATCTGAATCGCGGACGGCGGGCCCCAGCAGATCGCAGGTGGTGGATATACCCAAAGGTCGTTGAGCGCGCCCACCACGCTGGTACTCGCCACGTGGCCATCGCCCCCGAAGAGCCAGAAATTGCCGTAGGTGTCAGTCCAGCTCGTAGTTTGATTGCGGCCTCCGGGGATGTTTGTGGCAAGAGGCATTTGCGGCGACGTGCTGTATGATCCCGGCTGATTCCCCGTGTTGCTTCCGCCCATCCACACCCATTGGCGCGTGGGGAGATTGAACGCCCAAAGAGCGTTGAGGTCGCTGCCGCCCCCGAAGAGCCAGAAATTGCCGCTGTTATCGACCCAGCTCGAGGCCTCGAAGCTGCCTCCGGGCGTGTTTGTGGTAGCGGGCGTCCCCATTGTCCCGTAAACTGCTGACGCGCCTTCCGTGCTGGTTCCGCCCATCCACGCCCAGTAATTCGTGGTGGCTTCGCTCGGGGTCGGATTGAACTCCCAAAGATCGTTGAGATTACCGCTATTCCCGCTGCCGTCGATGCCTAGGCCCCCGAAGAGCCAGAAATTGCCGCTGCTGTCGGTCCAGGTCGAAGCCCCGTAGCGGCCTCCGGGGAAATATGCGCCGCCAAAGCTACCCAGCGGCCCGTAATTTCCTGGCTGACCGGAATATGTGGGGACCGTGCTGCTGCCGTCAATCCATGTCCACTGATTCAGGGTAGGACTGAACTCCCACAGGTCGTTGAGATAGCCAAAGTCGCCGTTGGCATCGTAGCCGAAGCCCCCGAAGAGCCAGAAATTGCCGTTGCTGTCGGTCCAGGCCGAAGCGTACTCGCGGGCTCCGGGAACGGGCGTCCCCGACGACGTCACGTACACTCCTGACGCGTTTGGCGTGCTGCTTCCACGCATCCACGCCCATTCGGGCGTAGAAGTAGAAGCCGTAGAGAGATTGAACTCCCAAAGATCGTTGAGATAGCCAACACTGTAGGCGCCGCAAGCGTTGAGGGTGCCGGCGCCTACGCCATCGCCCCCAAAGAGCCAGAGATTGCCGCTTTTGTCGATCCAGCTTGCAGCGCTCTGGCGGCCTCCCGGAACGTTTCCGGCGGCAAATACGCCCTGCGTCCCGTACGTGGGCGACTCGGCACAGTAATTGTTTTTCAGCGAGTTGCCTCCGCCCATGTACGCCCAGTCGTTCGTATAGAGGGAGGTGGTAGAAAGACTGAACTCCCAAAGGTCGTTGAGATAGCCGAAATACCCGTTGCCAGCGAAGCCAAAGCCTCCAAAGAGCCAGAGATTGCCATTGTTATCGATCCAGCTCGGAGTGCCCCAGCGGCCTCCGGGGAAGTACCCGGAGCCAAACGCACCCACCGACCCGTACACTCCTGACACTCCCTGGTTGCTGCTGCCGAGCGTGTCGCTCCCGCTCATCCAGGTCCAATCGCCTGGAACAGCGGCGCTCGGTGGTGTGACCTGACCCGCGAGCGGGACTGCGCCGACCAATCCGGCCAGCAGCAGCAGACCGCAGGCCAGCCCGCCGAGGCGGGCAATGGCTCCTGCTCGCTTCCGGTAAGCGCGTGTCTGCTTGTCGCCGCTCATGCTCAGCCTCCCGCGCTTTCGCGCTCACGCCGGCCCTGGTTCCCCAGGCGGTAGAGCCGGAGGGCTACTAGGAGCCGGAGCCGAAGCTGATTTGCACGTTGACCGAGATGAGCTGGCCTACCGCCGAAATCGTCACCGGTGTCGTGAGGGTGGCTCTGGTTAGTTCAGCCTCATACGCAATCACCCCGCCCCCGCCTTGGGCGCAGGCATTAGGTGATGCTATGCCTTCACCAGGGCTAGCGGTCGTATACCCGCAAAGGAGAGGACCAACGGATACCTGCGTGATACTCACGGTCGAGCTCGCCATTGCGGTTCCCGTAATTGAGAGGCCGCCCGAGCCGGAGGCGCTTATGCTCAGCGGAAAGCAGGGTCCGCTTGCCGTGATTTGATTTGTAAACCCGGTGCCACCACATTCGGTGGTCCAGCCGCCGAATGAGGCAGGCTCCGGGCTGATCAGGGAACCTATGAGAACACACTCCGTAACTCCGGTTGCGCTCCTGAGGCTGATCGGCTGGCAGGGGCCGCTCGCAAAGCCGGAAGAGTTAAGGAAAACCACGTAGCCGCCTGGCCCGGCTAGGCCAAGGAGCACGTCCGAAAGAGTCTCCGCGCCGTTTGTGTCCAGCGAATTCTCGAACTCGGTATGGGAGACCAGTTTGCCATCTGGATTCCTGACCTCGATCGTCCAATGGCCGTGAACCTTGATGCCTTCGTGGTTTCCCTTGGGAGCGGGTTTCCCCGGCGCGGCCGTTTGGGCGGGTTGAGAGGCCGGCGCAGCCTTTGCGGGCATTGCGGCGGGAACCGCGGGCGAGGTTGCGCTTGACTGAGCGCGACCCGCGATGGAGCTCAAAAGCACCATGGCGAGGAGGGCGGCAAGCACCAAGCCCGTCCCGGCGATTCGTGCGATAACCTCGTGTCTACCATTTGTCTTCATTTTGTCTCTCCTCTTCGGTGTCTTTCATCTAAAACTCTGAAACTGCCGCTGGGTGCAGCCGGCAATTCCCTTCTTGCAGCCATTGCTGTCTGCCAATGTTGCCGTTACTCTGACTGCTCCGCGCTCACGGTAAGCGAAGAAAGAGATGCCGTGGATCGCCAAAGTCGAGGCACGAATGAATGAAGCCGGGGAAAGATGTCTTAGTGTAGCCCACGTGCAAATGGGGGAGCCCTGTTATCTACTAAAGCGAAATCTATAGGAAAATCGGACCAGAAAGCAAAAGAATTCTTTTGATGGCCCGCAGCCGGGGACAAGAAACTCAGCGCGCTTCTCACCGAATTACCTTTAGTTTCAATAGGTTGACATTGACTCCGTGTGCGCCTATTTTTGTTTACAAACGTTCCGCGGGGGTCTCAAGTCGGAGGGCCGGCTGCCCCAACTGCCGTCCAGCACTTTCAGTGAGCTACTGGCCAATTGGCAGGCCGGTGACGACGAAGGCCTTGCGCGCCGTGTTCCCGCGGGTTTACAACGAACTGCGGCGAGTGGCACATCGTTCCTTGCAAAAGGAGCGTCCCGGCCACACCCTGCAAAGTGCCGCCCTTGTCCACGAGGCCTATCTGCGGCTCGAAAAACAACGCACAGGCCCGTTCGAGAACCGCGAGCATTTCATCGCCATCTGTGCGCAACTGATGCGGCAAATTCTGGTGGAGCGCGCTCGTAGGTTCCGCGCACATCCATTTGCTTCGCTTTGATGGAGCGGGCGGCGGGAATCGAACCCACGCACTGCCAGGATGGAAGCCTGGTGCCTTACCGCTTGGCGACGCCCGCTCAAGAATGGTCCAGGGAGTGGGGGTTGAACCCACGATCTCGCGATTATCGATCGCGTGCTCTGCCAACTGAGCTATCCCTGGACAAGAACGTTCGAACTGGTGCCGGGTGCAGGAGTCGAACCCGCGTAGCTTGCTTGTAAGACAAGCGTTCTACCGTTGAACTAACCCGGCCCTTGGTCACAAAACTGGAGCGCGTGGTGGGGCTCGAACCCACAGCCTTCGGCTTCGGACGCCGACGCTCAATCCGTTTGAGCTTCACGCGCGTGGACTACGACACTGGGGCCGTCCGCGGGACTTCAACCCGCATCTTCATCGTTAGGACCGATGCGCTCTCTGCATTGAGCTAGGACGGCAAACTGGCGCTCCCGGCAGGATTCAAACCTGCGTTTGTCGATTTAGAAGATCGATGCCTCATTCTTCTCGGCCACGGGAGCCTTGTTGGTAGAGCCGGTGGGACTCGAACCCACATTGGGATTTCTCCCCCCTGATTAAAAGTCAGGTCTCTGCAGCCAATTCGAGTACGACTCCAAATTTGGTGGGTCACCGGGAAGTCGAATCCCGTCCGGACGGTTAAGAGCCGCCTATGCTGCCGTCAACACCTGTGACCCGTGGTGGACGTGGTGAGAGTCGAACTCACGGACTGGCGCTTATAAGGCGCCGGCTACATACCCAGCCAGCAGCTGCACGTCCACACAATCTGGTGGCTGCGGCCAGATTCGAACTGACTACCTTGCGCTTATGAGACGCCCGCTCATCCGCATGAGCTTCGCAGCCGTTGGCAGGGGATGAAGGATTCGAACCCTCAAATCTCGCTCTGGAGGCGAGCGGTTTGCGCAATTAGCCTAATCCCCCATTTTCAAAGAGCAATAAAAAACCCCGACCTGAGCCGGGGTCTGGTGCTCACAGCACGAATGCACTCAGACCCTCAAGACACGACTCCCCAAATGACCCGCTTGCCGGTCATTCTGGCTATGTCGTGTTTGAAGGTCTTAAGCATGGCGTCGATTGATTACTAACTTCCAGTTACAACTATAGCACAACTTATGGAGCGTCCGGCAGGATTCGAACCTGCGTGCACTTCGTTCGTAGCGAAGGCCATCAATCCCCTCTGGCACGGACGCTCAATACTTGGCCGGGGAACTCTGGATTCAACTCCAGACCACATGCTCCCAAGGCACGGATGCAACGCATGACACGATTCCCCGATGGCGCCAGCCCAGCGAGTTGAACGCTGCTCTCTGAAGTTTTCAGCGGAGCGTATCGACCGCGCATACGCGACTGGCAAAAACTGGTGGAGCGTGCCGGCTCTGCCCCGACCGCCTCCTGCTTGCAAGGCAGGCGCTCTCCTCAATGAGCTAACGCCCCAGGGTGGCCGGTGGGAGTTGAACCCACAAGAGACATGAGTCACAGTCATGCCCGACATTCCGATAGCCGGCACGGCCACAGTTGGAGCACCCGGGGTTACTCGAAAACCCATTCTGCCGATTACAAATCGGCGGCTCTTCCGCTTGAGCTACAGGTGCAAACTTTTTGGAGCCGGCAGCGGGATTTTAATCCGCATCCTTCGCCATACCGAGGCGACGCTCTAGCCTTGAGCTATACCGGCCGTACTTCAGTAGTACAGATACTTCCTCCACTTCTCCTCGCCGATTCCGGTCTGGCGCATGAGAGCGCGAGAGGTGTGAATCGTCACCCGGCGTGGCTGACGGAGCAGCTTCATGCCTGCTTCCGCCGGCGTCCGGTCTGCCTTGCGCGCATTGCAGTCACGGCACGCGGCGACCAGGTTCTCCCAGGCGCTCTGTCCACCTTGAGCGCGCGGAATCACATGCTCGAGTTCCAATTCACTGCTCAGGAACTTCCCGCCGCAGTACTGGCAGATGTATCCGTCGCGGATAAGGATGTTCTTCCGCGAAAGCGTCTGAATCCGCGACGGCAGACGCCGATACTGGCGAAGGCGAATGACACAGGGCAACTGCAGTCCGATATGCACGAACCGGTCGTGTGCCTCTTCAACGACAGCGACGCCCTTGATGAGCAACACGAGGGCGCGGCGAGCCCGCGTAATGTTCACGGGCTCATAACTCGCATTGAGCACTATTGACTCCTGCATAAATAATGCAATAATGGGTATTGAGGTTCAGAATACCTATGCCCCGGCTGAAGGGAAGCGCCGGTCTTCTGGAGGACCGGCGGAGACGCGCGTTGGCATTGCTGGACGCGGGCAACTCTCTCCACGAGGTGGGCCGCCGGATTGGGTGCAATCCCAGTTCGGTGATGCGCTGGCGGGATGCCCGGCGCTGGGGCGGGGCCGGCGCCCTGCACGT
>PLSB01000263.1 GCA_003165005.1 Acidobacteriaceae bacterium | reverse complement strand
TCCTTACGCCTTTCAGGGCCTCGGCTTGGAAGCATTGAAAATCATGTCCGAAGTCAGAGAAAAGTTCGGGCTGCGCATCGTCACTGAGGCGCTTGACTCCGAAACCCTCGACCTCGTCGCGGAGTGGGCCGACGTCATCCAGANNGCGAGGGCAACTACGAGGTGATTCTCTGCGAGCGCGGCGTGCGCACCTTTGCCGACCACGCCCGCAACACCCTCGACCTCAGCATCGTGCCCGCCCTGCAGCACGTCAGCCACCTGCCCATCCTCGTCGATCCCAGCCACGGCACCGGCCGCCGCGACAGTGTGCTGCCCATGGCGCGCGCCGGGATCGCCGCCGGAGCTGATGGCCTCATCGTCGAGGTGCACAACCATCCCGAGAGCGCGCTCTCCGACGGCCCGCAGTCGCTGTATCCCGAGCAGTTCGCAACCATGATGAATGAGATTGAGCAGATTGCGCCCATCGTCGGCCGCACTCTGGCGCGAGGCGTGGCTGCTCCCGTTGCGGCAGAAGCGAGTGGAAAGTGAAAAGACAGGGAACAGGGAACAGGGAACAGGGATCAGTAAGCCCTGGGCCGACGAGCCTCGCCGCGCTTGCCGTTCTCGCAATGTCTCTCACCGCCTGCCGCCCTCACGATTTTCCCCAGTACCCGCCCAACTATCGCGAATACGCCTATGTGACCAACGGTGGCAGCGACACGGTAACCGTGCTGGACGTAGTCAACGTCCGTGTCGACCGCGAGCTTGCCGTGGGCCGCCATCCGGTGGCTCTGGCCGCCAGCCCCACGCGCAACGAGATCTACGTGCTCAACGCGGGCACGGAGGGCGCGAATGGCTCGGTCTCCGTGATCGATGCCGAGCACAACACGGTCGTGGCCACCATCCCCGTGCGCCGCCAGCCGCTTGCCATCGACGTTGACGCCGACGGCGCGCGCGCCTATGTGGCCAACTCCGCGTCGAACTCGATCTCCGTAATCGATCTCAAGGCGCGGCGCGAGATTGCGCAGTTCGGCGCGGGAGTTGAGCCGGTGGCGGCGCGCATCGCCCCGGACGGCAAGAGTCTGGTCGTGGCCAATCAAGCGGGCAACTCCGTGATGGTGATGGACCCTGCCAGCGGCCAGGTGCGCGCGGTCTTTGCGGGCTGCCCCGGCGCGGCCAGCCCGGTCATTCTGCCCGATTCCTCGAAGGTGTTTGTAGCCTGCTCCGCCGGACACCAGGTGATGGCGATTGCCCTGGCGCAATCCCAGGCTCGCCCTGGGCAGCCCGAGCAACAGGCCGACCAACTAGAGGCGCTGATGGATGTCGGCCGCGGCCCCTCGGATCTCGCCCTCAAGCCTGACGGCGGCGAAATCTTCGCGTCAAATTCTCTCTCGGACTCGGTGAGCGAGATCTACAACACCACTGACGAAGTCGGCGACACCTACACCATCGGCGCCGATCCCGTCCGCGGCCTGGTCTCGCGCGACAACGCATTGCTCTATGTCGCCAACCTCCGCTCACAGGAAGTGACCGTCTATTCGATCGAAGATAGCAAACGAGTAGACACGATCCACGTGGGCGACGGGCCGGCGGCCATGGCCTTCTCCGCTGCCGGACACCTGCTCTTCGTGGTCGACAGCCGTTCCGGCGATGTGGCCGTGGCGCGCATCGCATCGCAGTCGCTCTTCACCATGCTCCCCGCAGGCCGCAACCCCAGCGCCATCGTCGACAAGGCTTTCCAGGTGCAGTGAGCAGCGAACCATGGACGGTGATCGTGGCTCGTGGAGCCGTGCCTATTCCTGGACCTTCTCTGGCGCATCCGTGCAGCTGCAGCGCCGCTTGTGCCTCATCATCCAGCCAATCACCGCCCCAGCCCCAATGCCGGCTGCGAATGTCGCCGCAACTGCCTTAAGCGGATGCCGCTGCACTCGCCTTCTTGAGTCATCGATAAGCTCCGTAGCGGCGCGGCTGCCCTGTTTTGTGATGCGCCGTGCCGCTCCGCCGCCATCCTCAAGCACATCCGCAACGGCGGTCGCCGCCCGCGAAGCCTTGCGCGCTGTCTCGTCGATCTGTACGCCCATCTGTTCCAACACTGATTGCGTCATGCTCTTTTGACCTTTCTCGTCCCTCTGGTTCGATGGCGATGCGCTTACTCTCCAACAGCCTTTTCAATCCTGCCGACAATGTTTTGCACTTTTCCGGCAATCTTTTCAGCCTTGCCGTCGGCCGCCAGGTTGGGGTTGTTGGCAATTTCGCCGGCCTTTTGCCTGATTGCGCCTTTGACTTCGTGAACCTTGCCTGTGGTCTTATCGTGCGTGCTCACTTTCATCATGATTCTCTCCTCTGTGCGGATCTCAGCCGCCTTCCCGAATTACTGCTGCGGAGCCGTGGTCGTGGTCGTGGTTTGCGTCTGCTGATCCGGACCCGGGACCGTCTTGGTCTTCGTCTTTTGCGTTTCCTTGACTTGCTTCACGCGATGGTGGCGATTGTACTTCGTCTTGGTTGTGTCGGTCTGGGTGGTTTGGGTTGCCGGATCCGACGGGGTCTGGGTCGTCGTGGTGGTCGATTGCGTGGTCTCCTGCGCCATAACCGGTAGCGAGAGCGCAAGCACCGCGAGCGACACGAAGGCTGCAGTAACTAACTTCCTGGATTGCATCTGATTCTCCTTCTTTTGTCCGGAATAGGAACCTTAGGTTACGCAGGTATTCCGGCCATTGCGAACCGCTGCCATTGAGGCATACTCAGGTTCGTTCATCTGCGAGCGCAATGCTGTGCAGAATAGCTCTGATATGGAGTGACCCTGTCAACAGCTGCACATCTGTGGGGTAGTTTTTGTCGTTGCTGTTGCTTTTGCAGTTTTTC
>PLSB01000294.1 GCA_003165005.1 Acidobacteriaceae bacterium | reverse complement strand
CAGGCACCGAGCCCGCAGCGGGCTCACTTCGAGTGCGGATAGAAGCCCGAGATGAATCCGAAAAACAACGGCAACCGCAAAAACAAAGGCAAAAGCAAAAACATTCCAATAAAGGAAAAAACAAAAACACCTTGACTTGGACGGCCGTCTCATAGAAGCCGGTCTGGAGACCGGCGGTACAAAACATTCGCGGGCCGGAGCGCTACATCCCGTTGAGCAGCGTCCCCAGCCGCTTTAACCCCTCCGCGCGTGCGGTCGCGTTCGCGGGATTGGTGTTGGCCGGGTCCTCGCCCGCGCGCATAAACCCGTGGCCCGCGCCGTCGTAGACCGTCGCCGCATACTTTTTGCCCACGGCGGCCATGGCGTCTTTGGTAGCCGGAACCGTGGCCGTGATGCGCGCGTCGTTGCCGCCATAGAAGCCGTAAACCGGCGCAGTGATCCCGGCCAGGCTCTCCGCCGGCGGAGGACCGTAAAAAACCAAGGCCGCGCTCAGGTCCTTGCGCTGGGTGGCGAAATGGAACGACTGGCCTCCGCCCCAGCAGAAGCCCACCACGGCGAGCTTGCCGTTGGCCGCGGGAAACTTGAGCGCGAAGTCGGCCGTCGCGTCGAGGTCGGCGGTCACGGTCACCGGGTCGAGCCCGCTCACGGCCTTTACAGCCGACTGCATGTCCGGAAAGGCGCTGGTATCGCCGCCGTTCGGCCCCAAGCCCGAGAGCAGGTCGGGCGCGATCACGATGTATCCCATCGCGGCAATGTCGTCGGCCATCGAGCGCGCCCAGTCGGTGAGCCCGAAGATCTCGTGGATCAGCAGCACCACCGGGGCCTTGTGGCTCACCTCGGGATAGACCACAAAGGCGTTCACCGTGCGGCCGCCATAGTGGATCTTCACCCATTCCTGGTGCCGCGGCGACTTGTTCAGAATCGCCTTGGCCCAGTCCTGGCTGTGCGCGGCGGTCGCGGTAAGAGCGAGCGCGGCACAAACGAGCACGGCCGCGCAGCGGACGAGACGGGGAAGCGGGTTTTTCATGGCGGAAGTTTACTACAGGAGCAAGGGAGAGGGGGAACGAGGGACCGGGAAAGCACGAAACTCAACAATCCCCTCTAAACCCAGCACAAAACCAGGGTGCCCCACATCTCGTTTTTGAGATGTGGGATAGCACGAACTCCAACCCACCCCATTCAACCCGGGCACCAAGGCGCCGAGAAAGCGAGTCGTCAGTTGGCCTATGCTGAGGGTGTGTCTCTCGACTGGGAATCCGGGGCGCTTGCAGAAGGTCTGCGGTGCTATCGCAACGCGGAGTTCTGGATTGCCCACGAGCATTGGGAGAGCGTCTGGCTGCGTCTGGAAGAACCGGAGAAGAGTTTTCTGCAGGCGTTGATTCAGACCACGGCGGCCTTGCACCATGTACAAACCGGAAACATGCGCGGTGCGGTCTCGCTGCTCGCGAAAACCTTGCGGCGGTTCGAAAACTGTCCTGAAGCGTTCGGGGGCATCGATCTGGCGCCTCTGCGCGAAGAGGCTGGCGCGTGGCTGCTGGCTCTCCAGTGCGGCGCGGGAGCGCGCCCCGCGGCGTTTCCGCAGATTCGCATTCTAACCACTGGCCCCCGTTAGATAGAGAAACGCCACGTCACTGACCACTGACCACTGACCACTGACCACTGACCACTGACCACTGACCACTGACCACTGACCACTGTCTCACCCCTTCCAGAACGGGGAGGGGCCGACCCACTGCATGTCGTAGCGGTTCATGAAGTCGGCGGTGGCCGCGAGTGAGGGGTGGGCCGCGGCGTCGATGAAGTACTGCTCCATTTTGTCCGCGGGCGTGAAAGCGATGAGCATGTGCGCCGGTGAGCCGGTAGCGGAGAAAGTGTGAGGGATGCGGCGCGGGGCGAGGACCGACTCGCCTGGGCCGAGTTGCAGGCGGCGATCGCCGACCTGAAAGCGCACCTCGCCTTCCATCACGTAGAACCATTCTTCCTGCGAGAGATGCATATGCAGGGCGGGGCCTGTATCGGGCAGGAGATTTCTGTGCTCGATGACGAGGAGGTTGCCGCTCGTATCGGATGGGACAACCTTGAAGGCAAGCGAACTGAAACCGAGGGAGTGGAGATGGCCGGAACGGTCCTCGCCGGCGGGGACGGGATGGAGAGTGGGAGCAGCCGGCGCTTCGGGCGAGCTTTGCGCAAAGACGTTTTGGAGAGCCATGGCGGGGAGGAAGGACGCGGAGGATTTGAGGAAGGTGCGGCGTTTGATTGACATGCGGAAATGATAGGGGAAATGTGTATGGCTGAAAACAGAAAAATGCGAGCGGGACTCAGGATTCGGAGGAGACGATTCGCGCAACCAGGTCGTAGTCGTGGGCTTCGGTGATCTGGGCGCGGTAGAAGCGGCCTGGCTCCAAACTTTCGAGATCGCCGAAGTCATTGATGTAGACCTTGCCGTCGATCTCCGGCGCGTGGTACTCGGTGCGGCCTTCCCATAGGAGCGGCGTCTCGGCACTCTCGCCTTCAGCGAGGACGGTGAGCTCGCGGCCGACCCAATTCTGCTTGGCGCGGCGCGAGATGGATTGCTGGAGCTTCATCAGGCGCTTGCGGCGGGACTCGATGGTGCGCTTAGAAACTTGCCCGTCGAGCGCGTAGGCCGCGGAACCTTCCTCATGCGAATAATTGAAGACGCCGAGCCAGTCGAACCTGGCCTCTTTGATGAACTCCTCCAAAACTTCAAAGTCGCGGAGCGATTCTCCCGGAAATCCGACGATAAAGCTGGTGCGGAGGGCAATGTTCGGCACGGCCGCGCGAACCTTCTCCAAAGTCTTCAAAAAAATCTCCGCGCCGGCGCCGCGCTTCATGCGCTTGAGGACGTCGGGCGAGGCGTGTTGCAGCGGCAGGTCGAGATACTTGCAGATGTTCGCGTGGCGCGCGATGGTGTCAAGAAGTTTTGATGTGATGCGGTTCGGGTAAGCGTAGAGGAAGCGCAGCCAGCGCAGGTTGGGGATGCGGGCGAGCGTGTCGAGGAGGGTGGCGAGGCCGTCCTTCAGGCCGAGGTCTTCGCCGTAGCAGGTGGTGTCCTGGCCGATGAGCGTGATCTCGCGCGTGCCGCGGGCGACGAGGGCTTCGGCTTCGGCAACGACGGACTCGAAGCGCCGGGAACGGAATTTGCCGCGCAGGTTGGGAATCACGCAGAAGCTGCAGGGGTGGTCGCAGCCCTCGGCGATTTTTATATATGCTGACGCGCGCGGCGTGGAGAGGAGTCGCGGCGTGGTTTCGTCGTAGAGGTAAGTGGGCAGCAGATGAGATGCGCCTTGCCAGGCATCGCGCGCGAAGCGGCCGGCGCGTTCCCGGTGGTCGCCTTCGGGCCTCGAAGTGGTCGCAGGGGCTAAAGCCCCTTTTCTTTCAGATTGGTCTGTAATGTACGGGCCAAAGCCCGTACCCTTCGCGGCGGATTTGTGCGTGCCGGCTTGGGATTCTTTCCCTGAACGCGTGTCGGCGTGAGCGGTGGTGAGGATGTTGAAGGGCGAGGACGCGGCGGGCCCGGGCGCCAGGCCGGCGGCTTCGAGAATCGATTCCAGTTCGCCGGTGCCGACGACGGCATCGACCTCGGGAATGTTTTTTTGGATCTCGTCGCGGTAGCGCTCGACGAGGCAGCCGGCGACGATGAGCTTGCGGGCGCGGCCTGAAGTTTTGTGGCGGGCCATTTCGAGGATGGTGTCGACGGATTCCTGCTTCGCCGTGTCGATGAAGGAACAGGTGTTGACGACGAGGATTTCGGCCTCTTCGGGACGGGCGGTGAGGCGCGCGCCGGCGCGGTCCAGAAAGCCCATCATGACCTCGGAATCGACGAGGTTTTTGGGGCAGCCGAGAGAGACGAAGCCCACGGAAGGGGCCGCGGGTGGGGATGGTTGCTTCACCGTTCTATTCTAGTTCCCCATCGTCGTTGCCGGTCTTCGGCGATGAGGAGGGTCTCTACCTGGCAGGTTTGCGTCGCTTCGCGACGTCGCAGGTTCGCTAGTTCGCAGCATGATGCACTCGACGGGCGCGGCTATGAGCGATCAGCTGTCTTTGCGGTAAAGCAAGTCGCGCATGGCGCGGCGGCGCGCGGCGTTGACTTCGGATGCGGCTTTGGGGTCAAAGACGTCGGGCGCGTTTGCTGCTGCCGGCCCAGTCGCTTCCGGTTCGCTGCACGCGGGACAGCGATTGGCAAAGCCGGGCTTATCGGGACGGAGTTCGAACTCCTCTTGACAGACTACGCAGGTGCGGATCGGGAACGGCATCGACAAATATCTTAGCCAAAAAGGGTGTGGAAATCGAGAGAGGCGGCGAAGCAAGAGAACGATTTCGCGAGTTCGCGTCGCTGGCGCGACGTAGCCAGTTAGCAAGTTCGCGGGCGAGGCGGTGAAAGCAAGTCAGCAAGTCAGCGGGTCAGCGGGTCAGCGTGCCACCTCACCCTTTCGCCCGAGAAACGGGCGAAAGGATGGGCACGGGAAGGCTCCTCTGCGAGCGGTGAGAGGCCTAGTTCGCCAGCACAGCGCGGTAGCGGACTTTGCTCTTCTTCGCCTTCTCAATGGCTTCGTTGGCTTTGGCCATGGGGAAGAGCTCGGTGGTGGCTTTGACGCCGTGGCGGGCGGCGACGTCGAGCATCTCGCGCAGGCGCGAGGGGCTGCCGACGGGGCTGCCGCCGATGCTTCGCCGGCCGGAGATGAGCGGGAAGGCCTGCACCGAGACGGGCTTGGGCGGAACGCCGACGAACCACAGGGTTCCGTTGGGCCGGAGGCACTGGAGGTAAGCGCCCCAGTCTTGATCGGCGTTGACGGTCGTGAGGATGAAGTCCAGGGCGCCTGCGGCCTCTTTCATGGCCTTGGATTCGAGGCTGTTGATGAAGTAGTGCGCGCCCAGAGCGCGGGCCTCCTCTTCCTTGGTTGGGGAGGTGGAGAAGGCGGTGACTTGAGCGCCGAAGACGCGGGCGAACTGGATGGCGAGATGGCCAAGACCGCCGATGCCGACCACGCCGACCCGGGACGAGGGATTGATTCCGTTCAGGCGCAGGGGATTGTAAACGGTGATGCCGGCGCAGAGCAGCGGCGCGGCGGGTTCGCTTTCAAGAGCGTCGGGGATGGGAACGACGAAGCGGGCGTTGGCGCGCACGCGATCGGCGTAGCCCCCGTTGCGGTGCACGCAGGTGGACTCCGCATCGGGGCAGAGGTTCTCCTGCCCGCTCATGCACCACTCGCAGTGGCCGCAGGAGTTGGATTGCCAACCGAGGCCGACCCGCTGATCCAACCCGAGGAATTTGACTTCGGAACCCAAGGCGGAAACCTTGCCGACGATCTCATGACCTGGGATGAAGGGGTACTGGCTGATGCCCCAATCGTTGGCGATCAGGTGCAGGTCGCTGTGGCAGACGCCGCAGTGGGTGATAGCGATTTCGACATCGTGCACCCCAAGCTTGCCTGGATCGTAACGGAAATGCAGGAGTTCAGCTCCTGCTGCATGGGCTGCTAGTCCTTGAATCTGTGCCATTTATTGCTCCGAATGCCTCGCTGGATGGCCATCGGTCCGGCAGGATCCCCAGAAACACCGGCCCCGATCTGGAGGAGAGTAAAAGTTCGATACTACTAGTTTAAACCGCCGCCCGGCTGGATGTGGAGATTGAGGACCTGGAAACCGGAAAGCACACCGCCCGCGGGGGCTTCGGCGGCGAGTTCGGCGGATTCGCCGTTGATGCTGGCGCTCTGGGCGTTGCGCAGGGGCTCGAGGGCATTGGCCATGGAAAGCGGAAGGCTGGTGAGGGCCTGACCCTGAAGCTCGCCCTGGGCGTCGGGAGCCAGGAGGCTGACGTAGATGCGATCGGCGGGATGCTGATTGCGGGCTTCGGCCAGGACCGTGTCGAGATCGGGCGGCGGAGCGTTGAGTCTGGGTTGGTAGAGGGCGCGGTCGAGCGTGGCGCCGTCGGAGACGAGCAGGCGGAGATTGCCGGCGGCGAGACGCGTAGGCAGCTTGAAGGCGACGCGGAGGTTGCGCTCGGGCTGCTGCCAGGGCTGGAGGGTGGCTTCGATCTCCACGGTGTCGCCGGCGTGGGCGATGTCGCCGGAGACGATGTGCGCCTGTTCGAGCGAGACCAGAACCCGGCGGGGAACGGCCACAATGTGGAGATCGACCTTGCGGATCGTGCCCCGGCGCGCGCCGTTCGCGTAGAGACGCGTGAATTGCTGGCCGGCAAGGAGCACGGCTTCGAGAGAAGCGGGCGCTCCGGAGCCTGCCGGGGCCCAGAGGTCGAGGGGCATGGAGGGGTAGCCGGAGAGATCGATGCTGCCGGTGAGGTGATAGCTGAGAGATTCGCTGTTCGAGTTGGTTTCAGTCAGGGATTGGAGCAGGATCACCTGCATGGCGAGGGGCGTGAGGGAGGGCAGATCGAGAATCTCGACGTTGACCTGGCGCGGGCCGGTGGGAGCGTCGACGGAGATGTGCATGGGGATCATGTGCGCCTGGACGCCGAAGAGGCCGTGAATGGCCGACTCGCGGTCTTCGTTGAATGCGCCGATGGTTTCGCCGGTGTTGACGATCTTGAAGGCGTCGAGCGGCGAGGCTACGGTGGCGACGACCTCGCTGGTGGTCATGGGCAGCGAGACCGGGCCTGCGCCGAGAACCGGATGGCCGCAGGCGAGCAGCTGCTTCGGATCGATGTAGGTGACGGTGCAGGTGGCTGCTACTTCAATGTCGCCGCGAACCAGTTGCATGCTGACGGAGGAACCGGGCACAAGTGCGGGCGGCGCGGAGACCTCAGCGGACGCATCGGGCGCGGAGGAGCTGCCGAGGCCGGCGGACGATCCGCCGCCGGCGATGGTCTCAAGCGAGGTTCCGGCGGTCTGCTGCTGCCAGAAGCGGATGGATTCCGGATCGAGTCCGCTGATGACGAGCGGGGTTTCCATGGGCTGGAAGGTCATGGCGGAGTTGGTGCTTCCCACCCTTTCCGGCGACGCCGCTTCGCGCGCCGCCGAAAAGGATGGGGCGCCCAAGGTGTCGTGGGTCGAGAGGTCGCGGACCTCGATCATCTGCTCGATGGGCGTGATGCCGGCGATGGGCTCTTTGGTGAATAGCCCGATGCGATAGGAGAGTGCGCCCGCGAGTTTGCCGTCGATGTAAACGGGGCTGCCGCTCATGCCGGCGGCGACGCCGGTGTACTCGGGCTTGGCGCCGTGAAGGCGAGCGAGGATGAGGTCCTGGCCGGGTCCGCGGGCGCCGCGCAGCACGCCCAGGATTTCCACCTGCATGGGCTCGGGGGTGGTTCCTTCGAAGACGGTCCAGGCAGTGCCGGTCATGCCGGCGCGGACCTGGGCGAGCGGGAAGAACTGGGGATTGCGCGGAGGGCCCGGCGGATGGGGAGCGGGCTGCTGCGCGGAGGGCGAAACCGATTGCGCGGGGAGACGCGAAGAAGCGCAAAGCAGCGCCAGAACTGTGAAAAGGGCGAGGGCAAGGGGCGCCGGCTTGAATGCTGTTGGGCGAGTTTCCACGTCTATTAGAGTACAGCGGGGCGCAGGGGCGATTCTCCATTGCGCCCAGGGCGATGCCAATCGCGTATGCTGTTGAGCACAAGAGGTTGTTATGACCAAGCCGTGCAGAGAGGCAAGTGTTTCTCAACGTCTTCCGATCGGATTGCAGTTTGCCGTTCTGGCCCTGGTGGCCGCGCCGCTGGTATGGGCCCAGGGACAGGCCGCGCCACAAAGCCAGCCACCCCCGGCGCAGCCGCAACCTGACCAGGCCGCGCCCGAGGCCGGCGGCCCCAGCGGCGATAGCGGGGTGATCGTGGTGCCCAAGAAGAAAGAGAATCCCGACGCGACGCCTCCGCCGCCGCCGGCTCCGGCCGCGCCCAAGTTCACCAACCCCGAGGGCGCCGGCAACATCACCTTTCATGTGAATGTGCCGAAGGTGACGATCGACGTGGGCGTGATGGTGGAGAAGACGCACCAGTTCGTGCCGGGATTGAGGCCCTCGAACTTCCGCGTCTATGAGGACGGCGTGGAGCAGAAGGTGGAAGGCTTCAAGCGCACGGAAGCGCCGATTACGGCATTGATCCTGATGGAATATGCGGCGCGCGGCTACATATTCCGCGTGCAGGCGTTGAATATGGCGGCGGCGTTTGCCGAGCAACTGCGGCCGCAGGACTACGTGGCCATGGTGACCTTCGATCTGAATACTCACATCGTGAGCGATTTCACGCAGGACAAGAAGCAGCTGCAGCAAGGCATCCAGATGCTGGCGAACGGAGTCTATGCGCCCGCCGCCTTTCGGGAGACCGACGTCTTCGACGCGTTGAACGAGTCGCTGGACCGGCTGTCGCGGATCGAGGGGCAGAAGTACATCATTCTGATCGCTACCGGCGTCGATACGCTGTCGAAGCTGACCTTCGACCAGATTCAGAAGCGGGTGAGGGCTTCGCACGACATCACCATCTTTTCCGTCTCCACCGACGGACTCGCCGAGGCGATGGGCGGTGGCGGCATGAGCGAAATGACGTTCCTGCAGGCCGACAACGAGATGAGGGCCTTCTCCGACATGACCGGAGGCATGCATTTTCAGCCGCGCTTCACCGGCGAACTGCCCGAAGATGTGCAGCTCATCAACGAGAATATCCGCGCCAAGTACGAGCTGATCTACCACCCCACGAACACCAAGCAGGACGGAACGTTCCGCAAGATCCGCGTAGAGCTTGTGGACGACGAGGGCCAGCCGCTGCGCATGCAGGACGAAAAACACAAGCCGCTCAAGTTCGACATCATTGCGCGAGACGGCTATCGCGCCAAGCAGGAAGTGGAGTAGAGCGCGCAGATGCGATGCGAAATCCCAAAGCCTGGCGGGTGCGCGGGACGGCCATGACTTTGGTCATTGAAGACAATTCCGATTCTTCACGATAGGTGTTATGTACGGACTCTGAGGGCGCGCGGAGGCGCGAAGTATTTATGGGCCTCCGCGCGCCGCCCGGGATCCGCGTCAACCTTTTATGCGTGGAGTGAACAATGGGAATGATTCCGATGATGTGGTCGGTTTGGGGTGCGGCGGTTGTGTTGATGGCCGTTGTGGGGATGTATGCGTCGCGCGTAGGCAGATACGAGGAATCGCAACTCTTCCTGGCCGATTCGTCGAGCCATGCCAAGACCGAGCAGGACGCGATCGCGGCGCGGATGAGCAGGATTCGGCCGCTGCGGCTGTCGACTCTGGGGCTTGCAGGCCTGATGACGCTGCTGATTGTGGCGTACTACCTTCTTGACGTTTTTCACCGGTTCTAGGCAGCATTTTTCACGGATGTCTCGACGGCTGGGAAATGCCCAATTTCAGCCGCCGGCCGTCCAGCGGGGGTCCGGAGACCCCCGCTACAGCCGGTCAGGAGACCGGCGGTACAGGTTCTCGCCGCGTTGGAGCCGCTGGAGAGCGCCCGCGCGAGGGTTCTGCGCTGCCGATGAGGCCGCGCCGGGGAACCACTGCATCAGTGGACGATGTTCAACTGCAGCAGGATGTCGCGAATGTAATAGGCAATCACCACGACCGACATGGTCACCACCATCCATCGGGCGACGCGCACCCATGGCTCCACCTTGGCGACCCTTGCCGCAATGGCCGCCTGAGCGGCTTTCTGCTGGTCGAAGGAGTCGTCGAGGAAGATCTGATCTTCCTCATCGCGGCTGAGGCTGGAACGATAAATATACAGCACGGCGAGAAAGAGCGCGAATGCAATCCATACGCTCCACATAACCAACGAGGCAACCGTCATAACGCACCTCCCAACGAATTGCGGTCCCAAAGTTCCGGCGGGGTCGTGGAAACTCGCGGTCTCGCGGCCAGAGGGCCGTATTGGTTGAGTATCATAGCTCCGAATGGGTGAAATTGTGAATCACCCGGAAGGATTTTCATTGGCGTGGAAGATGCACTTGTTCGTTTTTTGGATATTCCGCGCTCCCCGGAGGGCCTTGAGGCCGCTTTGTGTGGTGCGAACTTGAAAACAGGGCGGTTTCGAGAGGTGCGATTTGAGGATCTGCGACCATCCATGCAAGGGCTGCATCTATTAAGGGTGCGCCCCGACCGGGCTTGTGCCGGAGTTCGTGGAACGGTAGAGTGAAGGAAGGCACGCGCGCCACCTAAAGGGAGGAATCATGGCCACAACCACAACCGCTGTTGAACCCACCCAGGAAACCCAGAAGAAACCGCCGCTTGTGCTGACTCCTCAGGCGATCGCCAAGGTGCGCGAGATTATGGCTACCCAGGATCCGCTGCCCGCCGGGCTGCGCATCGGCGTGGTGGGCGGAGGCTGCTCCGGCTTCCAATATTCCATGGCCTTCGAGAACCAGCCGGGCATGATGGATAAGGTCTTCAATTTCGAAGACTTGAAGGTGTTTATCGACGCCACGTCGCTGATGTACCTGAACGGCTGCACGGTGGATTATTTGGAAACGCTGGAAGCCGCGGGCTTCAAGTTCGAGAATCCCCAGGTAAAGTCGACCTGCGGGTGCGGATCGTCGTTCCAGGTGTAAGGACAGCTTTTAGCTGCTAGCTGCTAGCTCGTCGCGGTGAGTTGGCGGCTTTGGCTGAGGCAGGGAAATGAGAAGAACGCAGAGGCTCGCCCAAGGGGCGGGCCTTTGGTGTTATTGGATGAGGGGGCCGGCGAAGTCGAGTTCGCCGTTTTTGTGCACGAGGCCGGAGCGATTCCCGTTGACTTTCACAATGAAATTGCGATTTCGGGTTGTGAGACTGGCGGTCTTGAACTCCGACCAATTTAGTCGTAGATTAAATAAGGACCAAATAAGTCTGATATTCGAATTCGGTCGGTTAGGAACCCTCAGACTGCTCGTCTGAGTGATTTAAATCACTGAAAGATGCGGACTAATTTGGTCGGATATTGGCACTGCCTGCTGCAATGGGCCCTGTACTGAGGGATTGCGGCGCGGAGGGCAGGCAGTCGCCGCAATCCCTCATCTCCCGGAGGTTGTTCTTTTGAAGGGCCGAGTTTTTCTGTTTTTCCTTCTTCTCTTCGCAATGTGTCTCCTCGGATTGCGGGCGCAGACTCCAAAAGGCTTTCACGTCGCGGGCGTGGTGCACGATACAACAGGCGGCGTCATCCCCGGCGCCGATGTGACGCTGCGGCCGGCCAATGGAGGCGCGACGCTGAGGGAGCAAGCGGACGGGCAGGGAAGCTTTCAGTTCGCGGTTCCTGCCGCAGGTGCCTACACGGTCGAAGTGAAGGCGCCCAACTTTGTCCTCTATCGCGCCCAGGCAACCGTGAACGCAGACGCCCCCAACGCGAACCTTGACGTGACGCTGGCGGTCAGCGGCAGCACCGAATCCGTGGAAGTGACGGCAGACACTCTGGTGGCCGAGACCACGAGCACGCAACTGGGAGAGACGCTGGAGGCCAAAAAAATAGAGGCCGTGCCGCTGAACGGCCGCAACTTTACCGACCTGATGGCGGTGCAGCCGGGGATTGTGCCGGTGAATACGGCGCAACCAGCAGCGGTGAACGATGCCGGCGATGCCGCGACGCCGCCCTCAGGCAACGCCAACCCTGGCAGCCTCTCGATCAGCGGCCAGCGCGAGACGGCGAATGGTTTCAGGGTGAACGGCGCGGATGTGGAAGAGGACGTGAACATGGGCACGTCGATTGTGCCCAATCTCGACTCCATCGACAGCTTCCGCGTGCTCACTTCGAACTTCGACGCCGAATACGGGAATTCGAGTGGCGGCGAGGTGCTCGTGACCACCAGGCAAGGCACACCGCAGTGGCACGGCAGCGCCTTCGAGTTTCTGCGCAACACGGCGCTCGACGCGCGCAACTATTTTTCGCCGGACCGCGCGGCCTACCGGCAGAATCAGTACGGCGCCACCGTGGGTGGTCCTGTGCTTCGGACGGGCGTCCGGTGGTTTGGGGACTATCAAGGCACGCGACTGACCGAAGGCATCGATACGGGCGACATCTCCGTGCCGTCCATTGCCGAGCGCGGCGGGAGCTTCGTGAATCCCGCAACCGGCGCGAGTATGCTGACCGGCTGCGTGAGCGGTTCGCACCTCGCGGCGCAACTTTCGCAAGGGCTGGGCGCGAGCGTCCAGGCCAACGATCCTTATTCACCGCAATCGACGGGCTGCACGCCCGGCCGGCCGCCGGTTTTTTCCACGAGCCTGATTCCGCAATCTATCTGGCCGGCTCCGGCCAAGTATTTGCTGGCCTCGATTCCGCAGCCCAACGCGGGCGCGGCGGTCTTTGAAACCGCGAGCGCGGCCGAGACCCTCGACGACAACAAAGGCGGCTTGCGCGCGGATTGGAGCCACGGGCCCAGCACTCTCACGGGCTATTACTTTTTGGACCAATACTCGCTGGATAACCCCTATCCCACGGGAACGGGCGGCGCCAATGTGCCGGGCTTCGACGCGACTTCGAATGGCCTGGCGCAACTGGCCAGCCTGGGGCATACCATCACCTTCGGCTCGACGGCGCTGAATGAGTTTCATCTGAGCTATATGCGCAACGCGAATGCCGTGGGCCAGCCGCGGGGCGGCGTGGGGCCCACGCTCGCGGCGCAGGGATTCACCGGCATTGTGCCGCTCCAGCCCTCCACCGAAGGCATTGAGAATGCAGCCTTCAACAACTTCACCCTGGGCGTGGACACCACCGCCGAGGTGCAGTACGAGAACATCTATGAGGCGAGCGAGACTTTTTCGCGGATTTTTGGGCGCCATGGGCTGAAGGCCGGCGGCGAGATCCACTCGAACCAGATCGACACCCACCCCAATGCGGGCTTCAACGGCAGCTTCAGCTTCAACGGCTCTGAAACCGGCGTGGATTTTGCCGATTTCCTGCTGGGCGTGGCGTCGAGTTACACGCAGGGCCAGGTGGAGAGCTTTTATAACCGCAACTTCTATGTGGCGGCTTTCGCGCAGGACAGTTGGAAGGCGACGAGCCGGCTGACGGTGAATTACGGCGTGCGCTGGGACCGCATCCGGCCGTGGCTTGAGAAATTCAATCAACTGCAAACGCTGGTTGTGGGCGAGCAATCGCAGGTCTTTCCCGGCGCGCCGCTGGGGTTGGTCTTTCCCGGCGATCCCGGCGTTCCCGACTCGCTTGCGCCGCCGCGGAATAACTTTTCGCCGCGCGCCGGCATTGCCTACTCGCCGTCCGCCGGCCCTGCGGGCGGCAGACTCTTGGACAAGATCATCGGTCCGGCAGGGACGACCAGCATCCGCCTCGGCTACGGGATGTATTTCACGGCGTACGAGGGATTGTCGGCGGGGATTATGAGCGCGAATCCACCCTACGGATATACCTATACGTCATCCGCGCCGCCCCTCTTCGCTTCGCCGTTCACCGTGGCCGCCACGGGCGCCGGCGTCGGGAATCCGTTCCCCTTGCAGCACGTGGCGTACGGAGCCAGCCGGGCAAATCCGAATTCCACCGTCAACTGGAGCCAGTTTGAGCCGCTGGCCGGCATTCCCGGCGTCGATCCCAACGACGTAACGCCCTACGCACAGCACTGGATGGCGAGCGTGGAGCGCCAGTTGGGCGCGGGCACGCTGGCCACGGTCAGCTACGTGGGCACGGCTTCGCATCATTTGCTGGTGCTTGAAGAGGCCAACCCGGCGAATCCGGCGCTATGCCTGAGCCTGGGCTCGGCGGTGTGCGGGCCATTCAACGAGCAGGCCGCGCGCACCGTCTTCGGCCCCGCGTTCGGCAGCGTGGTATTGCAGCGGACCATCGCCAACGCCAGCTACAACGCATTCGAGGCCGCGCTCAACCACCGGACACATGGGTTGGATGTGCTGGCCAGCTACACGTATGCCAAGTCGATCGATCAGTCGGCGGGACTGCCCGAAGCCGTCAATCCCGTCAATCCGTCGCTCAGCCGCGGACTCTCCGCCTTCGACCTGCGGCACAATTTTGTGGCGTCTTTCCACTACGCCTTTCCATTTGCAGCCTCCAAAAACCCGCTCCACGCAGTGGCCGTAGCGGGCATTGTGCGTTTCACCACTGGTTTGCCGGCGACTCTGCTCAATAACAACGACACATCGCTCCTGGGTACGATTCCCAACGGCATCAACAACAACGGCGTCGACACGCCGCAGTGGAGCGGCAAACCGCTGGGCATCAACACCAATCCGCGCGGCGGAGCGGCGGTCTTTGACGCGAGCCAGTTCAGCCCGCCCGCGCTGGGAACCATGGGCAACGCGCGGCGCAGGTTCTTCTCCGGTCCCGGCATGGAAGACCTCGATGCCACTCTCTCGCGCGAATTCCAACTGCGCGAGGGCCGCGTCTTCGAGTTCCGCGCCGAGGCGTTCAACGTCTTCAACCACGCGCAGTTCTTCGGGCCGGAATCGGTCGAGGGCAACATTTCCAGCGGCGCCTTTGGCCAGGCGGTGAGCGCCATGCCGCCGCGGCTGATGCAGATGGCGGCGCGCTTCCGGTTTTAGGGCCATGCAAAAGGGAAGCGCGGCGGCAGACGTGAACGGAAGGGCCAAGCCAAAGGCGCTATGGCTCCGGCCAGCCGCAACTGGCGGCAGGCACTGCTGCTGCGCTATACTAATCGAGGCCTTAGGGGGCAAGGAAGTCCCTGTCTATTGCAGGCTCAGATCCAAGACGAGAAAAAAGAATGCCTAAGTTGAAGACCCATTCGGGCGCGGCCAAGCGCTTCAGCAAGACCGGCACCGGCAAGATCAAGCGGGGCCAAGCGAAGACGCGTCACATCGTTACTTCGAAATCGCCAAAAGTGAAACGCAAGCTGGGCCGTACCCTGCTGGTTCCAGAC
>PLSB01000022.1 GCA_003165005.1 Acidobacteriaceae bacterium | reverse complement strand
GCCAGCACAGCCTTGATTGCTCCCGCAATGTTCAGTCCGAAGACTAACTCAAGCTTGGTGATCGGAGTTACAAGATATCCCTCGTGAACACCACGCGCCTTGTCGTCGATATATAACTTCCCGCCGCCGATCATCACCGAGATATACATCGCTAGCGCCACGGTCATCGGCAACAGATACTTCAGGTAGTTCACGTACGGGTAAAGCTCTACGACTTCGAGTGCGATGGATTTTTGAAGGCGGTCCTCGACCTGCGGGGCGTTCATCGCGTTAACGAGCGACTGCATCTCGGCTTCGAGCGCCCCTGACGTGAAAAGATCCGAGTTGTCGACCACGAAACCGAGCTTGGGTGCATCCTCGGCGTAGACGCGGCGCGAATACTGCGCGGGAATAATGACTGCGGCGTCGATCTTGCCGGTGCGCACGTCTTCGCGCGCCTGCACTTCGCTCGTGTATTCGATGGTAGAGAAGGTCTTAATGTTGGCGGCGACGGCGTCGAAGGCCTCGCGCACTTTCACCGCCTGCGGGCCGCGGTCGTAATCCACTACGGCCACATGCGTGCCCACGATCTTGCCCCCGAAGGCGTTTCCGATGATGACGAGCTGCAGAATGGGCATCATGAGCGACATGATCATGAGCATGGGCGAGCGGAAGAACTTGCGCATTTCGCGCTCGATGATGGCAAACATGCGGTTCATGGGCGCGCTCCCGGCCGTGGCGGCATCAAGAAGTTCACCGGCTTTACCTGTTCGTCGCGCAGTTGCCGCCCGGTGTAGTGAATAAATACGTCGTCGAGCGTGGTGTTTTGCACGCTCAGCGAGGTGAGCGTTTCGCCCAGGCTCGAGGCAAGCTCGACAATCTGCATGGTCGTCTTCGATCCCGATTTGGTGATCACGCGATAGAATCCCGAGCCCTCGGGCTGCACGCTGGTTACGCCTTCCATGGCCCCAAGCCGCGCCTGCCACGCGTCATCGTCGCGGTCGAAGTGCACTTCGACGACGTTGGCGCCGGCCACACTGTTCTTGAGCTCCACCGGCGTGCCCATCGCCACGAGTGTGCCGTGATCGACGATCGCGATGCGGTCGCAGAGCTTGTCGGCCTCATCCATGTAGTGCGTGGTGATGAGCATGGTGAGGTTGCGCGTGGCCTTGAGCTTGTTCAGCATCTCCCAGACCGCGATGCGCGAGACGGGATCGAGGCCGGTGGTGGGTTCGTCGAGAAAGAAGATGCGTGGATTGTGCACCAGGCCGCGCGCGATTTCGAGCCTGCGCCTCATGCCGCCCGAAAGCGTCTTGGTCTGCGCGTCGCGCCACTTGGTCAGGTCGACGGCTTCGAGCACTTCGGCGATGTTCTTCTTGCGCTGCTCGCGCGGCACACTGTAGAGCTTGGCGTAGATGCTCAGGTTCTCTTCTACGCTCAGGTCCTGGTCGCTGGTGAGTGCCTGGGGAATGACGCCAATCACCTGCCGCACCTCATCCGGGTCCTTGCTCACATCGTGCCCGGCCACAATGGCTTTGCCCGCGGTGACGGGAATGAGCGTGGTCATCATGCGGATGAGCGTGCTCTTGCCGGCGCCGTTGGGGCCGAGCAGACCGAAGATCTCGCCCTCGCTGACGCTGAAGTTCACATCCTTGACGGCTTCGAAGTCGCCGTAGCGCTTCCAGATGTGCTCGACGGCAATGGCGACGGGACGCGGCGCGCCATTGCCGCTGGCCGGAACCTGATTGGACGCCGCGCTCACTTCTGCACCTTCAACTTTGCCTTGGGAATGTAGACCTCGGCGGTCATGCCGGGCACAAACTTCTCGCCGGGATTGGGAATGAGCAGCTTCAACTGGATGGTCTTGATGTCGCGCTTCATGCTGCTCACGTCGCGCTGCGTGGCGAAGTCGCCCTCGGCCGATTTCGCGATCACGTAGCCCCAGACCGTGTCGCCGCTGGGCATGACCACGCGTAAACTGTCGCTCAATTGCACGGCGTCGGCCTGGGTCTCGGGCAACGGCGCGTAGACCCAGGTCTGGGTCAGATCCATGATGGTGACGATGGCCTCGCCCACCGTGACCACTTCGCCCTGCCGCGCCGCCCACACGTCCACTTTGCCGTTGATGGGCGAGACGATCTGCGCGTAACCCTCTTCGGCCTTGGCTTCTTCGGCCAGGTCGCGGGCGTTGGCCGCATCCGCGCGGGTCTGGTCCACGGTGCGCGCCGAAGCATCGGTCAACAGCTCGTGGGCGCGCGCCTGGCGCAGATTGGCCTGGGCCGCGGCCAGATTCTGGCGGGCCGCATCCACGGCGGCTTGGGCCGCTGCCAGCGCCGTCACCTGCTCGTCGCGGGTCTGCTGGCTCGCGATTCCCTGCTGCGCCAGAGCCACGGCGCGGCTGGTATCGGCCTGCTGATGTTCGTACTGCGCCTGAGTCTGCGCGAGCGCGGCCTCGGCCGACTTCACCTGCGCCTCGGCGCTCACCACCGCGCTCGAAGTTTCGCCGCGGTTCTGCTGCTCCGTGTCCTCGGTGCTGTTCAGCTTCCAGCGCTGGCTGGCCGCAGTGGCCTCGGCGGCCTTCATCGCCGCGTCGAGATCCTGACTCTCGATTACCGCGATCAGTTCGCCCTGGGTCACATCCTGGCCCTCTTCGACGGTCAGGGTCTGGATGCGCCCCGGAATCTTGGAGCTGACGATGACCTGGTTCGCATCCACAGTTCCGATCAGTTGCAAATCGCTGCTGCGGCGCGTGGTCGCCAGATACCAGATCAGCGATCCCACCGTCAGCAATCCTAGAATCACGAATACTCGATTGCGCGCGCTCACTCGCCCGTCACCTCAGACCTTTGAATTTGCCCAACTCCGGCATGGGCGTTTCGGCCAGCACCTTGGCCGCAAGCTCTGCTCCGTGCTTCCGATCCTGAAAAATCGCCTGGCCGAAAAACTCCACCATTGACGCCCTTCGCGCCCGCAGCACCTCCGGATCGAGGGGCTCGAAGGACATGATCAGCCTCCACACCGGCGCGCTCAGAAAGTAGAAGACGTTGCCGCCCAGCGCGGAGAGAATGATCTGCAGCCAATCCGCCTCAATCAGCTCCCCCGACGCGATGCCTTCGCACGCCATCGCCTTGAACTTGGCGTGAAGCGGCGCGAAAACGCGCTTGGCCAGGATGGGCAGTTCGCCTTCCTCGCCCTTGTGCAGCCTGATCATCTCTTGCTGCATCAGGCTCTGAAACTCGCGCTGCGTCAAAATCCGGTCAAAGTGATCCAACACCGCACGCAACAAACGCTCTCCGGGGCTGGCCTCGCGGAGAAACACCGCCATCGAGCGGTCGCGCACCCGCGCCGAGACCATTTCGAGCGTGGCAGCGTAGAGTTTCTCCTTGCTCTCGAAGTAGTAATAGAGCAGGGCTTTGTTCACGCCGGCAGCGGCTGCAATGGCCTCCGTGCGCGCCCCGGCCAAGCCGCTGGCGGCAAACTCGGTCAGCGCCGCTTCAAGGATGCGGCTGCGGGTTTCGGCCGATCGGTCGGCGTGAGTCTCGGATGGATTGGGTGGCGTCATTTGTTTAACTAACTAGTTAGTAAACTAACCCAGATCGAATATAGAAAGCAAGCCCAGACCGGATTTCCCTTCAACGATTTCGCTTAAGATGCAGATTTATTGAGTGTTGCGCTTCAGCTTGAATGTCCTGCCCGCGCGATCAACCGACGGATCGGCTCATTGTCCGAATAGACACGCCACTCCGCCACCTTGCCATTCTCCACAAGCGCACGCAGCGCAACCGGCGTTGCCCAGCGATTTTCCGCAGCCGTGCCTCCTCCGCCGGCATACGTCCCCTGCCCGGTGCCAAAGAGCACCACCACCTGCCCGTCTCCATGGACCTCCTCAACAGCAATCGTGTAGTCCGGAACCATGGCGAAATATCCCTTCCATCCCGCCCGCATCCTCTCCCGGCCCTCCACAACCGTGCCCAGCGCGTCCACAAAACGGTGCTCCTCTGTCATCAATTCTGCCAGCGCGTCCGGATCCTGCCGGTTGATGGCGCGCACAAGAGCCTCCACAACAGCCTCAACGGATTCGCTCATACAACTTCGCCTTTCTATTCACCTGCTTCAGTCAAAGACCACCGTCTTGTTCCCGTAGCAAAGAATGCGCCGATCGAGGTGCCAGCGTACCGCCCGCGAGAGCACCATACGCTCCAGATCGCGGCCGCGGGCAACGAGATCTTCCACCTGATCGCGGTGCGAGATGCGCGCTACGTCCTGCTCGATGATGGGGCCGTCGTCGAGAACCGCGGTGACGTAGTGGCTGGTGGCGCCGATGAGCTTGACGCCGCGCGAATGAGCCGCGTGATAGGGGCGCGCGCCGGTAAACGCCGGCAGGAACGAGTGGTGCACGTTGATGATCGAGGCCGGATAGCGCTCCACAAACGCCGGCGAAAGAATCTGCATGTACCGCGCCAAAACGATCAGTTCGATCTGGTTTTCTTCGAGCAGTTCCAGTTGCCGGGCCTCGGCCGCGGCGCGGGTTTCCGCCGTGACCGGAACGTGCTCAAACGGCACGCCGTAGAAGGCGGCCAAGTTTGCGACCTCGCGGTGATTGGAAACGATCAGCGGAATCTCGCAGACCAGTTCGCCGCTGCGCCAGCGGTGCAGCAGATCGGCCATGCAGTGCAGGTACTGCGAACAGAAGAGCGCGACCCGCGGCTTGCGCGCGCTCGAGGTGAGCTTCCACGTCATCTCGAGATCGGCCGCAAGCGGGGCAAAAACAGCGCGGAAGCCTTCGAGGTCGAAGCCGTTGAGCTCGAACTCCACGCGCATGAAAAACAGGCCCAGTTCCTGGTCGCGGTGCTGGTCGGCATGCAGAATATTCGCCCCGCGCTCGTAGAGCAATCCCGACACGCGGGCCACCAAACCCTTGCGATCGGGGCAATCGATCAACAGTACGGCTGAATCTTTCATGGTTCTTTCAGATTACGACATTGACGCGACAAATCGGGATAGGGGGAGGCCTGACGGCCTCTCCCCTCCCACACCACCGGACATGCGGGTCCGCATCCGGCGGTTCAAGGAGTTGAGGTCAACAGAGACGGGGGATGCCGAGTTGATCGGCCCAGCTTAGATCGAGGACTCCGTTCAGCGGTGTGC
>PLSB01000284.1 GCA_003165005.1 Acidobacteriaceae bacterium | reverse complement strand
CCGACTGGCGCACGCTCTACGCGGGTCTCGATCCCGACGATGCGCGGCAGCTCGAGCAGATCCTGGCGCAGGCGCAGATTCCCTTTGAACCCTCGAGCGACGGCGCGGGCATCCTGGTTCCCGCCGCCGAACTCGACAAGGNNCTGGGTGGGATCGGAGTTCGACGAGCAGGTCAACTACCAGCGCGCTCTCGAGGGCGAGCTCGAGCACACCATAGGCACCCTCTCCGACGTGGCCTCGGCGCGCGTGCACCTGGTGATGCCGCACGACTCGCTGTTTCGCGACCAGGAGCGTCCGGCCAAGGCCGCGGTGGTTCTGAAATTGCGCCGCCGCGGGCTGGCCGGCGGCGAGCCTGACGCCATTCGCAATCTGGTCGCTTCGGCCGTGGATGGGCTGCTGCCGGACCACGTGGTGCTGGTCGATGCCGCGGGGAATCTGCCGCTGGGCCCCAAGACCCCCGAAGCCCTGCAATTGAGCGCCGAGCAGGCTCTCGAAGACAAAATCATCGCGACCCTCGAGCCGGTGACGGGCTTGGGCAATGTGCGCGCCTCGGTGGCGCTCGACTACGACGCCGAAGCCGCCGAAGCGACGGAGGAAAGCTACGATCCTTCGAAATCCGTCACTTTGTCGCTCGAGCGGACCGAGCAGACCACGGGCGCGCAGCCCGTGGCCGCAGGCGTTCCCGGAGCAGCCTCGAACGCCCCCAACACGCAGGCTGTTCCCGTCTATCCGCACGAAACTTCTGCTCCGCAGTCGGCCAAAACCGAGTCTGGAACCTACGGCGTCTCGAAGACCGTGCGGCACGTCGTCGACACTCCCGGCCGCGTCCGCAGGCTGACCGCGGCGATTGTGGTCAACGACCGGCTGATGCAGCCGGCAACGAAGACCCACGCCGCGGTATGGCAGCCGCGGTCGGCCGATGAACTGCGCAACCTGACAGCTCTGGCGCAGGCGGCGGTGGGCTTCGATGCGCCGCGCGGCGACGTGATCACGATTGAGGATATGGCCTTCGACGGGAATCGCCCCCAACCGCCGGAGACGCTTGCCGAGCAATCGCTGCGCACGGCCGAATCCTCGCCGAATCTGATCAAGTACGCCGCATTGTTGATGGGCCTGCTGGTGGTGGTGGCCTTTGGCCTTCGCCCCGCGATCCGCCGCATCGGCGCGGCGGGCGCAACCGCAGGGAGGGCGAGGGCCGTGCACCGGGAGCTGCCGTCGTCAGCCTCTGCGCAGGCCACGCTCAATCCGCCTGAGCCGGCGGAGATCGACCCCGAACGTTTGCGGTCGCAGGAGATCTTCGCCCAGGTGTCGGAACATTTGAAGCGCGAACCCACGCAGAGTTCGCGGCTGTTGCAAAGTTGGATTCACTCCGATTGACGAACCGGAGACGGAGCCTGGGCGAAACCGGGTCTGGGCGAAATGAAGCCTGAAGAACGGCGGCAGGCTCTAGCGAACGAGAGAGGAATGGGTCTTGGCAGAGCAGGGAATCGAAAACGGAGCAGCGCGGCGCCGTCAATCGGCGAATCTCTCCGGGGTGCGCAAGGCGGCGATCCTGCTGGTGGCCGTAGGCGAAGAGCTGGCCAAGGAGGTGCTGCGCGCGCTGCCGGAACCGGACGTGCAGCGCATTACCGAGGAGCTGGCCGAACTCCGCGGCGTTACGCCGGAGCTCTCCGCCGAGGTGCTCGAAGAGTTCTACCAGCTTCTCGATACCCATCACTTCATCGTGCACGGCGGCCTGGATTATGCGCGGCGGTTGCTGACCGATACCTTCGGCAAGGATCACGCAGAAGACCTGCTCACACTGATGCGCCGTTCGCAGGAGGAGGCGCAGGGCAACCTGGCCAAGCTGCAGCGCACCGATCCGCAGCAGTTGGGCAAGCTCCTCGACTCCGAACATCCGCAAACCATCGCCCTGGTGCTGGCCCACCTCGACCCGCGCCGCGCCTCCACGGTGCTCGACAGTTTGAGCGAGGACCACAAGGTCGTCGCCGTGCAGCGCCTGGCCGAGATGCGCCAGTTTTCCCCTGAAATGGCGCAAAAGGTGGCGCTGATTCTGCACCGCCGCCTCGAAAGCGTGGGCGATACGGCGCGCCGCAGCTACTCCGGCTTCAAGGCCGTCGCGGATCTGATGAACCGGCTCAACGCCGAAGAGGCGAAGAAGATTCTCGAGACCATCGAGGAGGATCAGCCGGAACTGGCTCTGAGCATTCGCAACCTGATGTTCACCTTCGAGGACCTGATCACCGTGCCGCCGGCCTCGATTCGCGAGATCGTCTCCGGGGTCGACAAGCGGCAGCTGGCGCTCGCCCTGCGCGGCGCCAATGAGGACTTGCGCGCGCAGATCTTCAAGGCCATGAGTTCGCGCGCGGTCGAGATGCTCAAGGAAGATATGGAGGTGCTGGGCCCGGTGCGTTCGCGCGAGGTGGCGCAGGCGCAACAGGAGATTCTGAATCTGGCGCGCCGCCTCGAGGCCGAAGGCAAGGTCGTTCTGAAACTCGAAACCGGCGACGAGATGATGGCCTAGCGGATCGCCGGCAGGTGGGCCGGCAGCCGGCGAGATGATGGTCCAGCGGATAGCCGGCAACGGAGCCGGGCGGGCGAAGGTCGGGCCGGCTTCGCAGCAAGACGCGCGAAGAGACCGGGGGGAAGCGAAATTGCAACAGGCGGCGGCATCGCAGTGGAGCGGCGGAGGGGGCAGAACGGTGGAGAGCTTCGAGTATCCCGTCTGTCCCAACGCGCCGCTCGAGCCAGCCTGGGATGGCTGGGCTGAAGCCGGGGATGATCCCGCCGCAGCACTGGAAAGCCACGATCGAGCGGCAAGGCCTGCGGCCAGCGCCAGTTTCGAAGCGCGGCTGGCCGAAGAGACGTTCCGCTCGTTTGAGGGCGGCCGGGAGCGGGGCCGCGAAGAGGGCCGCCGCGCCGAGCGTGAGGCGATGGCGCCGGCCGCGGAAGCGGAGGCCGAGCACCGCCGCCGGCAATTGTCGGATCTCGTGGAGAGCTTCGTGCGCGAGCGCGACCGCTATCTCCACTCCGTCGAACAGGAGGTGGTGCGCCTGGCGCTGGCCGTGGCGGCGCGCATCCTGCGCCGCGAAGCGCAGATGGATCCGCTCCTGCTCACGGGAGCGGTGCGGGTCGCGCTGGGGCACTTGGCGGCCACGTCGGAGATCCGCATCCGTGTCCCCGCCAAAGAAGCCGATCTTTGGACGGAGACCCTCGCGCACTTGCCCAATCTGCCGGTGAAGCCGCTGGTGGTCGCCGAAGAAGGCATGCTGCTCGGCGATTGCGTCATCGAGAGCAAGGTGGGAACCGTCGATCTTGGCATTCGCGCCCAGTTGGGCGAGATCGAGCGCGGGTTTTTCGATCGTGCCGGCACGGCGAACGCATCCCTGTCTCAGCCGGCGGCGGTCGCCGGCGAACCCGCCTCGTCCGCAGAGGCACGCCGATGACGGCTTTGCTCGAACGCTATTTCTCGCGCCTCGAGTCCCGGCAGCCCTGGCGCTGGCGCGGCCAGGTCCTTGATTCGCTGGGCCTGACCATTGAATCCTCCGGCCCTCCGGTCTCGGTAGGCGAGTGCTGCGAGATCGAAGACCGCATGGGGCGCCCGCACTCGGCCGAGGTCATCGGCTTTCGCGGCGCCAACGTATTGTCGATGCCGGTCGAGACCACCGAGGGGATTCGCTTTGGCGATTCTGTCTGGGCGCTGGGCACGGCGCCCGAGATCGAAGTGGGCCCTGCACTTATGGGCCGTGTCTTGAATGCACTGGGCGCGCCCATCGACGAGGGCTGTCCTCCGGCCGTCACGGCCACGCTGCCTCTGGACGGCAAGGTGCGCCGGCCCCTCGACCGCGTCACCATCAGCGAGCCTCTGGGAACCGGCATTCGCGCCATTGACGCGATGCTCACGGTCGGCCGCGGCCAGCGCGTAGGCATCTTCGGCGGCTCGGGCGTGGGCAAAAGCACTCTCATCGGCA
>PLSB01000161.1:3951-10545 GCA_003165005.1 Acidobacteriaceae bacterium | reverse complement strand
TTGCACTCACCACCCTGAAATTGCGCTGAATGCGACCGCGGCGAGCCGCCCGCGGTGCACAATAAAGGAGTCGCGACAGCTTGGTATCCTGTGGTGAAAGTTGCAATCGCCACGAGATGCATCCCTCAGGGGCTAAAGCCCCGCCGATTCCGTTGACTTTACCGGCACGACTAAAGCCGTGCCCTTTCAAAACCGGGCTTTCATCACAGGCCATAAGGACAAGTGGGCATGATGGAACTGAAAGGCAAAAAAGTTCTGGTGGTGGGCCTGGGCAAGTCCGGGCTGGCGGCGGCGTTGTATTTGCGGAGGCAGGGCGCGCAGGTGACAGTCTCCGATGTGCGCTCGGCGGAGGCGCTGGCCAAGGAGATTCCGGCGCTGATCGAGGAAGGTATTTCGGTGGAAGCCGGCGGCCATGGCCTGTTGACCTTCCGCCGCCAGGACCTGATCGTGGTCTCCCCCGGCGTGCCGCTGGAGACGCCCGAGCTGGTGCAGGCGCGCAACTTCGGCCGCCCGGTGATCGGCGAGCTGGAATTGGCCGCGCGTTTCCTGAAGGGCAAGATTCTGGCCATCACCGGCTCCAACGGCAAGACCACGACCACGGCGCTGGCCGGCGAAATCCTGAAAGAAGCGGGCCTGCCCACGCTGGTCGCCGGCAACATCGGCGTGCCGGTGGTGGGCCTGATCGACGAAAGCACCGCCGATACGTGGTCGGTGCTGGAGGTTTCAAGTTTTCAACTCGAAAGCACGGAACAGTTCCATCCCAAGATCGCGGTGATCCTCAACATCACGCCCGATCATCTCGACCGGCACGGCAGTTTCGAAAACTACGCTCTCGCCAAGGAACGCATCTTTGCCGCGCAGGACGCGAGCGACTTCGCGGTGCTGAACGCGGACAACGCGCGCGCCGCCGAAGCCGCGGCGCGTTCACACGCTCCTGTCTTTTGGATCTCATCCAGTCATGCCGTGGCGCAGGGCGCATGGGTGGAGAACGGCAATTTGGTCTATCGTTCCGCCCCCGATGCCGCGACCGAGATTATTCTGCCGGTCGCGAAGATTGCGCTCAAGGGCGGGCACAACGTGGAGAACGTGTTGGCCGCCGCGTGCGCCGCGCGGCTGGCCGGCGTTCGGCCCGACGCGATCGCTCGCGCCATCGAGAACTTCAAGGCCGTCGAGCATCGCCTGGAATATGTTGCCACCATCGACGGGGTCGAGTACTACAACGACTCCAAGGCCACGAATGTGGACGCGACCGAAAAGGCCGTAGCCGCGTTTGCCGGGGGCATTCACCTGATTCTCGGCGGCAAAGACAAGGGCGCGCCCTACTCGCCGCTTGCCGCCCTGGTGCGCGAGCGCGTGCGCGCCATTTACACCATCGGCGCGGCCGCGCCCAAAATCGAAGCCGAGTTGCGCGGCGTGGTTACCATCCAATCGTGCGAGACCCTGGCCAATGCGGTGGACGCCGCGGCTGCCGCGGCCAAGCCCGGCGAGGTCGTGGTGCTGGCGCCGGCCTGCTCCAGTTTCGATCAGTTTGAGAACTACGAGCAGCGCGGCCAGGTCTTCAAGCAACTTGTGTCGGATCTCCGCGACCGGAAGGCGCGCAACGCGTAGTGCGCAGTCCGCGTGATTTGGCGGTTGAGTTCCGAAAGGGTGCGGCTCGGGAGACCCGCACGACAGCCGGTCTGGAGACCGGCGCTACAGGCTCGGGTTACGGAACTACGCGGGCCTAGCGGTAGGAGCGTATGGCGAAGCTGGTCGGCGTCGACAAGTGGCTGTTCTTCACCACTCTGGTGCTGGTCGTCACCGGCCTGGTGATGGTCTTCTCCGCTTCCGCCGTGGTCGACCAGGAGAAATATCACTCGGCCTACACGTTCGTTTTCACGCAAGCCATCTGGGCCGCGACGGGGGTGCTGGCTCTCTTCGTGCTCATGCACATCGATATCAGCCACTACAACACGCCGCGCTTCATCTATCCCGCTCTGTGCGTGACCACGGTGCTGCTGGTGCTGGTCTATCTGATGCCCGGCTCGCACCACACGCATCGCTGGATCCGCTTCGGCAACTTCTTCACCTTCCAGCCCTCTGAGATCGCCAAGCCCGTGCTGGTGTTTTTCCTGGCGTGGTTTTTGCACACGCGGCTGGGCGCCATGGACAAGTGGATGCGCACGCTCCTGCCCGCAGCGCTCATCCCTTTCGTGTTTATCGTGTTGATCGTCGCCCAGCCCGATCTGGGCACGGCGATGGTGCTGGCCGGCGTTACGGCCATGATTCTGGTGCTGGCCGGCATGGAGTGGAAGATTCTGCTGGGCGCGTTTTGCGCGGCTCTGCCGCCGCTCGCCGTGCTGCTGCTGGTGCCCTGGCGGTTCGCGCGCCTGCTCGCATTCCTCAATCCCAACTGCGACGCCCGCGACGCCGCCAATGCCGCCAGCTATCACGTCTGCCAGTCGCTCATCGCCGTGGGCACCGGCGGTTTGACGGGCCGCGGCTACATGGAGGGCATGCAGAAGCTGTTTTATCTGCCCGAAGCCTCGACGGATTTTATTTTTGCCAACATCGCCGAGGAGCTCGGCTTCATCGGCGCCATGTTCATTGCGCTGCTGTTTGTGGTTTTGGGCTGGCGCGGGCTGCGCACCGCCTTCCGCTCGACCGATCCCTTCGCGCGGCTAGTCGCCTTCGGCATCACCACGACGATTCTGCTGCAGGCCTTCTTCAACATCAGCGTGGTGCTCTCGCTGGTGCCGACCAAAGGGATTCCGCTGCCGCTGATCTCGCACGGAGGCACGTCGCTGTTCTGCACGCTGGCTAGCATTGGGATTCTGCTGAATATCAGCAGACAGGCGGAGTGAGAAAGGCAGGGACTAGGGAATAGTGTGAGTGTGAGTGTGAGTGCGCACCGATCACTGGACACTCGCACTCACGTCGTCGCTGACCACTAACCACTAACCGCTAACCACTATGAGCTCCGAACTGAAAATCCTCATCGCCGGCGGCGGAACGGGCGGGCACATCATCCCGGCTCTTGCAGTGGCGCGCGCACTTAAGGAGCGGCATGGCGCGGAGGTGCTGCTGGTGGGCACGGCGCGCGGGTTGGAGTCGCGTCTTGTGCCCGAGGCCGGATTTGCGCTGCGCCTGATTGACGTGGGCCCGCTCAAGAGTGTGTCGTTTGCAACCAGACTGCGCACGCTCTCGCGTTTGCCGGCAAGCGTCTTCGCGTGCAAACGCATTCTCCGCGAGTTCCGTCCCGGCGCGGTGCTGGGCGTGGGCGGCTACGCTTCGGGTCCAGGGATACTGGCGGCGTTGGGGCTCAAAATCCCCACCATGGTTTACGAGCCCAACGCCATGCCCGGCCTTGCCAACCGCCTCGTGGGCAAGCGCGTGGAGCGCGCGGCCATCAACTTTCCCGCGGCCGCCCGGTGGTTCCGCAACGCCGAAGTCACCGGCGTTCCAGTGCGGCAGGAGTTCTTCACGCTGCCCGCGCCCCCCGCCGTGCCCATTGCCCCGCCGCATCTTTTGATCTTTGGCGGCTCGCTGGGCGCGCGCATCCTCAATACGCATCTGCCCAAACTGATGCCGGCACTGCTCCGGGCCGTGCCGGAACTCACGGTCCTGCACCAATGCGGCGAGCGCCATGCCGCCGCAACGCTTGAAGCCTACACGGCGAGCGACGCCGATGCCGCGCGCTGGCAGGTGCGGCCGTTCCTCACGGAGATGGCCGCCGAGTTTGCCCGCGCGCATCTGATCCTGTCGCGCAGCGGCGCAACCACGGTGGCCGAAGAGGCCGCCGCCGGCAAGCCCGCGCTGCTCGTCCCTTTTGCTGCCGCCACCGACGAGCACCAGCGACGCAACGCCGAAGCCATGGTCCAGGCCGGAGCCGCGGTGATGCTCGAAGAGAAGGATCTGGAGATTCCGGATCGCCTGCTGGCCGCGCTCACCGGCCTGCTCAACGATCCCGCTCGCCTCGCCGCCATGTCGGCCGCGGCGCGCACCCAGGCGCATCCCGGCGCCGCCGAGCGCATCGCCGATCGGCTGGCAGAGATGGCGGGAAGACAGCGGGGTTAGCGGTGCTAGGTTTCCGACCGCATGAATTTGTACCTTTGGATTTCGTGCTATCCCACCCTTTCGCCCAAAGAACGGGCGAAAGGACGGGGCACGGGAAGGTTCTTCTTCAAGCTGTCGGCGAGTTAGCAAGTTAGCGGGAGTGACCGAGGGCCCCACGGGCGAGTGCGGGCCTAGAGGCCCGCACGACAGCCGGTCTGGAGACCGGCGCTACAGACCAAGGGCCGATTTCCGTCGGTCCAGATTACGGCGAATGCAGAAAGCCCGCCTGCCGAAGCAGAGCGGGCTTTTCGATTTATGGCAATCAACTCTGGAAAACCGATTTTGATTTAGCGGTGTCCGCCGCCGCCATGGCCGCCGCCTCCACCGTGGAAGCCGCCACCGCCGCCATGGAATCCGCCACCGCCGTGGGAACCACCGCCGCTATAGCCATGTGCTCCGCCGCCACCGGCATATCCGCGTCCGCCGCCGGCATAACCGCGGCCTGCATAGCCACCCCGATAGCCGTATCCGCCGCGATAGCCGTACCCGCCACGATAACCATATCCGCCGCGATAACCATATCCGCCGTGGCCGTAACCCCAACCGCGGCCCCAGCCATGATGCCAGCCCCATCCGTACCACGGTCCAACGCCGATGAAGACGCCGCCGTAAAACCAGTTGGGACCGTAATAGCCGTACGGTGCGCAAGCATATGGGTAATAGGCGTAATAGCCCCACGCGCAATCCGGGGGACCGTAATTGGCGTAGTATCCGGGATCGGCCACAGCCGGGCCGACCCCCACCGCAACCTGGGCATTCGCTGTCGCAACGGCAGCGAAGGGCAGAACCACAAGCATCGCCAACAATACGTAGCGGAATCTCCGCATGACATCCTCCTTGTGCCGTTCGAGCTTCGCCTTGCCCGACCGGGAACCGGAGCCGCCTCCGGCCTCAGCACCCGCCAGCCCCATCCTCTTTGGTCTTGCGGCCGGCCTTCAATCTCTTAAACCGCAGTCTCGCTCTTTTGTTGCGGTCCGGCAAAAGAATTCTCAAACCGGGACCAAAGAGCAAGAACTTCCCGCGATCCCCTTGCCAGAGCTCACTCCAAAGAGAGTTACGCCCACATTATCAGATGCGGGAAATCGCCGAAAGGTATAAAAAAACGGCCCCTCCAGTTGGGAGAGGCCGCGTGGTGCAGGCAGCAGAAGGCGAAGCTACCTGCGAAAAGGTACCGGCCGGGGCGCGAAGTGCGGGCCGCGGAACGGGCCGTGGCCAATCACCACGCCGCCGCGAATGACCGGGCCTACGCGTACGCCGATGAAGTTCCAATAGCCGGGAACCCAGTAGCCATTAGCCCAGTAGCCGGCCACCCAGACGTATCCCGGGCCGGGGCAAGGAACGGTTGCCGCCGGCGCGCCAATGTAGATGCCAACGCGCGCTGCCTGGGCGGGCGCCGCGCCCATGCCCGCGACTCCAGCCGCCAATGCCGCTCCCAACATCCACTTCTTCATGCTGCCCATGACTCCTCCATTCCGGGCGGCCCGCTTTGCTCGGTCGCCCCGGCATCTTGCCCTTGCGGGAGCTTTGTTCTTGACGCCCCCTTGGGCTTCCACCCCACGAACCAGGACCCGTTCGTGGGGACCCCGGCTTGCCGGTTCTGCTTATGCAAACACGATGGGCGCAGAAGGTTGTGCGCAACTTTTCGATGGAGCGGGGTTGATAGCACAGGGTTTTTGGGGGAGATCGAGCGCTCAAGAACCGAATTGTCCGCGACGCGATATCCTGAAATCCGATAGATGCCGCTGGCTTCCACCATTTTGTTCGCACTGATGCTGGCCGCGCCGCAAGCGGCCGCGCAGCCCAAGGAGATTCCTGTGCACCACGCCCATGGTTCGTTCACTGTTGACGTTCATCCCCTCACGCCCGCGCCCGCCGAGGGCATCGGCCGCTTCACCATCAACAAGACGATTCGCGGCGACCTGGAGGCGACGACGATCGGCGAGATGTTTACGGGCGGCGATCCACGGCAGGGCGTGGCGGGTTACGTGGCGATTGAGGTGGTGACGGGAACGCTCGGCGGCAAGCACGGCAGCTTCGCCCTGCAGCACTTCGCAACCATGGACGGTGCGGGGCCGAAGATGCAGGTGATCGTAGTGCCCGGCTCGGGAAGCGGCGAACTGAAAGGCATAGAAGGGGTTTTCACCATTCGCATTGAGAGCGGCCAGCACTTTTACGATTTCGATTACACGCTGCCGTGAGGACAGGGGTCAGAGAGCCGAGATCAGGAACGTCCTTGCACTGGACGGCATCGACCGGCGTTCGGCGGCGAATTAGTGTTGTGCAGCTGGAGTCTTTGGAAAGACGAACGCAGATCCTTCGAGTGCGTTTGGCCGTCAATCACCCCGACACAAAGAATTGCCTGTCGGGGCCTGCAGGTGCGGGCGAGGACGCCCGCACTACAGCCGGTCTGGAGACCGGCGCTACACTCCAGATCTCTGTTACCCTGATTCTTCACTACCATGTTTGCCACTTCGCAACACGCGCACTTCATCGGCATCG
>PLSB01000161.1:0-3855 GCA_003165005.1 Acidobacteriaceae bacterium | reverse complement strand
GCCATCGCCGGCATGCACGGCAAAACGACAACTACGTCGATGGTGGCCGCGGTGCTGAGTGCGGGCGGGCTCGATCCCACGGTGGTCGTGGGCGGGCGCGTGGATGCGCTCGGCTCCAATGCGCGCCTGGGCACGACGCAGTATCTGGTGGCCGAGGCCGACGAGAGCGACCGCTCGTTTCTGAAGCTCTCGCCGATCCTGGCCGTGGTGACGAATCTGGACCGCGAGCACATGGACTGCTACCACGACATGGCCGACGTGGAGCGCGCCTTTGTGGAGTTCATAGATAGGGTGCCGTTTTACGGCGCGGTGACGGCCTGTATCGACAACGCGCTGCTCAAAGGCATTCTGCCGCGCGTGCGCAGGCGCGTCTTCACCTACGGCGTGGCGGCGGAGGCGGATTTCCGATTGGAGATTCTCGATGCCGGGCGAGCGCCGGACTCGGAATCGGGCCCCGGAACGGAACTCGGAACGGGGCAGGGAAGTTCGTTCTCGCGCTTCCAGGTGCACACCGCCGCGGGGCCGCTTGGGCCTTTCGAGTTGCACGTGCCCGGCCGGCACAATGTGCTCAACGCCACGGCCGCCGTGGCCATCGCGCGGCAGCTTGAGGTGCCGCCGGCGAAGATTGCCGAGGGCCTGAAGCACTTTCGCGGCGTCGACCGGCGCTTCCAGCGGCGCGGCGAGGCGCGCGGCGTGACGGTGGTTGACGATTACGGCCACCACCCCACCGAGATTCGCGCCACGCTCGAGGCGGCGCGGGCGTCAATGCCCATGTTGGGGCGCGGGAAGATTCACGTCATCTTCCAGCCGCACCGGTTCTCCCGAACTCTCGATCTTTTGGACGAGTTCTCAGGCGCGTTCAAGGACGCCGACACGGTTGTCGTGTTGCCGATCTACGCGGCCAGCGAGGAGCCGATTGCCGGTGTGACAGCGGAGCGTCTGGCCGAGCTCATTCAAGGCCCGCGCGTCGCGTTCGAGCCCGATTTTGCCGCTGCCGTTGCTGCCGTCACTGCTTCCACGCAACCCGGCGACCTGATCCTGACCCTCGGCGCGGGCAGCGTGAGCCAACTGGCGCCGCAGATTCTGGCAGCGCTGGAAGGCGTTTTATAACGGCAGGCTCTTGACGGCAACGTCGAACGTAGGTACAATAACGTATATACGCGACGTAGACCTTGCGCTGGACGTGGGATCCCGATAAGGCGAAGAGGAACCTTGAGAAGCACAAGGTCAGCTTTGAACTCGCGGAGCGAGCTCTTGGCGATCCTTTCTCGATCACGGTTCCCGATCCTTATCCGGATGAAGAGAGATGGAGAACTCTGAGCTCACCCAGCGCGGATGGAATCGTGGTGATTTATGTCGTCCACACATGGCCGAGCGGCGAAGAGGAAGTTGGTCGAATCATCAGTGCACGGCGTGCGACGAGCCAAGAGAGGTCGGATTATGAGAAAAGGTAACCCGGAGCCATTGACGCCGAAGTTACAGGCCGAACTCGAAGCTCTTGCGGCAATGCCGGAGAGCGAGATCGACACGACCGAAATGCCGGAGATCGCCGATTGGAGCGGGGCATTGCGCGGCGTGTTTTATCGGCCCATCAAGAAGCCTCTTTCGCTGCGTATCGATGCCGACGTGATCGATTGGTTTCAACGTCAGGGCCAGGGCTACCAGACACGGATGAATGCTGTGCTGCGCGCGTATGTAGAGAGGCATCGCAAGTCAGCGTAATTGGCTCGCCGCAGAATTGCCGCATTCGATCTATAATCTCCATTGTTCGACCCTTAGAATGAAACAGAAACGCGAGTCCAACAAAACGAGCGATTTGACGAATTGGCGGGTTGGCGCCGCGTTCGCGGCGTTAGCAAGTTGGCAGGTTGGCGTCAACCGCTCGTTTCATCCATCGAGGTCGGAAACGCCGGTGGGGGACTGATGCCTGAAACCTGTTCTTCCCCCGTAACGGTTCAGGTTCCCCCGCCCACGGTGCGGAAGGCTCGCAACCATCCGCGGGCCATAATTGAGACTGGCGATTGTCACGACCCTGCTCAGGCGTGACCAATCAAGGCAATACGACAAATCGGCCTCTGTTGTGGGACGACGATCCCCCGGTGGAGTTGCGCCCCCGGCGCACGCGCGAAGTAGACGGACGTGTGCGTCGCGGTTCGCCGGGTATGCCGGTCGCGTTCGACGACCCGGAGGGCGACGGCGTGCTACGCCCCGCCACGGAGCGTTTTGGCGGGTCCAGGACGCCGCCCCGAACGCATGGGTGGGGTCCGGCCAGCACGGCGGGCCGCGTGTTTCTCGCGCTGGCCGCACTGCTGGTGCTGGGTGGCTTCACTACGGCCGGTGTTCTGCTGGCGCGTTATCTCGAACGCGATGCGCGATTCCGCATCGCCGGCTCCGGCAACATTCACTCGACGGGCCTCACCGAGGTGAGCCGCGCCGATCTGCTGCCGGTCTTCGGCGAAGACATCGGCCGCAATGTGTTTTTCCTGCCCTTGGAGGAGAGACGCCGGGCACTCGAGAGTATTCCCTGGATCGAGCACGCAACCGTGATGCGCGTACTGCCCGACCAGATTCGCGTGGCGATTGTGGAGCGGCAGCCGGTGGCGTTTACCCGGCGCGGCCAACAAATTGGACTCGTTGACGCGAGCGGAGTGCTGCTTTCGATGTCGGCGAGGACCATGGCCGAGCGGCACTACTCGTTCCCCGTGGTCACGGGCATCGATCCCGGCGACTCCGCGGAGTCGCGCAAGGCGCGCATGGCTGTCTACCTGCGCCTGATGGCGGAGCTGGACGCGGACGGCAAGCACAACTCCGAGCAGATTTCGGAGATCGACCTCACCGACCCTGAAGATGCGCGCGTGCTCCTGCCCGAGCAGGGCGCGGACATCCTGGCACACTTCGGCGAGGACAGTTTCCTGGGGCGCTACCAGCGGTACAAGGCGCACATCGCGGAGTGGCGCCAGCAGTATCCGCATCTCCGTTCGGTGGACCTGCGCTACGACAACCAGGTCGTGCTGGAGATGGCTTCGGGAGCTGAGATCTCGGACGCTTCCGCGGGCGGCGACGCGCCTGCGAATTCGTCGACTTCGGCGCCGGGGTCCGCTGGGGGGCCGGCTGCGAGGCCGGCGGCGGCCGCTCAGCCAGATGCACATGCGCGAAGCAAAGCAGCGGCCAAGCCCGCGGCAAAAGCGAACAAGCCCGCACCGGCGAGTAAGCACGCGACGCCCAAGCAGGCCACGATGAACACAGGGGCCAACACGGATTGGCGGAGTCCCGCCGCAACTAGAGGCCGGGCTGCGGCCGGCGTCGAGGGCGAGTGAGCGCGATGAGCCAGAAGCCTGACAACCTGATCGTGGTGCTCGACATCGGCAGCTCCGGCACGCGGGTGCTCGTGGGCGATGTGAACGAGCAGGTGCTGCGCTATCGCGGCCACGGGGAAGTGGAATCGGCGGGGATGCGCAAAGGCCTGATCGCCGAGCTGGGGCCCGCGGCCAAGGCGGTGCGGCGCGCCAGCGAACAGGCCGAACGCGCGGCGCGCGTCAATATCGCCGGCTGCATGGTGGGTGTAGGCGGGCCGCACGTTCGCGGTTTGAATTCGAGCGGCGGCATCCAGCTGGGCCGCGGCATGCGCGAGATTACGCGCGAGGATGTGCGCGCCGCCGTAGACCACGCGCGCGCCATCGAGCGCCCTGCCGACCGCGAAGTTCTGCACCTGCTGCCAAGGCAATTCATCCTCGACGGGCAGCCCGGAATTTTTGATCCTGTCGGCATGGTGGGCGCCCGCCTCGAGGTCGAGCTGCACATCGCCACCTGTTCGGGCAGCGCCCTGCAAAGCACGGTGACCTGCGCCAATCGCGC
>PLSB01000053.1 GCA_003165005.1 Acidobacteriaceae bacterium | reverse complement strand
GGCAACGCCGGTGGGAGACTTTACAAGAACTGCTTTCCGCAACGAAGAGTGAAGCACATCTCGTTCAGAGCATCTGGTTCAAACCCAGAAGGCCGGCCTGCAATACTTCCTGACATGTCCTATACCCGGCTCGTGCCTTGGTGCGTATCGGCACATGAGTAACTTACCAATGCTCGATTTAAAGTGAATGCAGGCTTTGTCGGATACAACCGCAGTCGTTCATGCCGCGGTGTGGCGCGCGGGGAATATGAAAATCTGGCCGGGTGGCGGCGAAGTGCGGGCCTGGAGGCCCGCACGACAGCCGGTCTGGAGACCGGCGCTACTCCCGCGGCGTAGTGAGCGCCATCAGAGAGAAGACGGGTCCTGGCGTGATATTCTTTCAAGTGCCGATGAATGGCGGCTGATGCCGTCGTATTTTTTTGGCCGGTGCCGTTCGAGCAGCGGCTGGAGAGGGTTTTTATGAAGCGTTCCTTTGTCTTGTTGGGCCTGATTTTGGCCTTTGGATGCGGTTTGCATGCGCAGGCCGCGGCGCCAGTGGATGTGAGCGTGTGCGACGTGGTGAAGAATCCGGCGCCGTTCGACGGCAAGATCGTACGCATCAAGGGCACGGTGGTGGCGGGGTTCGACGAGTTCGCGATCAAGGATGCAACCGACCCCCAGTGCGGATTCCAGGTGAACGCAATCTGGCTCTCGTATCCGCAGGGCTCGAAGGCCAAGTCGGGTCCGTTGGCGATGGTGACCGTCGAGCCGGCGCACAACTTCGCCGGAACCTACAAGGCGCCCGCGCGCACGCCGGTGACGCTCGACAAGAGCAAGGAGTTCAAGCAGTTCGACACGCTGCTGGCGCAGACGAATGACAAGATCGGCGGAATTTGTCTGGGATGCGCGCGCTACGAGGTGACGGCGACGCTGGTGGGCCGGCTGGACACGGTAGCCGACGCGACCCTGAAACGCGATGCTTCCGGCAAGATCGTGGGCTGGGGCGGATTCGGCAACATGAACGCCTATCCCGCGCGGCTGGTGCTCCAGTCGGTGTCGGAAGTGACGCCCAAGGAGATCGATTATTCCAAGGCCCTTGCGATCACCAAAGGCGCGTCTCCGGCGGCCCCCGCATACGGTAACGGTAACGTCGTCGCCCTCGACCCATTAGACGCCGCGCAAAAACTGGTTTCGCGCATCCAGGCGGGCCAGTCACACGATCAAGCCGAGAGAGCCCTAGCGGTGTTTCCCAAATCGCGGGAGCAGAATGGCGTGAGTATTGTGTATGCAGTGCCCAACGAAGTTGCGCCGGAGGAAGCGGGGACCAAGGACTCGCCCGACGGCATTCTGTACAATTGCGTCTTTAACCGGGAGCGCTTGCAGGGAGACTCGATGACCGTGGCGCTGTACCACGTGGGCCAGCACGTGGCCGATCTGCGCAGCCCCAAGCCCGGTAACGAGGCGGCTCCGCTCTTCATTCAGGAGAACGACGGCTGGGTGGTTACGTCGGTGGCAGCCGTCTACGACGGCCAGAAGTTTCTGACGCTGCCCGGCGGATACCTGTTCTGGAATGCATCGTGGGCTGCAGCCGATCGCAACCTCAATATGGACTCGGCGCTGAAGGATTTCCTGGCCAACGAGGCGATGCTGAGCAAGTAAGCCCGCGGCATTGACAGCTTAGAGCCATGGCGCTGGCCGGGGTAACGGCCGGCGCCTTTTTGCATGCGGCGCGGGGCAGGAAGTCTGCGGGGACGGCCCGCGTGCGCGTATCCTAGAATTTGCACCACAATCACTATTTCCAGGAAGTGAGAAGAAATGGCTGAGATCGCAGTTGAGGCGCCGGAGGTTCCGGCGCGATTGCCGGGTGTGCGCGTGGCCGTGCTGGGCGCGGGCAAGATGGGCGGCATTCTGCTGCAGGCGTTTTTGAAAGAGAACCTGTTTTCGACCGAGCGCATTCACGCGACGGTTGTCCATCCCGAGCGGGCCATCGCGCTGAGCACGCAGTGGGGCGTGGACGTGAGCACCGACAACCTGGAGGCTGCGCGCCAGTCCGACCTGATCCTGATCGGCGTGAAGCCCTTCCAGGTACCGGACCTGATCGCGGAGATCAAGCCCGCGCTTACGCCGGCCAAGATGCTGGTGTCGTTTGCCGCGTCGGTGAAGACGCGGGCCATTGAAGAGGCCGCAGGGATGGACATCGCCGTGGTGCGCGCCATGCCCAACACGCCTTCGGCGCTGGGCGCGGGAATGGCGGCGCTGTGCCGCGGGCGCTTCGTCAACGACGATCAGATGGCGCTGGCAGAGCGCATGTTTGAGACCGTGGGCCGGACTGTTCTGGTGGACGAAAAGCACATGGACGCGGTGACCGGGCTCTCCGGCTCGGGACCGGCGTATCTCTACATCATTATTGAGGCGCTGGCCGAGGCCGGCGTAAAAGTGGGCTTGCCGCGCGACATCGCCACGCAACTGGCCGCGCAAACCGCCTACGGCGCAGCGAAGATGGTGCTCGAAACCGGCTACCATCCGGCGCTGCTCAAGGACGCCGTGACCACCCCCGCGGGATGCACCATCGACGGCATCCTGGAACTCGAAGAGGGCGGCTTGCGCGTGACGCTCATCAAGGCCGTGATGCGGGCCACGGAACGGGCGCGGCAACTGGCGGCGGGGTGAAGGCAGGGAACAGGGATCAGGGAACAGTGGTCCCTGCTCGTCGAACGGCGGCGGATCGACACCTTGCGCGGGTTCGCCCCAAAGGAGAATTGATGAACGCTCGTGAAGGAACCAGAAGGATGAAATTCCTGGGGATGGCGATGACCGCCGCTCCTGTGATTTTTTGGGCGCTGTATAACCTGTACCAGATCCAGCCGACCTTTTCTCACTCCGGCTTCAGCGGCGTCGAATACCACTTCTCCCTCAGACTCATGGCAGCCACGGTCGTGCTGACGCTTCCCGGATTGATTCTGTGGGCCTCCGGTTGGGTTGTGGCGGGATTTCTCAAAGAACCCATCGCCAAAGAACCAACCGCCAAAGAACCCAAGTGAATCGGCGCTTTGAACCCTTCGCCCATGCAACGACCTGGTTGGCTTCCTAACTATCTGCCCGAACTTGACGGACTGCGCGGCCTGGCGATTCTGGCGGTGGTGCTCTACCATTGCAATCCGCGGCTCCAGGGCACCTGGATCTACGGCGCTTCGCTCTGGGGCTGGGCCGGCGTCATTCTCTTCTTCGTTCTCAGCGGTTTCCTCATCACGTCGATCCTGCTGGCCACGCGCGACAAGCCGCGCTACTTTCACAACTTTCATGCGCGCCGGGCGCTGCGCATCTGGCCCGTGTATCTACTGCTCTTGGCCGTGGTCTATCTGAATGCGCCCTGGTTCATCGGCCCCAGCGTGGGGGAGGCGATCAAAACCGCGCCGTGGCTGGCTTATCTCTTTTGCGTGCAGAACCTGTTTCATCTCACGCTACCGCCGGCCATCGGTCCCACGTGGGCGCTGGCTATCGAGGAGCAGTACTACTTTGTGTGGGCGCCCCTGGTGCGCTGGCTGCGCCAGCCGTGGATGCTGGGCGGCGCTCTGGCCGCCATACTCGTCGCTTCGCCGCTACTGCGCCACGCAGATTTGCAATGGATGACGTCGACCAACACGCTCATTCACCTGGACGGAATTGCGTGGGGCAGTTTGCTGGCCATCGCGCTGCACACGCTGCCGCTCAACCGGCGTACGTGGCTCTGGATGGGCCTGGGCGGATCGGTGCTGGGATTTCTCGCTGCGGGCACCATCGCCGGCGGCACCTCGTTTCTTGACTCGGCCCTGGCCGTGGGCTTTGCCGGAATGGTGCTGGCGCTGGTTGCATCCACGGGTGCGCGCAATCCCCTCTCCGCGTTTTTGCGCCGGGGACCGGCGGCGTTTTATGGCCGCATCAGCTACGGCCTTTATATGATGCACATCTCGGTATTCATCTACATCGGCTCGTTCGATGTGGCGATGGACCGCTACGGCATGGCGGGCAACCTGGCGGTGGTTGCCATGCGCCTGGCGGTGAGCACACTGGTGGCCGCGGCGCTCTGGTACGGCTTTGAATCGCAGGTTCTCAAGCTGAAGAAGTATTTCTAGCGAAAAACAGCGGGGCTAGCGGGGTTAGCGGAGTTAGGCCGGCTCTAGCAGACGATCAGGTTTCAACTGCGACGTTGCTACCAGCCATGTGGGCGCAATGGAACTGCCGGTGGCTGCGGTGGCAAAGCTGCTGCCGTGGCTGTTCCTCTGCCTGCCTCTGCTGCGCGACTGAAGTAATCAGATGGGCCAGCGGCCGACGATCACGAACAGCGCCATGCAGACGAGCGCGAAATCGAGCGCCGCGGGCTCTTTGCGGCGCATGTGATAAATTGCGGCGCCCACCATGAGAACCCCCAGGCCCGCGGCGCACGATCGGACAATGACGAACTCGGGAACCATGCCGTCGGACGCATAGATGTCGGGCATGAGCACGCCGAACGCCAGCAGCACCTCAATGAAGCCGAGGATCCTTTCGCTAAGAGGCGTCGTGGTGACGCGCATGTACGCTCGACTGTCAGCGGCCTGCATCAGCGGCGCAAACGAAAAGAGCTTGAAGGTTCCTAAAGTGAGAAAGACTCCCGCCAGGGCCACTTGTCCGATCCAGATTAAGCCGTTCATATGACTCAGCCTCCCAACCCCCCGCGTGTCCCTGGCGCCAGCGGCAGAACTCAAGCAACCGCACTGGACGGAGAGACTGCCGAACCAACCAGCGTGCAGCTGGGCTTCGCGGACAGCTCCATTGCCAAGGCTCAGACCTGGCTTCCGACTGCGTGGCCAGAGTAGCCCTGAACTGATCAAGATTTTATAAGGAAATCATGAATTCGTCACCTTTCAAGTGCGGCGCGCCCTCTGGCGTGCATCGCGGCGACAAACCAGGGCGATCATGGTTCCGATTTGGACGGCGACAATTTCTGAGTTGAGGATTCAGGATCGAGCGCTCCCGAAGATGCGTAAATGCTCGTAAACCAGTTCTAGTGCGGCCAGCGGCCGACGATGACGAAGAGGGCGAGCAGGAAGGTGCTGATCGCGGGTGCGGCAGATTCTTTGCGGCGCAAGTGGTAGATGGTCGCGCCGACCATGAGAAGCGCAAGGCATCCCGCAGCCGCACGGACCAGCAAGTAGTCGGGCGCCAGCGCTTCAGGGGTCCACGCCGGCGGCAGGATGACGCCAATGGCTCCGGCGATCTCCAGCAGGGCGATCACGTGACCTTGCACTGTGGTTATCCTGATGGGCGCGGTTTTGCGCCGCTCCTCAATGGTTTTGATCAGCGATTTATACGCAATCAGCTTGCTCGCTCCGGCAACAAAAAAGACCGCGGCGAGCAGGATCTGCCCGATCCAAATCATCGTATTCATCGCTTCTGGCCTCCTTCACCCTTTGTTCATGCGCGTCAAATGCAATCGGCCGGCCGCATCGCCGCAGCCACTGATTGAACCCCGGATGCAACTCAACGGTCAAGATCGGCGGCGCATCGTGGGCTTCAGTTTCAAATCTGCAAGCGGCCCACTGCGCCGCTTCTTCTCGAAAAGACAACCGTTCTTTCCAGTGTATGTGACTTGAATCACCCGCCGGCCAGGATATCGGCTGCTAGGCTGAAGACAGCACGCGAATTCCCCTGGTGTGAGGTGCGCAATGCCCGAAACTGCAAGCCCTGAGACTGCGATGCAAGGCCCGTTGAGCCCCGAGTTACTCGCGAAGATGGACGCTTACTGGCGGGCGGCGAATTATCTTTCCGTGGGCCAGATTTATCTGAAAGACAATGCGATGCTGGAGCGGCCGCTCACGCTTGACGACGTGAAGCCGCGGCTGCTCGGTCACTGGGGCACGACGCCCGGCCTCAACTTTCTTTATGTGCATTGGAACCGCGTGATCCGCGAGCGCGGGTTGAATATGATTTTCGTGATTGGCCCTGGGCACGGCGGCCCGGGGATTGTCGCGAACACCTATCTTGAAGGATCGTATTCGGAGATTTATCCCTACATCGGGCAGGATCGTGACGGCATCAAGCGCCTGTTCCGGCAATTCAGCTGGCCCTACGGCATACCCAGCCACGTGGCGCCGGAGACGCCCGGCTCCATCCACGAGGGCGGCGAGCTGGGCTACTCGCTGGTGCACGCTTACGGCGCGGCCTTCGATAATCCCGATCTGATTGTGGCCTGCGTGGTGGGCGACGGAGAATCGGAAACCGGGCCGCTGGCCACAAGCTGGCACTCGAACAAGTTCTTGAATCCGGCGACCGACGGCGCGGTGCTGCCTATCCTGCATCTGAACGGCTACAAGATCGCCAATCCCACAGTGCTGGCACGGATCCCGCACGCGGAGCTTGAGAATCTGATGCGCGGCTACGGCTACGAGCCATTCACGCTTGAGGGCGACGATCCCGCCGTGATGCACCAGCAGGCCGCGGCGATTTTCGATAAGATCTTCGATCGCATCGCGGCCATTCAGAAAGCAGCACGCGAAGACGGAGCGACGGAGCGGCCCGCTTGGCCCATGCTCATTCTGCGCACGCCCAAGGGATGGACGGGACCGAAGTTTGTCGACGGCAAGCCGGTGGAAGGCACGTGGCGCGCGCATCAGGTGCCGCTGAGCGAGTTGCGCGAGAAGCCCGAGCATCTGCGCCAGCTCGACGAATGGATGCACAGCTACAAGCCCGAGGAGTTGTTCGACGCCAAGGGCCGGCTGCGCGCCGACCTGGCGGAGATCGCGCCCAAGGGCCGCCTGCGCATGGGCATGAACGCGCACGCCAACGGCGGATTGCTGCTGCAACCGCTCATCGTCCCCAACTTCCGCGATTTCGCGGTCAAGATTGAGGGGCGCGGTCAGAAGGATGTGGAATCGACGCGCATTCTTGGGACACTGCTGCACGCGGTGATGCAAGCCAACATGGACCAGAAAAACTTCCGCGTCTTCGGTCCCGATGAAACGGCGTCGAACCGCCTCGGCGACGTGATTACGGGAACCGGCAAGAGGTGGCTGGCAGAGACGCTGCCCGTGGACGAGGAGCTGTCGCCGACCGGCCGCGTGATGGAGGTGCTGAGCGAGCACCTGTGCCAGGGATGGCTCGAGGGCTACCTCCTCACCGGCCGCCACGGTTTCTTCAACTGCTACGAGGCGTTCATTCACATCATCGATTCGATG
>PLSB01000312.1 GCA_003165005.1 Acidobacteriaceae bacterium | reverse complement strand
GGGGAGACGGCGGTTTTGGCTTCGGTCAACAACAACTTTGAGAACTCGAGAGAGCCGAGGGCCTGGAAGGCCTCAGGGATTTTGGCCCAGACGAACATGGTGGCTTTGGGCGAGACTACGGGCCAGCCGAGCTTGTTGAGTCCTTCAACCAGAACGTCGCGGCGCTTGCGGTAGGTTTCGCAGATTTCGCCGACGCACTCTTGCGGGCCTTCCAGAGCCAGGATTGAGGCCACTTGGATGGGCGTGAAGGTGCCGTAATCGAAGTAGCTCTTGAGCCGCGCCAGCGCCGCCACCAGCCGCTTGTTGCCCACCATAAAGCCGATGCGCCAGCCGGGCATGTTGTAGCTCTTTGACAGCGTGAAGAACTCCACGGCCACATCTTTGGCGCCGGGAACCTGCATCACGCTCGGCGGCTTGTAGCCGTCGAAGGCGATGTCGGCGTAGGCCAGGTCCTGAATCAGATAGAAGCCGTGCTCGCGGGCGAGCTCGACGAGGCGCGCCAGGAACGGCAGCTCCACGCACTCCGTCGTCGGGTTCGAGGGGAAGTTCACGATCAGCGCCTTCGGCCGCGGCGTCATGCGCGGAATAATCTCCTCGAGTTGCTTCAAAAACTGCTCCTGGTCGTGAACCGGAACGCTGACGATGTGCGCGCCCGCGATCACCGGACCGTAAATATGAATCGGGTACGAGGGGTTGGGCACCAGCACCGTGTCGCGCGAGTCCAGAATGGCCAGACACAGATGCGCGATGCCCTCCTTCGATCCGATCGTGACAATGGCCTCGGTCTCCGGATCGAGCTCCACGCCGTAGCGCGTCCCGTACCAGTTGCAAATGGCCTTGCGCAGCCGCGGCAGGCCGCGCGAGACGGAATAGCGATGCGTGGGCGGCTTCATCACCGCTTCCACCAGCTTGTCCACGATGTGCCTGGGAGTGGCGCCGTCGGGGTTGCCCATGCCGAAGTCGATGATGTCTTCGCCGCGCTGGCGGGCGGACTTCTTCATGGCGTCGGTAATGTTAAAGACGTAAGCAGGCAGACGCTGAATGCGAGAAAATTCTTCCATGATGACTCCAGTGTAACGGCAGTGGTCAGTGGTCAGTGATCAGTGGTCAGTGACGGGGTCAGTTTTCAGTAAACAGCAAGCGCGTGGAGCGTGATTCGCGGCTCGTGACTCGTGGTCCGTGGGCAGACGCGAACTGACCACTGACCAGTGATCACTGAAAACTGTTTTCGATGAGGTGAGACGGAGTCTAGGCGGCCGCAGCCGCCGCCGCGCGGGCGATAGCAAAGGCGGGATGGAAGCGGTGCTGCATCAGATCCATTATAAGGCAGGAGCCAGTACTACGGTTGCAGCTAAAGCGTTTTCACTATTCCTATGGGGTGGGTTTCGTGGTTTCCCACCCTTTTCACAAAGAACGTGAAAAGGATGGGGCACGGAATTTCCTTACACCATCAGTGAAAATGCTCTAACACACTCTGCGCCTCCGGTGCGTTGGGCGCGGCTAAAGTCGTGCCCTTTCAAAACGCCGTCTAAGCCGGCTTCGCCACAGCCTCGACGAGAGGCGACGAAAGGATAGGTGGTGCGTAAACCGCTTCCGCGCGCGCGATGCCGAGCACGCGCTTGTACTCGTGCGGGAAGACCTTGATGAACTTCGGCTGCACGTCGGACCAGTGTTCAAGAACCCATGCGGCGCGCGGGCTGCCGGTGGCATCGCGATGGCGCGCCAGCAGGCCGCGGATTGTTTCAATGTCTTCGGAGTGGACGAGTGGTTCCAAATCCACGCTGGCCTGGTTGCAGCGGCGCGTGGAGAAGTCGCCCTGCTCGTCGTAGACATAAGCGATGCCGCCGCTCATGCCCGCGGCGAAGTTGCGGCCCGTGGAGCCGAGGACAACGACGAGGCCCCTGGTCATGTACTCGCAGCCGTGGTCGCCCACGCCTTCCACAACAGCGGTGGCGCCGGAGTTGCGGACGGCAAAGCGCTCGCCGGCGATGCCATTGAGGAAGACCTCGCCGGCGGTTGCGCCGTAGAGAACCACGTTGCCCACCAGAATGCTCTCCTCGGGCAGGAAGCTCGAGGTCTTGGGCGGATAAGCGATGATGCGTCCGCCGGAAAGTCCCTTGCCGAGATAATCGTTGGTGTCGCCTTCGAGTTCGAGCGTAACGCCGTTGGGCACGAAGGCGCCGAAGCTCTGGCCCGCCGAGCCGCGGAACTTGAAGTGGATGGTTCCATCGGGTAAGCCGGCCGAGCCGTAACGGCGCGCAATCTCCCCGCCCAGCATGGCGCCGACGGTGCGGTGCACGTTGCGAATGGCGAAGCTGGCCTCGACCTTCTCTTGAGATTCGAGGGCAGACCGCGCTTTCGCGATGAGCGCGTGGTCGAGCGCGGGCCCCAGGCCGTGGTCCTGGCAGGTGGTGCGGCGGCGCGCTACGCGCGAGGGCAGCGTGGGCGCGTGAAGGATCGACGAGAGGTCGATGCCCTTGGCCTTCCAGTGCGCTTCGTCGATGTGCACGTCGATCTTCTCGACATGGCCCACCATCTGGTCGACGGTCTTGAAACCGAGCTTGGCCATGTACTGGCGCATCTGCTCCGCGACAAAGAAAAAGTAATTGATGACGTGCTCAGGCGTGCCGGTGAAACGCGCGCGCAGCACGGGGTCCTGCGTGGCAATGCCGACCGCGCAGGTGTTCAGGTGGCACTTGCGCATCATGATGCAGCCCATGGCGATGAGCGGCATGGTGGCAAAGCCGAACTC
>PLSB01000256.1 GCA_003165005.1 Acidobacteriaceae bacterium | reverse complement strand
ACGTTTTCTGGTGAGCGCTAACAATCAAGCGCATGAAGCGGACGATTCGTACGTTAGGCTGGCGCTTCAACGCCGACCGCATGGTGATGGATTACACGACGAAGTGCTACATTCCCGCGGCCGGCGGCACCTCCAGCGAAGTGCGCACGCCGGCGTAGAACGGCCCACGCATTTCTGTTCGCCTTCGGGTGTATACTGAGCATGTACGGTAAATTCCCGTACATCGGCGGAGGTATTCCCCATGGCGCTCGCTCTACGCACGGAACGGACTGAGGCTCGCCTGCTTCCCGAACAAAAACGGCGCATCGAGCGCGCTGCCCGGCTCAAAGGCCTTTCGCTCTCCGACTTTATCGTGCAGCACGCAGACGAAGCCGCAAGAAAGACCATCCAGGAGCACACCAGTTGGGCGCTCGGGGACCGGGATCGCGACGTTTTTGTCCAGGCATTGCTCCACCCGCCCAAGCCCAGCACACGCATGAGGGACGCAGCTCGGCGCTATAAGAAACATACGGGTGCATAGTGGCGCGTAAGAATCTGGCCGCCAACTTGAGAATTGAAGCGCTCGAAGCGCATCACGATCGGGCGGGTTTCTGTTGCGGTGTCCCGGAACTCGATCTCTATTTGCAGGAACGGGCTGGCCAGGACCTCAAGCGCAAACTCGCTGCGGTATTTGTTCTCACAGCCGATAGTAGGGCCATCGCCGGCTTCTACACTCTTTCCGCGCACTCCATTGCGGGCGCTGATCTGCCGCCCGAACTGGCAAAACGTCTGCCGCGTTTTCCGCTTCCAGCTACGCTCCTTGGGCGGATGGCGGTCGCTCGAGCTTTTCAGGGCGCGGGATTGGGAGAGCATCTCCTGCTCGATGCCCTGTGCCGGGCGCTCCATGGATCGCAACAGGTCGCGTCGTGGGCCGTGGTTGTCGACGCCAAAGCCGGAGCGCGGAATTTCTGCCTCAAACACGACTTCCTTCCGTTGCCCACGTTGCCCGACCGGCTCTTTCTTCCCATGAAAACGATCGAGGCGCTTTTCACCATATAAGCCAGCGGACGGTCATCTCACCACTCGCGGCGCACGCCAAAGACATCCAGTTGCGCATCGTTGCTGAGCAATGGCAGATCTTCGTCGATGGCCTGCGCGGCGAGCATACGGTCAAATGGATCTTTGTGATCGGCGGGAAGGCGGCCCGCGCGCAGCGCATGTTCAACCGAGATGGAGAGCAGCGTATAACCCGCTGCGGTCACCCTTGGAACGAAATCTTCGACGAGAGCCTGCGCCAGGGGAAGCTTGCCCATCCGGTACTTGGTGGCGATCTCCCAGGCCGATGCGGCGGAGACGAGCAGCTCATTTGCGGGGGCTTCGATCAGTTTCTGCGCACGGACTGAGAGCAGATCCTTGCGAAAAGCTGCCCACAGGAGCGCGTGCGTATCGAGCAGAACTCTCATTCACCCTCGCCGTTCCACAGGCGAAGCTCGTCTTCCGGCAGTGGCTCGAAGAACTCGGGCCCGACATCGCCCAGCCCCTCGAGAAATCCCAGGCGCCGGCTGGCCGGAACGGAATTGACAGGCACCAGACGCACCACGGGTTTGCGCTCGCGCCCCGAGGTGATGCGCACATCCTCCCCGTTCAGGGCGCGCTGCACCAGTTTGGATAGGTTCGTCTTGGCTTCGAAGATGGTTGCGGTCGGCATGGCCTCGTCCTGCTAACTTAGCTTAGCTAATATGGCATAGTTTGTCAAAACCGACGCAACACCGCGAGCTGACGGTAGTGTCCTAAGTTGAAATCCACAAGCTTAGACTCCGATCGCGCAGTGTAATTGCGTAATGGTCCAAAACAAATTTCGTAGACATAACGGCGGACCTATAGTAAGAAACTGCCATGAGCGAGCTGACAGCAATTCCCCTAGACTTACCGCCTTGGATCATTTAAGAAGGATTCGACCGATGGAGATGGTGGGCGCGGGTACACATCTAAGGGAGCTAGACCCGATGGACTGGCCATACAAGAAAGAGAAACATATCGATCAAGCCAAAGCTGCCGCAAAGAAGGCTCTCGCGGAAAGACTCGACTTGCTCTATGAAACCGGGGATGAGCAGGCGTTTGTGGAGCTTGTAAAAGCGGCGAATCCGAGCGTTACGCCCGAGAAGCTCGTAGAGTTGATTGAGGCTTTTCGAGAGCGCCGCCGGTCTTACGCGCGCGGCTCATCGAGGCGCCCATGATTTTTCTGGACCGGCGCTCGAATGCCTCGACTTGACGAGGGGTCATGGCGTCGATGCTGGCGTCAAAGAAAGCCTCGATCTCGCCATTGACAGCCTTTTGACGGGATCTCACTGCCACAGCCGCTCCCTTCATTGCCGCCCCTCCTTGCTGATACCGTTCTTTCACTATATGCGATTCGGCGCGATTTGGCATGTCCCTTCCTATTCATTCGATTCACAGAGGGATCAAATGGAAGCAAGGGGTGAGGCCTCTATGCCAGAACGGGTAGCAGCTCCATCTTCTTAAGCGCCATCGCGCACGGCCCGCCAAGCACACCACGCTCGAACATGAGGGGCCGCAATGGATCGGGGCAGGGGCGACCGGGAACCGATAGCGGCTTTCGGGAGTCAACCAGGTTTCGACGATATTGAGTCGCCGGCGCCGGCGCGAGCAGGGTTTCTCTTTCAGTTCAAGACCTTCCCGGCCTTTTCATGATAAAAGTGATGCAACATCTCGAATCGTTCACCGGGACCTCATTCCGCCTGAGCATCCGCAAAGTTCTTATCGTTTCGTGGGCTCGCCGGCGAGTGCTGAGGATCTCAGGCGTGTATTTCGATAGGTTTCCAACCCTTCAGCTCCCAAGGAGACTCGATGTTCTGCCCGCAGTGTGGCTTTAACAACGATCAACAGTCCCGGCATTGTTCCCAGTGCGGCGCGGCATTACAACCGCCGGCTGCTATTCAGCCTCCAGTGCCTCAGTATCCCGCTCCGCCGCCACAGTATCCCGCTCCGGGAGCGCAGCCTTACTACGCACCTCCGCCATTCCAGCCCGGAGTACCGGTGATCCTCCCTCCGGTACCGAACTACATGACCCAGGCGGTGCTGGTGACCCTGTTCTGCTGTCTTCCCCTGGGGATTGTAGGCATTATCCGCGCGGGCGACGTCAACAAGCGTTTGGCGGCAAATGACTACGCCGGCGCGCTCGCGGCTTCAAAGAGCGCACGGTCCATCTTGTGGTGGGGATTCGGTTCGGGACTGGTCATCGGCATCATCTATGCGCTCGTCCAGTTCGCAAACGTGGCCAACCACTGAGGCCGGCATGCGGATTTCAGCGGATCGCGGCATCACCATCGTGTCCACGCTGGCCGTGGCTGCAATTGTCTCGGCGGTTTGCCTGCTGCGGCCGGGAGCCACCTTCTTGCTCCCGCCGTGCCCGCTGCACGCGCTCACGGGACTTTACTGCCCTGGCTGCGGAAGCACCCGCATGCTTCACCACCTGGTACGCGGCGAGTTGGGGATGGCGTTCCGCGATAACCCACTTTCCTTCATGACGCTGCCCGTGGTGCTCTATGGCCTGGTGCGGCAGTGGTTGCAGCCCAACAGCGGCGTTTTCACCCGCATTCGTCCGGGCTGGATCATGGCATTCGGAGTCATCGTCATCGCGTTTGCCGTTGCCCGGAACATTCCAGCGAAGCCCTTCTGCAGGCTTGCGCCGGGAGGGGAATGCCGCGCAGCGCTTGTGCAAGCGCACTAGACCTGATCGGCGGCCAGCTCCATCTTTTTAAGCGCCTTCGCGTACGGCGCGCGCAGCACGCCGCGCTCGGTGACGATGGCCGCGATGTATTTGGCCGGAGTCACGTCGAACCCGGGATTGCAGATGCCCACGCCATCGGGCGTCACCTGCTTGCCGGCGTGGTGCGTCACTTCCTTTGCGGGCCGCTCCTCGATGGGGATCTGGTCGCCGGTCGCGGTCGCAAGGTCGATGGTGGACCACGGCGCGGCCACGTAGAACGGGATGCCGTGCTCGCGCGCCAGAATCGCCACGCTGTAGGTGCCGATCTTGTTGGCCGTGTCGCCGTTGGCGGCGATGCGGTCCGCACCCACCACCACGGCCTGGATCTTTCCCTGCCGCATCAGGCTCGCGGCCATGTTGTCGCAGATCACCGTGGTGGGAATGTGGTCGGCCATCAGCTCCCACGCCGTCAGCCGCGCACCCTGCAGAAACGGCCGCGTCTCGTCGGCGTAGACGTGAATCTTCTTGCCCCGCTCCACAGCCGAGCGAATCACGCCCAGCGCCATCCCGTAGCCGCAGGAAGCCAGCGCCCCGGCGTTGCAATGCGTCAGCACGCCGCCCTCGTCGGGCATCAAATCGGCGCCATGTGCGCCCATCGCTTTGCAGGCCGCGATGTCTTCCGCGTACATCGTGTGCGCCTCGGCCAGAATTCTTCTTTGGATTTGGACGATGGACGCGCCGGTAGCCAGCAGCGTCTTGAAAACTGCTTGCATCCGGTGAATGGCCCAGAAAAGATTGACGGCCGTGGGCCGGGTCGCGGCCAGCCACACGCAAATGCGCTCAAACTCCGGAGCAAATTCCTGCGCCGTCCTGGCCTTGGTGTTCTTTGCACCCAGGGCGATGCCGTACGCCGCGGAGACGCCGATGGCCGGCGCCCCGCGCACCACCATGGCGACGATCACGGCGGCCACCTCCTCATAGGTTGTGGCGAGCACGTAGCTCTCTTCAAGCGGGAGCTTGGTCTGATCGAGGAAACGGACTCCCTCGGGAGTCCAGCTAAGGGTTGGAATCATGCACCTTCAGTGTAAATGGAAAAGGTTTCAGGTTTCAGGGATCAACCCCACCGAGCACGCTCGTCCAAAAGGCCGCTCCATGCAATGGTCCAAAGGGCTGCTCCATGCAATGGCCCCACGCAGCGGCTTCCCGTGCCCCATCCTTTCGCGCCCTCTGCGAAAGGGTGGGAAACCACGAAACCCACCCTATAGGAATTGTGAAAGATGAATATCAAGCTAGCTCCGGCCTTCCCCGAAAAGCGACGGCATGGGTTGGCTTTGTAACAGGGCACGACTTTTAGCCTGCCCAGAGCTTGCCGAAGGGTGCCGCAAGGTGCCCCAAAATCAACGAGGGCTTCAGCCCCTGCCAATTGCTTGAGCGCCCGCATCTGCCACCTGGTCAGGCACACGCCGTTCGCCTGAACAAGATTGATATTCA
>PLSB01000085.1 GCA_003165005.1 Acidobacteriaceae bacterium | reverse complement strand
ATAGTTCCAACGGAGGCAAACCCATTAGAACTTTCTGGCTGCATGTTAGGTTGGGGGGAAAGCAGTGTCAAGGGAAAATGTGCAGGAAAATAAATTGTTATATTTCAATCATTTAACAATTCAATACAGGGGCCGGGACCGGCATTATCTTCGCCGATGTTTCGCCTATCCAATTACGGCTTTTCCCGCGAATTTGCTGGGTTTCTTTGGGTTTATGTCCACTTTTCCACAGGTTCAGAGGGGCGTTAACCCTTCGGATGCGGCCTGTCAATGGCTTCTTTCCCGTCCACCCATTTTTCGCGCAGATCGAGATAGATGAACTCCTCGTCGAAGGCCGAAGAAGCCGGCTTGCCCCTGGCTATCCGGTAGAGCGCCCTGCCGCCGCCCAGGAACCCTCCCAGCAAAATGGCCGCTGCGGCGCCCACCACGCACAGCACCGTGATGCCCAAGAGCAGCTTGCCGGTCTTCTCGATCTCCGACTCCACCGGCTGAGGAATCGCCGTCACTTCGTCCTCGTAGTGCACCGATTCCAGCAGCCGGTGGCTCTCGTCGGGAACCGCATCGCCGCTCACGATCGCGACCAGCGGCCCGCTGTCCCGTACCTCGAGCGACGCAGCATCAGAGTCGACGAGCGGCTTGGGCCAGGGTGGCGTCGCCTGGCTGCCGGCTTTCAGATACGCGCGAATCGCGTCCACCTTGGCGTGCGCCATCTGCGGCGTGGGGTAATCGATGAGCGTAAGCGTGGCCGGCCCGGAGGCCAGCGAGTAATTCGCCGTCACCGTTTCCGCGCCCTTGTCAAAGTCGACCAGCGACGCCGGCAACACGCCGCCCGAGCCTGCGTAGCTGGCCGGGCCCACTGCGTAGTGCGTAGTCTGCGGGTCGAGCTTGGACTGCGGCAGGCTGGCCAGAATGGGCGGGATCAGTGCGCGGCTTCCATTCGCTGTAGGCAGTTGCCGGGATATGTCGCGCAGTTCGCCTGCCGACATCGGCTCTACGTGCGAAAAGGTTGCGTCCACCACGGTCGTCCCCACCCAGAAAATCACGCGGTTGTTGTCCGAAGCCGCGCCGTTGCCGATCGATTCCTTCGGCCAGTTATTCTGCCGGTAATAACTGTACGCGCCGTAGGCCCCGCTTACATCGTTGAAGCGCAGTGCGTGCAGGCTCAGCGTTTCGCCTTCGCGCTTGTAATTAGCCACCACGGCCGCGTTGAACCCGTACTCCTTCAGCGCCACGGCATTCGCCGGGTCAGCCCGCGCGGGGTCGGTCACAGTCTTCGCTGGCTCCGCTGTCTCCCAGCCGTCAAATGCGTCGGGAAGGAGAGCCTTCGGCGAGGGCGGGAGCGTGATCGCAGTGGCGGATTTCTTTTCCGCCGCGGTAGGCTGCCCCGCCTGGGCGCACGCTATTGCCGCGCCGCAACCGATCGCCGCCACACCACAAACCATCGCCAACCATCGCATCAAAAACTCCCACTCCCAGGGCGTGCGCACCAACCCTCAGTCTTTTGCGGCCCCATGCTTCAGGTTAAATGGTCGCGCCGCGCCATCGCCGCGCGCAAAGCCCGCTTTTATTTGGACAACTGAATGGGCGGAAAGGTTCCCGCACTGCTCCTTTCCGCCATGCGAGTGTGGTGGATCAGAAGTTCGCATCACAATAGAATTGTCATCCTGAGCGGAGCGCGTTTGGGGCCCTATGATTGCCGCGCAATCATGGGGTAAGCGGAGTCGAAGGATCTGTGGTTGTCTTTCGAGCGCCTCGAACTCTCCGCAAAAGCCGGGTGCCCCACATCTCGCTTTTGAGATGTGGGACAGCGCGAACCCTGCGCGGCACATCCACGCCAAATCAAAGAGCGGGTTTCTGTCCGGTCAATGAATGGCCACGGGCCATCCGTTCTCTCGTGGCAAAGAATCCGGCGTCCCGGTGCGATAAGCGCCCAGGCCCTTTGCCATGCTCTCCAACTCCTCCGCGTGTGCGGAGAGGCCGCAGGGATGCCCCGCCGTCTCCAACAGATGCCCATTCTCCCGGATCATGGCGAAGAGTGGGCTGGCCAGGGCCTCGCGCAGATTGCATCTCTTCACGTTATGCGTCGCCAGCGCGGAGACCGGACAGGCGGTCACGTCTCCGTTCGGATTTACATGCGCGAAGCCGCGCCCCGCGGAAACACACCCTCCGAACATCTCTTCATCTCCGGGTGAATGAATGATGAAAGCGCCGCCGCTCGCGCGCTCCCGATACTCGACGACGGTTTCGCGGAAGCGAATCCGCTCTTCGGCCGTCAGCGGCGCGCCGCTTTCGCAACCGCTCGCGGGAATCTCCTCGATGAACATCGCCAGCGGTCCGCTATGGGCAATCAACTCGTCGATGTTGCGCGGCTCCGACCAATACGCGATGTTTGCCGATCCCACCGTTACAGCGAGGCCCGTCAAAACACCCGCATCCTGCAGCCGGTCGAGAGCGCCGAGAGCCTTCTCGTAGACGCCGCGGCCCCGGCGCAGGTCGGTCAGCTCGCGATTGCCTTCAAGGCTCACCACGACCACCGTGTTCGAGCAGTTTTTCAAAATTTGAAAATCGCTGGGCTGCAACGCGGTGCCGTTGGTGAAGACCAGGAAGAGCCGGTCGGGATGATCCCGGAACAGCTTCGCGATGCCCGGCAGTAGAAAGGGTTCGCCGCCGGCGATCATGAAGGCCATCACGCCCAGCCGAACCGCCTCGTCAACAATGGAATTCCAGTCGCTCAGGCTGAGCCCCGGCTGCGCCGGAGCGCTGGTGACGGTGCCAACCGCTCCTGCGTAGCAGCCGGTGCAGCGCAGATTGCATTTGGAAGTGACGCTG
>PLSB01000103.1 GCA_003165005.1 Acidobacteriaceae bacterium | reverse complement strand
GCCATGCCCTCGATGACGCGATGCGGGTCGCCCGCCATGACGCTGCGATCCATGTACGCGCCGGGGTCGCCCTCGTCGCCGTTACACACCACGTATTTCACGTCGCCCTTGGCCTTGGCCACGGTGCCCCACTTCAGTCCCGTGGGATAGCCGCCGCCGCCGCGCCCGCGCAATCCGCTTTCCGTGATGCGGTGCACCACGCCGTTGGGCGTCATCTCGTTGAGCACCGTCAGCAGCGCCTTGTAGCCGTCGCGCGCAATGTAGTCGTCGATTTTTTCCGGATCGATGTAGCCGGCATTCTCGAGCACCACGCGTACCTGCTTGTCGAAGTGATCGTTCAGGTCGCATTGAAAATCGGGAGCCGGCGAGCCGCCCAGGCCGTCGACAATGGCCTCGGCCTTGTCGGCCTTCACGTGGTGGTAGAGCGTTTCCTCAGGATCGACGCGCACCAACGGCCCATGCGAGCACGGGCCCATGCAGCCGGTGCGGCGCACCAGAACTTTCTTGCCCGAGGCTTCGGCGGTCTTCACCAGCGCGTCCTTGAGCGCCCCCGCGCCCTGGCTTGCGCAGGCCAGGTCCATGCAGACGTTCACNNTCACCCACTACTTCGCCGTCGCACAGCACCACCGGCGCGCGGCTGCACGCGCCCACGCAACGCGCCGTCATCAGGCTGATCTCGCCATTCGGCGTGGTTTGTCCTTGCTTGATGGCCAGCCGCTTTTCGGCCGTGGCAATCAGCTTGTCCGCGCCCTTAATGTAGCAGGCAGTGCCGGCGCAGACCGTCACGGTGTGCTTGCCCGGCGGCTTGAGCGTGAAGTAGTGATAAAACGTGGCCACGCCGTATGCCTGGCTCAGCGGCACGCGCAGCGAGTTGGCCACAAAGCGGATGGCGTCGTCGTCGAGGAAGCCGAACGACGACTGCACGGTGTGCAATGTTTCAATGAGCGCGTGACGGGCATAACCGCTCTTGCGCATGGTGCCGTTCACGATCTTCCATCGTTTATCTTCGCTCGGTAGCGGCGGCGGCGTGAATGCGGACACGTTTCCTCCCTGGTCGGTCGAGCCCAACGGCTGTGTTTTGCACAATTCGAACCTGTTGCGGAGCGGCGATGGATGCGCCGCGGAGATTCCCTACCATTGTTGTACGAGCCGGGGGCTATCGCAATCCGTGACAGCAATCACCGTGCCGTGTGGTTTTCCTAATGTTGACTTGGATTTCGGCTGTTCCCGAATGCGGCGCGCCTCGTCAGCCCCCCAAAGTCGGAGAACCCGGACCTGGCGCACCCGGCAGCGGAGTCGCAGGATCGGCTATTCGGTGGGGGCAGCCAGAATGATTGTCATCACAGACACGAGCGAAATCCGGTAGCTTATGATGACCGTTTAGGGGGGACGGTTATGAACGGGACAAAGGGAAATTCTGTAGCGTTGGTGCTTGCATTACTGTGCCTTGCCAAGCCAAGTCATCCATTACAAATTAGTGATAATATCATGGTTTTACAATCTAAGTGTGGATCTGGCAAACAAAGTGCGTGCAGAGAACTGGCTAAAATTGCAGTGAGTGACCCGGACGCCAGAGTCCGCAGGGACGCCGCGTTTGTTCTGACCGACCAATCATTGTTGGCTAAAATTGCAATCAACGACCCGAACGCCGATGTCCGAAGCAGCGCCGTGTATCAGTTGACCGACCGGTCATTGCTGGCGAGAATTGCTGCAGAAGACAAGGATGCCGATGTGAGGAACGCTGCTAAGCGGAATCTTGGCAGAATGTGCGTTGATGCTGCAAGACGTGGAGATACATCTGCCGTGCAGACCCTGTTGACCCTCGGCGCCGATGCGAATTCTACAGATGAGTCCGGCTACACAGCCCTGATGTATGCATCGGCAGAAGGTTACATAGGAATAGTGCAGGCGCTGCTTAACAAGGGGGCTAACGTCAATGTAACGGAAACGGACCGCGGCTATGCCGAAGGCACTGCCAACGGCATTGTTATTCACCAAGGGGACACGAATACGGCATTGAGCCTTGCCTCTGCGAGTGGCCACCAGGAGATCGTGGAAGTGCTCCTCAAGGCTGGTGCAAGGTGAAATCTACCGGCTACAAGCTATAGGCTCGAAGCCGCCAGCTTTCTACTTGCTCTCGCGAAGTTGCAGGCGATAGTCGCTGTAATCGATGATGACCACGGTATGGCCAAAAAGCATGCTGCTGGATTCGGCGCGGGCGTGCATGGCCATGGCGAAGCCATCGATATTGGCGTACTGGCGCATCATGTGCGTGACGCCGGCAAAAGGGGAGGGGCTCTTCGAGGCGACGCCTTGAATCTGGACGAGGGAACCGTCTGTGGCGTCTGCCCACAGAGTTCCGATCACGAGGTTGGGAGCTTGTGCCCTGGGCTGAATGGCGAGGACGTAGCAGTTGCGGCCGTTGAGCTTCTCGATGCCGCCGGGCTTCAGCTTCATCTCGTAGTTTGCCGAAGTGAACCAGGATTTTTCCACGTTCCCCGGCAAGTTGATCGTCTTCTCGTTCTCGATCAGCGGCTTTAACCCGAAGCGCAGCACAATGCCCGAGCCGATCTCGGAGAGCACCGTGTATTCCTTGCCGACGCCCTTTGTGTAGGTGTCGCGTACGGTCATCTCGGCCACGGGATGGGTTTCGTCGTTGCCCCGGTAAACGGAGTAGTGCTCGACGTCGGTGAAGCTCAATAGATTTTCGAAGCGGGCCGCAACGGCGGCATCGATGCTGTGAATCACGGCGGCCTGATCGGGCGCCTGGGCCGGCGCGGCGGCTGCTCCCGGCGCGATCAGGAGCAATACGGCAGCGATGGCACGCATTGTCTGAATTCGCCGGCAACTCATGATCTCGCTCATGCTCTTATTCAGATTATGCTTTTTCCCTGTGGCCGTGCTGGCGTGCCGGAGTGCGTGGCTAAGCTCGGCGAAAGGCAGGAATGTGAGGGTTCCCATGCGCTATGCTGAATTTCGGGGCGAGGCGCAGGCTTGACGCACGAATCTCAACCAAAACAAGAACCGCACGAAGTGCTGCGACGGGAACGGTACGAAGTGCGCGGCGTGGTGCAGGGCGTGGGCTTCCGCCCCTTTGTCTTTCGGTTGGCATCGGAGGAGAACCTGTCAGGATTCATCGGCAACGACACCGGCGGCGTGACGATCGAGATTGAAGGACCGGCCGAGCGAGTGGAAGCGTTTCGCCGCCGGCTTGAAGCCGAAGCTCCGCCGCTTTCACGCATTGATTCGGTTGCAGTGCGCGAAGTGCGTGCCACGGGCGAGACGGGCTTTAGGATTATTGCTAGCGATGCCGCAGGCCAGGTGAGCACCGGGATTCCTGCCGACGCGGCTACCTGCGCCGATTGCCTGCGTGAACTGCTCGATCCCAAGGACCGCCGTTACCGCTATCCGTTTTTGAATTGCACCAACTGCGGACCGCGCTACACGATCACGCGGCGCATTCCCTACGACCGCCCGCAGACTTCGATGGCGCGCTTCACGATGTGCCCGGCCTGCCAGGCGGAGTACGACGACCCCACGAACCGCCGCTTCCACGCGCAGCCCAACGCCTGCCCGGTGTGCGGTCCGCGGGTCTGGCTGGTTACGCCGGAAGGAACAGGAATTCCGTCCGCCGATCCCGTGACCGCGACCATCGACCGGCTGATGGCCGGCGAGATTGTGGCCATCAAGGGCATCGGCGGTTTTCATCTTGCCGTGGACGCGACGAACGAGACGGCAGTGATGCGCCTGCGCGAGCACAAGCATCGCTTCGGCAAGCCGCTGGCGGTGATGGTGCGCGACCTCGATGCCGCGCGGGCTGTTTGCGAGCTGACCCGCAAGGAAGAGGCACTGCTTCAGACGCCGGCTCGGCCCATTGTTCTCGCGCGGCGGCGCGCGGATTGCGGCATTGCCGGCTCCGTTGCGCCGGGAATCCCATGGCTGGGCGTGTTTTTGCCCTATGCGCCCTTGCAGCATCTGCTCTTTGCCGATGCGCGCGTGAAGGCTTTGGTGATGACCAGTGCCAACCTCAGCGAGGAGCCCATCGCGATCGACAATGACGAAGCGCTTGCGCGGCTTAGGCACATCGCCGGCGTGTTCCTGATGCACGACCGCGAGATCCTGCAGCGCTGCGACGACTCGGTGATGGCCGTGGTCGATGGCGCACCGCAGTTGATCCGCCGCGCGCGCGGATTTGTGCCGCTCGCTGTGCCGTTGCCCTTTGATTCTCCGCCGCTGCTCGCCGTCGGCGGCCACTTGAAGAACGTGTTTGCTCTCTCGCGCGGCCGCTTTGCCTACCAGAGCCAGCACCTGGGCGATCTCGAGAATATTACGGGCCTGGATTTCTTCCGCGAGGCGCTGGCGCATCTGATGCACACCTTCGAGATTGAACCTGAAGCTGTAGCGCACGATCTCCATCCCGGCTACTTGTCCACGTCGTGGGCGAAGGAGTGGGCCGCCGAGCGCAATCTGCCTCTGATCGCCGTGCAACATCATCACGCGCACATCGCGGCGTGTATGGCGGAGCACGGCATCGAGGGACCGGCAATCGGCTTAAGCCTCGACGGCACCGGCTACGGCACCGACGGCCGCATCTGGGGCGGGGAAGTGTTGATTTGCCGGCTCGATAGCTTCGAGCGCTTCGCGCATCTCGACTACGTTTCCATGCCCGGCGGCGAAGCGGCGATTCGCGAACCGTGGCGCATGGCGCTGGGGCATCTTCATGCAGCGGATTTCGACGTGGAATCGCCGGAAGTGCTTACGCTCCTAGGCGCGAAGGCGCAGGAAGCGCATTTGCTCAAGCGCATGATCGAGCGCGAGTTGAACACGCCGCTCACTTCAAGCTGCGGACGGCTCTTCGACGCGGTTGCCGCTGTGGTGCTGGGCCGCGGGGTGGTCGATTACGAGGCGCAGGCGGCGATTGAGCTCGAAGGGCTTGCTGTCGACGAGCCGGATGGACTCAGCTTGGGTTACGCACTAGCATTGGTCGATGGAGACTGGAACGCGCGAAAGACCGCGAGAATCTCCGCGATTCCTATGTGGAAGGAACTCGTCGAAGATTCGCGTGCAGGCGTGAGCAAATCGCGCACCGCTGCGCGTTTTCACGCCGGGGTTGCTGCGACCTTTATCGCTGCTGCGAAGCAGGCCCGCGAGGCAACGGGAATTGAAAAAGTAGCTCTCTCCGGCGGTTGTATGCATAATCGCCGCCTTGCGCGGTTGCTACGCACGGGATTGGAAGAGGAAGGCTTCCAGGTCTACCAGCACCGCAACGTGAGCCCGGGCGATGGCGGGTTGAGCTACGGCCAGGTCGTGGTTGCGGCGGCGATGCTCACGAAGATGGGGCAGTAGCGCCGGTCTCCAGACCGGCTGTCGTGCGGGCCTCAGGCCCGCGCATGAAGCTGCCAGCGTTACGATTTCAACCGGAGATTCGCACCAGCTCCTGCGCCTCTTCTTTCGGGCCGAGGATGGACATGCGCGGGATGCGGCCGCGAACCATGGCGACTTCGTCGCAGCGGTGCAGGCGCGGGCAGCTTTGGCAGTCCTTGAAGACCTTGTCGGGCAACTCCGATTTGTCCTCGACGGTGCGGAAGCCGTACTTGAAGAAGAAATCGGCGATGCGCGTGAAGAGGCAGATGGACTGGACGCCGTGCATCTCGGCTTCTTCGATCAGAGCGCGCAGAATCGCTCCACCCGCACCTTTGCTTTTGGCCTCGGGCTTGACCACGATGGAGCGCACCTCGCAGAGATGCGGGCCGTATAAGTGGAGCGCGCCGCAGCCCAGGAACACGCCGCCATCGGACTCGGCGACCGTGAAGTCGCGGATATTTTCGCAGATCTCGGCGAAGGGGCGCTTGAGAAGGGTGCCATCGCCGGAGAGCGAGTTGACGAGGTCGTAGATGTTGGAGGCGTCGTGCAGCAGCGCCTTACGCACCAGCATGAACGGCCTCCGTTGCAGTGGATTTCACGAGCGCGGCGATGCGTTCCGCTGCGGCATCGAGCGCCTGGCGCACACGAGCGCGCGCGGTGCCGCCGATGACGTCGTGGCAATCGAGCGTGGCGTCCAGCGCGATGGCAGCAAAAAAGTCTTCGCCGAACTCCTCGCCAAACTGGCGCAGATCCACGAGGGTTAATTCGTTCAACTCCACGCCTTTCTCGATGGCGAAGCGCACCGCGTGGCCGATTTTCTCGTGCGCCAGGCGGAAGGGAACGCCCTTGTGGACGAGATAGGTGGCCGCGGCCATGGCATTGAGGTAGCCGGACTGCGCGGCATGGTTCATGGGTTCGCGATTGAATTGAAGGGCGGCGGTGAAGCGCGCCACGAGAGTAAGCATCCGCGGGACAAAATCGACCGCGAAGGCCGGCTCCTGAGTTTCCTGCATGTCTTTATTGTAGGCCAGAGGCAGGCCCTTGAGCTGCAGTGTGACGGCTTGCGCCGCGCCGTGAATGCGGCCGACCTTGGCGCGAATCAGTTCAGTCAGATCAGGGTTCTTCTTCTGCGGCATGGCGCT
>PLSB01000113.1 GCA_003165005.1 Acidobacteriaceae bacterium | reverse complement strand
ATTATTTATGCAGGAGTCAATAAGGGACTGGGTGCGCGATCGGGTCTGTCAGCGGCGAATTCTTCCGCAGGGAATTTTTTCCCGATTTCGAAAGAGTTTCGGAAGAGATGGGCCGGGGCAGGGCAGTGGTCCAATGGCTTCTTCCGGTGGGAAACGGCCTCCTTTTTCTGCACAGAAGGGTTATTGCAGCGCCCGCGTTCCCGTGTTTCAATGGCTGTGATCTACGCGCACGGTTTCCCGGCCGAACGATCGGATGCCTAATACTATGAGCGATGCGGATCGACCCGATCTGAATGCAGAAACAGGCGCCGGCGGCAACTCTCCCGGCCCCGGCGAAGACCTTCCCGTCTCCCATTTCGAGGTGGTGCCGTACCCCGAAAACACCAGCGAGAAAGATCTGTACTCGTTCCGCGAGGCCATGCCGGCGCCCGCGGAGCCGGCTGCGGGGAAAAAACCGAGCCTTCCGCTTCCTGCTGTCAAAATCTTCATTGTGGCTGCGCCGTTGGCGTTGATCGCGTTGATCGCTCTTGCCTTCCCCTCGCTCTTCCGGGGCAAGCCGCCCGTTCCCTTCATCGACCTTGGCAGCCAGCGCTTCGATGCCGTGGGTTTGAGCGGCCGGCTTGTCGCCCACTGGCAGACGAGCGCCTCCTACCAGTTGTTTCTCGATCCCATCGGCACGCAGCAGGCCGCCAGCTTCGCAACCGTGGCGGCGGATCCGCCGCGCCAGATCTCGGTCACGATCCGTCTGCTGGACGCCGCGGGGCTCGTAAGCTGCCAGAAGCAGATTCTCTTTCCCCCGCCCGTGCCGCGCACTTCCGACGACAGCGATTCCGCCCCGCTGCAGGGGCCGCAGCAGACCGCGACCGGCGACACGGTTGTGAATATGAGCGGTAAAAGCGGGAAGATTGCGGAGATCGATCTCAGTGGCCCGCTGCCTTGTGCGGCGAAGGCCTACGCAGCCTCGAAGACGTGGGATTTCGCCACCGATTTTCCCACCCCTGCCGAGGAGGACATCTGGCTGCGGGAGGAGAGAAGCAACGCGGAAAAGAACCACGGGGGCGATCGAAATCAATTGGGGCGGGCTGCACGCCTGCCCGCGCCCATTGAAGGCGACGACGTGATCGTTGGCGACAATCCCTCGCGCGGCACGGTTGAAACCAGCGGCGGGCGCGTGTTTCAACTGGGCGCGGCCGGCATGCGCAACCGCACCGCCGAGTGGCAGGTCTTTCCTGCTTCCATTCACTTCCGCTGCGACAAAAACGGCTCCTGCACCCTCACCCGCGCCAACTCGCACGTCACGCTGCAGGCGCGCCTGCTGAAATGACGAAAAACAGGGAACAGGGAACAGGGAACAGGGAACAGAAACAAGCTCTGAGCCGTCAGCCGAGGCGAACCGCAGGCGCCGATCACTAACCACTAGCCACTAATCACTAACCACTAACCACGAGCCACTATCCACTGCGTTACCATGAAGGCGATGCACGTTCTTTCCGCAGCCGAAATGCAGACTTGCGACCGCGCCACCACGGAGCGCTTCGGCATTCCGTCGCTTGACCTGATGCGCGCGGCCTCCTCGGCCGTCGCCGCATTCGCGCGCCGGCAGTTCCCGCAGGCGCATCGCGTCACCGTGCTTTGCGGAACCGGCAACAACGGCGGCGACGGCATGATGACGGCGTGGCTGCTGTGCGAAGCCGGTCTCGACGTAACCACAATCCTGCTGGGCGCGCCGGATAAACTCCGCGGCGACGCGGCCGTGGCCTGGAGCGAGCTGACCAGCCCCATGCGCGGCGCGGTGCATGTGGCTACGTCGGCCGAGGAGCTCAAAAAGCACGACGACGCGCTCGCCGCCGACCTGATCGTCGATGCCGTGCTGGGCACGGGATTCAAGCCGCCGATGAAAGGCATGGCACTGGCCGCGCTCGCATGGCTGCGCAAGAGCACGGCGCCGATTCTCGCTGTCGATCTGCCCTCCGGCTGGCCCGCCGATGAAACCGCCGCCACCGCTTCCGGCGCGGTCTTTCCCGCCGACGCCGTCGTCACCTTTACCGCGCCCAAGCCGGCGCACGTCTTCGGGGCTCTCACCCGCCGCTGGGATCAGCCCGTGGCCGTCGCGCCCATTGGCTCGCCGGATGCGTTGATGGTTTCGTCGCTCGGCATCGATTGGGCCGGCTCGTCTCTCGCGCTGGCACAAGCGCCGCGCGCCGCCGCGGCCAACAAGGGCAGCTTCGGACACGTTCTCGTGGTGGGCGGTTCTTTCGGATGGGTCGGAGGCAAGGCCGGCGCGCCGGCCATGGCGGCCCTGGCTGCGTTGCGTGCCGGCGCCGGCCTCGTCACCGCGGCCGTTCCCGGGCCCGCCCTGCCGGTGGTCTCGTCGTTCGCTCCGGAGTTGATGACTTGGCCGCTGGCGGCGACCGAAGCAGGCCAGGTGTCAGCAAAGAACTTGAATGCCACCGAGATCGCCGCGCTCACCGCAGGAAAAACCGTGCTCGCCATCGGTCCGGGAATGGGCCAGAGCGCGGAAGCCGCAAAATTCACGGCCGGATTGCTGGCCGCGACAAAGATCCCTGCCGTCATCGACGCCGACGCGCTCAACATTCTCGCCGCCAAGCCGGTGCTGCTGGCGAAACTCGCCAAGGGCCGGACTCTGGTGCTCACTCCGCATCCCGGCGAGATGGCCCGCCTCACGGGCAGCAGCATCGCCGCGATTGAGGCCAACCGGCTTACCGCGGCGCGCACGTTTGCGCAGCGCCTCGGCGTGACACTGGTGCTCAAAGGCGCGCGCACCCTCATCGCGCATCCCGATGGCCGCGTGGCCGTGAACACCAGCGGCAATCCCGGCATGGCCAAAGGCGGCAGCGGCGACGTGCTCACCGGCCTGATTGCCGGCCTGCTGGCGCAATACCCAGAAGACGCGGCGCGCGCCGTCGAGGCCGCCGTCTATTTGCACGGTCTGGCCGCGGACCAGGCCGTGCGCGAGGCCGATGAGCACACGGTTCTGGCCACCGATTCGTTTGCGTTTCTCGCACGTGCCTTTGGTACGCACGTGAGTCGCGTTGCTGGGGTCGGCCGGAACGGGTATGTTTGGTTGCAGGGGGCACTGCATGCAGCGGACTAAAGGCGCGTGCAGCGGACGGAGAGCGCATGCAGCGGACTAAAGGCGTGTGCAGCAGCCCAACGGGGTCTGTAGCGGGTCCTATGCCCATATGAAGGTTTCCGGCGAGGTTTCAAAGATGAGCAACGCCGCAGTCGCCGCGGAAGGCAGAATGTACGAGTTCACCACGCAGAGCGGTTCGGACACCATCGCCGTGGGCCGCAAGCTGGCCGATCTGCTTAAGCCGCCGCAGTTGCTGCTGCTGGGCGGCGACCTGGGGACCGGCAAAACCACGCTGGTCAAAGGCATCGCCCAGGCCCTCGATGCCGCCGACCCCGATGAAGTCACCAGCCCGACTTTCACGCTGATGCACGAATTCGACGGCACGCGCCAGGGCAAGCCGGTCAAGCTCTATCACCTCGACGTCTATCGCCTGGAAAGCGAGCGCCAGCTTGAAACCATCGGCCTCGACGACTTGCTGACGCCGGACGCGCTGGTGCTGGTAGAGTGGGGCGAAAAATTCAAGAGCATCCGCAAGCGCGCGACCGGCGAGATTCTGATCACTTCAGAAGGCGGCGATGCGCGCAAGATCACGGTGACGCTGAAGGAATAGCGGAGTTAGCGGTGTTAGCGGAGTTGGCGGTGTTAGCGGAGTTAGCGGTGCTAGCGGAGTTTGGTGTTCGCAACACAGCTGAGTCTTCATCCTGAGCGGAGCCTTCCGTGACTTTTCGCGACAAACAAAGTCGGTGGGTCTGCGGTGACTGCACAATTCGCCGGTGTCCTAACGCCGCTAACACCGCCAACTCCGCTAACGCCGCTATCTGACCAACCATGAACCGCAGGCCCTTCGCCGAAGTTCAACATACCCTCGCCGCTGTCCTCGGCAAGCTCGACTTCGCGGCGGGGCGCGCTCAGACCTGCGCCCGCCTCTTTGCCGAAACCACGCGCGACGGCGTCTACACGCACGGCATCAACCGTTTTCCGCGTTTTGTGAAGACCATTCGCAACGGCTGCGTGGACCCTGCGGGCGAGGCCGCGGCCACGGCGCGGCTGGGTGCGCTCGAGCGCTGGGATGGGCACAAAGGCCCCGGCAATCTGAACGCGCTGGCCGCCATGGAGCGCGCCATCGCCCTGGCCCGCGAGCACGGCGTTAGTTCGATCGCGATGGGCAACACCAATCACTGGTTGCGCGGCGGTACTTACGGCTGGCAGGCGGCCGAGGCCGGCATGATCGGCATCTGCTGGACCAACACCATGCCCAATCTTCCGCCCTGGGGCGGCGCGGAGCCCGCCATCGGCAACAATCCACTGGTCGTCGCCGTGCCGCGCGCAAGCGGGCCGGTGGTGCTCGACATGGCCATGTCGCAGTTCTCTTATGGCGCGCTGGCAAGCTATCGACGGCGCGGAGAATTGCTGCCCGTCGACGGCGGCTACGATGCGGAGGGCAATTTGACGCGCGATGCGGCGGCGATCGAGAGGTCGTGGCGGCCGCTGCCGATTGGCTACTGGAAGGGATCGGGACTCGCCGTGGTGCTCGACATGGTAGCCGCGATGATGGCGATGGGCCGCGCCACGCACCAGATCTCGACCGACCCGCTGCTCGAAACCGGCGTCTCGCAAATGTTTCTGGCGCTCAATCCCGCGGCCTTTGGACCCGCTACGGATCAGATCGCCGATGGTGTGGTCGCGTCGTTGCACAACTCGCGGCCCGCCGCGCCTGATGGGGAAGTGCGCTACCCCGGCGAGCAAACCCTGCGCATCCGCGAGGAAAACCTGCGCCTCGGCCTGCCCATAGAGCCCGCCGTCTGGGAAAAGATTCTGGCGATGCAGTAGGAAGCGGGATCATGGCGGCGTTGCCGGTGCGCCACGGGGGTCCGGAGACCCCCGCTACAGCCGGTCGGGAGACCGGCGGTACAGGTTCTCATCGCGTGTGAGAAATGCGGGCCGGCTCCGCCGGTTCTCTTTCAGTACCCCATGATGTTGTAGCCGCAATCCACGTAGATGATTTCGCCGGTGACGGCGCTGGCCAGGTCGCTGGCGAGATAGAGTGCTGTGCCACCCACTTCGCTCTGATCGACGTTGCGGTGCAGCGGCGCGCGTTCGGCGTGCGATTTGAGCATCTCGCCCAGCGCGCCCACGCCGCGCGCGGCCAGGGTCTTGATGGGCCCGGCAGAGATTGCGTTCACGCGGATGTTCTTCGGTCCCAGCTCGTAGGCCAGGTAGCGCACGGCCGACTCGAGCGAGGCCTTGGCCAGGGCCATCACGTTGTAATGAGGCACCACTTTTTCCGCGGCGTAGTAGCTCAAGGTGATGATGCTGCCGCCTTCGGTCATCAGCGGCAGCGCGCCGCGGCTCACGGCAATCAGCGAGTAGACGCTCACGTCGTGCGCGATGCGGAAGCCTTCGCGGCTGGTGTTGATGAACTCGCCCCTCAGGTCCTCGGCGGGGGCGTAGGCAATGGCGTGCACCAGGATGTCGATCTTCGCGTACTTCTCATTGAGCGCCGCGAACAGAGTGGCGATCTCCTGGTCGTTCGACACGTCGCACTGGAAGCCGCTGGCCGTTCCGAGCTCGTCGATCAGGTCCTCGGCCTCGGCCCTCATGCGCTCGTTCTGGTAACAGATGGCCAGGGTGGCGCCGGCCTCGTGGAGTTTCTGGGCGATGCCCCAGGCGATCGAGCGCTTGTTGGCCAGCCCGAAGACGACGGCTGTCTTGCCCGCCAAATTGATCATGCGATGAGTGTTCCTCCGAGAGTCTACTCCAAAGGGGAAAACGGCGGAGCTGCCGCTATTTCTCAGAATACCAGAGCGATTTTCACGGGAATCGCTCCGTGGCCGCCGATAGGGCAATCGCAGGAGCGGCTTTCGTCAATCGAGCCGGATTGGCTCTCCGCTTTCGCTGGACGGCGCCGGCCGTTCGTCCCGGAGGGACAAGCCGAAAACAGCCCAGAGTGAAGCGCAGCGGAACCCTGGGAAAGGCTTCGACCGCAGGGCGGCCGCGCCGTGTCGCCCAGAAACGCAAAGCGCGCGCGTGGCAGCCGCGCGATGAGCGCTCACAGCACCGTCAATCCGCCGAATCCGGAATCGAAGACGCCGATGGCGGAAGTGGTCGTGGAGCTTGGGGTCGTGCTCACGGTTGAGCTCCCTCGGCTGGCGCCGTCTGGGCGGCGAGGTAGGTGCGCGTCAGGTCGGCGTGGCCGGCCAGTGTGGCGCGCGGCAGGCCGTCCACCAGAAATCGCACCTCGGTGACGCGCGGCAAGTTGGCGTTGAGCGTGGCGCAGATGGAACGAACCGTGAGCGTTTCGGTCTCGATGCCCGAGGGATGACCGGCCACAAACGCGCCGGTCAGATTCACTACGGCCAATTGCGGCGATGCGGCCGAAATCTTTCCGCCGGCGTCGGAGATGGGCACAAGAAACACCTGTGCGATGGAGCTTGCGCCGCCGGGGACCGGATGCGTGGCGTCGGGCGCGGCGTCGAGGTCGAAGAGTTTGCCCAGGACGACGCGCGCCCGGGCCTCGGGATTCTCGGGCAAAGGCAGGGTCAGAATGCGCGGCGCGATGGAGTTGTCCGCGTCGGCGGCCACCATCAATGTGGCCTGCTCGGCCGGCGCCACCAGCGGCGCCTGCGTTGGCGCGGCAAATTCGCCGCGCAGCAGCCGCTCGTGCGCGCGCCGCAACTGGTTCCACAAGACGGCGCCCATGATGACCGAGGCCACGAGCAGGATCACAAACAGCACGGTCTGGTGGCGAGGAATCACGGCTGCTGTTCTCCGAATTGGCCGCCATCGGATCGCCATTCCACCAGCGCGGCCGCCAGCGCTTCCATCACCTTGGTCTCGAATCCCGAATTGTCCGCAGCATCTTCGGCCTCCGCAGGCCGCTCGGGGGCGATCTCAACCGCGACGGCGGAACAGGTCATACTGTCGATCGCGGCCAGCGGCGTACGGCCCAGCGTCACCGTGACGCCCGCTTGCGTGAGCGCCGCATTCAGCACGCCGGCCAGCGCGGTGCTGCGCTCGATCCACGCCGATTGCGCCGTTCGCCACGGCGCCGGACGCACATCCTTCGCGGCGGGAAGGGAAGAAAGAAACAGGTGCACGGCGGGCCCGTTGTTTGCGCTTGCCGGGGCCTCATGCAGATTCAGACAGGCCGCGGCGCGGGTGCGATTGGCAATCTCGGCGCGGCGATCCGTGTCTACATTCACGTCCGACTCGCGCGTTGTGACCACGGCAATGCCGCGCGCCATGAGCAGCGAGCGCAGTTTGACGCTGAGCGCCAGAGTCATGTCTTTTTCCGGCTGGTTGCCGAGCTTCGCGCCAAGGTCGTCGCCACCGTGGGCGGCATCGAGCACCACCACAAACCGGGCCGTCCCGGGAGCGGGCGGCGCTTGGGTGACGGCGAAAGGCTGGCAGGCTGCCGCCGCGGCCGCTAGCAGCCAAAGTGAGCGGACTAAAGCAGCCACGCGCTACGCTCCTGGATTGCAGCGTGCATCGCATCGGGAGCAAGGTCCAGTTCACCGGGCCAGGCCACTGCGCCCAATTCCAGCCGCATCTGCGCAAACAGAGACGGGTCGGCAAGCGCGGCGAACACTCCGGCCTTCGGCGAATGCACCATGCGAGACATGTCGACGACTCCCGTGAGGCCGCCGGCAAATGCAACCCGCAGCCGGAAATCCGGAAGAGCTTCGACTTCGGTTACGCGCCACGGCGACCGGGGGGCGACCTCCGCAATCAAGGAAGCGGAAGGATTCTTATCGATCGTCGGCATCGGTCTCCCCGGCTTCCTGTGCCCTGAAACTAGTGTGCTGAGTCTGAATTTTGCAGAAAAACAACCGCAGATCCTTCGACTCCGTTTGCCGCCCAACCACCCCACGGACGAAGACCTGTCCGTGGGGGCCCCGGTCACGCGGCAAACTCCGCTCAGGATGACAATCTCATTGCGATGCGAACTCTTGACTTACCACACAAGGTTACTTCCGTCCTACGATCCTAGTCCAGCGCGTAAATCGCCAGGCCGCTCAGCAGCTTGGGGAAAAAGTCAGTGGATTTCTGCGGCATCACCTCGCCCGCAAAGGCCACTTCGCGCAGTTGCTCCATGGTCACGGGGTTGGTCAGGAAGGTCACATCGGCCTCGCCCTTGCGCACCTGTTCCACGGCTTCGCCCGCGTCGCGCAGGTAGCGAAGATTGGTCTGCTCGCGCACCTTTTCGGCGTCCAGGCCCAGCAGCCGGTCGAGAACGATCGAGTGCAATTGGGTGAGGCCGAGTTGCCGCTGCCGTTCCGGCACATTGGCGAGGGCTTTGGCCATGGCTTCAGGCTTGGCGCGCAGCAAAAAGTTGCCGCCGCGCGTGACGGCCGCAAACGCCGTGCCGCTCTGGGCAGTTAATGTGCCGAGATAGCTTTGCGCGTCGCCCGGCGCCAGGGTCTCCACGGTGAAGAACTCTTCGGCCTTGGCGCGAAACGCCGCCGCATCGAAACCGGTGAGGCTGTGCACCACGCGATGCGTGGGCAGAATCACCAGGCCGTCCGAATCCATGTTCACAAAGGTCATCATCACGGCGGCTTCCGGATACGCAGGCTGCGGCAGGCCGGTGGCGCTCAGCTCCGCCTGCGCCGGGGCGGCGTGCGCGTGTTCCTTCGCGTAGTTGAGCGCGGTTTCGTAGCGATGGTGCCCGTCGGCGATGATCAGTTTCTTGTCGGCCATGGCGGTGGTCAGCAGGCGAATGGTCGAGGGGTTGTTCACGCGCCACAGCCGGTGTACCACGCCGTACTCGTCGGTCACTTCCGCGTCGGCCGTGCCGTTGCCGTCATAGAGAATCTTCTCCGCGCTTCCCAAGGGGTCGGAGTAGAGCATGAAAATCTGCCCGAAGTGCGCCCGCGTGGCCCTCAGCAGGTTCAGCCGGTCGCTCTTGGGCTTGGAAAGCGTCTGCTCGTGCCGGAAAACCACATTTTCCGAGTAATCGTGCAGCTTGCCCAGCGCGATAAACCCGCGCCGCTCCTTCACAACGTCGGTTCCGGGAACCCGGAAGCGCTGCGCATAGGCAAAGACGCACGGGTCGTGCTCCTCGGCCAGCACGCCCTGCTCGCGCCAGGCGCGAAAATCCCGCGCCGCGCGCGTATAGACGTTTTCGTCCCGCTCGGCGTCAAATAACTCAGGCAGTCCCAGGATGATGCGGACGAGGTTATAGGGGCAGCGCTGGTAATAGGCCTGCTGCATGGCCGGTGAGATCTTGTCGTAGGGCTGAGTGACCACGTCGTCCAGCCGGACCGCAGAGGGATTGTAGCGCCAGGCGCGAAAAGGATAAATGCGAGCCATGAGGAAGGTCGTGCTCCGCCGTTGCAAAGGTGGAAAATGCGCTCCGCCACGCCGTTGCCGGCAGTGGAATCGCGGGGGTTCAGGCTTGATTGTATCCCAGCGCTCTGCGCGGCCGGCGTTCGCGAATGTCGAAATGTACTGTAATGACAATCTGCTGACAGCAGGGGCGCGCCGATAGTGGTAATATCGCCTTCAATCGCTCGTGGTGCCACATGAAGATGCTTCCCCAAAGGCGGGTTAGCCACAACGGAGGCAGAAACTTCGCCCAGGTTTGCCGTCGCCTGGGTGTCTGCGTCCTGGTTGCGGTTTTGTGCCTGGCGCGGAACTGGGCCCAGGAAGATCAGCTCAATAAAGTCCACGTGGAGCCGCCGGGCAGTTCCTCCGCGCCCGCCGTCGAGCCCAAGGGCGCTGAAGCAGGCCCCGCATCCGGCCCTGAGTCGCTGCGCATTCATCCCGGCTCGTACATTCGCACGAACGTGGATCTGGTGCTGGTTCCCATCACCGTCACCGATCCGCTGAACCGCCTGGTCACGGGCCTGGAAAAAGAGGACTTCCAGATCTTCGAGAACAGTAACAAGCAGGAGATTTGGAGCTTTGCCAGCGAAGACGCGCCGGTCTCGATCGGCATCATCTTCGATCTCTCGGGTTCCATGAGCTCCAAGCTGATCCGCGCCCGGGAGTCGATCCTGCAGTTCATCAAGACGGCCAACCCGCAGGACGAGTTCTTCGTCATCGGCTTCAACGACCGGCCGGAGCTGATTGAGGATTTCACCAGTTCCGTTGAGCAGATTCAGGCGCGGCTGGCCATCGTGCACGCCGAACGCCGCACCGCGCTGCTGGACGCCATTTACTACGGCATGGCCAAGATGAAAGACGCCCACCACGAGCGCAAGGCGCTGCTGGTGGTTTCCGATGGCGGCGACAACCGTTCGCGGTACACCGAAGGCGAGGTGCGCGCCGCGGTGCGCGAAGCCGATGTGGAGATCTACTCCATCGGCATCTTCGATCCCTACGCGCCCACACCGGAGGAGCGCACCGGTCCGCAACTGCTCGACGACGTCAGCACCGCTACCGGCGGCCGCATGTTCCGTGTCGACGACGTGGACGAGATGAGCGATATCGCCGAGAAGATCTCCACCGAGCTGCGCAATCAGTACGTGATCGGCTACAGGCCCAAGAATCTCAGCCGCGACGGCAAGTGGCGTAAAGTGAAGGTAAAGGTGAATCCTCCACCGGGATTGCCACCGCTCACGGTTTATGCTCGCACCGGGTACTATGCGCCATTGCAGTAACGCGGTTCTGGCCGCAATCCTCGTAGCATCGGGTCTTCTTCTCCCGGCCCAGCAGGCTCAGGCGCCGGCAGGCGCGCCGGCTGCCCAGTCGCCTGCGCTCACCAGGGATACCGATCCCGTGCGCTCGCCCGACACCGTACCTCCCGCGCCGCCCGCCGGAACTCTCGAGAAAAAAGGCGAGGGCTACCTGTTCCACACCGACGTCGATGAGGTGGTGCTGAACGCCACCGTACTCAACGGCGCCCATTTGATCGAGGACCTGACCAAAGACAACTTTCAGGTCTTGGAGGACGGGGTCCAGCAGAAGATCATCAGCTTCCAGCACACCGATCTGCCCGTGTCCATGGGCCTGGTGATCGATAACTCCGGCTCCATGTACAGCAAACGCCCCTCCGTCAACAAGGCGGCTCTCGATATGATCCTCGCCTCCAACCCCAGGGACGAGGCCTTCGTGGTCAACTTCTCCGACGAAGCCTTCATCGACTGCGAATTCACCTCGGACGTCAAGAAGCTCCGCGAAGGCTTGTCGCAGATGGACTCCAAGGGCGGCACCGCGCTCTACGATGCCGTGGCGGCTTCGGCCGACAAGCTGGCCGCCGACGCCAAGCGGCCCAAGCAGGTGCTGGTGATCATCACCGACGGCGACGACAACGCATCGGCGCTGGATTTGGAGCAGACCATCCGCCGCGTGCAGCAGCTCTCCGGCCCGGTGATTTACTCGATCGGGTTGCTCTTCGGCGATGAAATGACCCGCGCCGAGGTACGCCATGCGCGCCGCGCGCTCGAGATGCTGTCCCAGGAAACCGGGGGCGTCGCGTACTTCCCCAGGTCCATCGCGGAAGTCGATCAGATTGCCGCCGAGGTGGCGCGCGACATTCGCAGCCAGTACACCATTGGCTACCACTCCACCAAGCCCGCGTCGGTTTCGGGATTCCGCAAGGTGGAGGTGACCGCCGCGGCGAAGGGATCGGGCAAGCTCACCGTGCGCACCCGCACCGGCTACTTCCCGGCAGTGCGGCCGGTCAGCCACGCCGCGGCTCCAAAATAGAAGACAAATGACGGACGAAACAGAACGCAAAGCGCAGCTCGAGCAACTGGAGCGACTGAAGGCGATGGGCGAAAAGGCCTACGACGAGATGTACGAGGCACATTCCTCGAGCGGGGCGACGGCCTGCTACAGCGATGCCAAGGAGGCCTACTACGACGCCATCGGCCTGGCCCGGCGTCTGCGGCTCGATGAAGAAGTCAAGGCGCTCGAAGAGCGGCTGGCGCACATCAAGGCCGTCTTCCGCAGCCAGTTCACGTAAATCGTCGAACCTCGGTCCGGCAGAAATCTGGAGTTTTACCCTGAATCCAACGCGGTGCGCCGGAAATTCATTGAAGAAGAGCCGCAGATCCTTCGCGTTCGTTTGGCCGCAAAGCCGGCTGAGCTCCGCTCCGTCGAAAATCGCCAAAGAACGACTGCGGATTCTTCGACTTAGGCCCTCCTTGGCGGGCGACCGAGGCTCAGAATGACACGTGAGGATCTTCACGCGCTTGTGTGGACCCACGTCGAGAGAAACTCACGATGACAACTCGCTCATGAAACGAATTTGCGACTCAGGACACTAATAGAATGGTCACCCAGGCAAGTCGCACCCCCCGGAGGTTTTATGTTCAGGTCAATCAGGGAATTCATGCAGTTGTGTTGCGCCATGTCACGCAAGGCAGTGCTTTGCGGCGCGGTGCTCGCGGTAGCGGCGCTGAGTATGTTGCTGTCCGGGACCGCCCGGGCGGCCGGAGCCGGCGCGCCTCCACAGGAACCTGCGCAGGAGATGAAGCCAGCGCCCGAAGCAACGCGGCTGCCGGAAGCGGCAAGCGAAATCAGGCCTCGGCCGAGCGCCGAGGAGCTGGAGAACTGGCGGCAGAGGATTATTCACACGCAGCGGCCCAAGAAGTCCTGCTACAGGGCGAGCTACCCCGATACGGGGTGGACAGAGGTGCCGTGCACAAAACCGCCGACCGTTCCGATGCCGCCCAGGAAAGGGGCGCGCGGAAACAACGTAGGCAACGGAACCGATCTATCTGCAGAAGCGGCCACGGGCAACATCTCGCAGGCAGAGGGTTGGTTCGACGCCGGGACCACAGTGACCGCAGAGAATGGCGTGCCGGCGGGCGGGGGCACGGGAACACCCAACGCTTTTTCTCTCCAGGTCAATACGCAATTCATGCCGGGCGTTAAGGCGTGCAATAGCATCGCGGGGTGCACAGGTTGGGAGCAGTTCGTTTACTCCAACACGCAATGCGAAGCGTCGTGGGCGTACCCGAGTCTCATGTCCAAATCGTGCGCCTACGTTGAGTATTGGCTGATCGGCTACGGCAGCCCGTGCCCATCGTCGTCCTGGATTTCGCAGGGAGGCGATTGCTTCATCAACAGCGCGATGGCCACGCCGATCCCACCCCAGACCTGGGCTACGCTGGCCAGCATGAAGATTATGGGTCAAGTGGCTGGTGTTGTTCCCGGCGCGGACGACACGACAACCGTTACCGTCGGCACCGCGGTTTATTCGGCGCCGGGCGACGACTACATTACGGACCTGGGAAGTTTCTGGAACACGGCCGAATTCAATATCTTCGGCGATTGCTGCGGGTCCGTCGCGACCTTCGACCCCGGAACCACGCTCATTGCGCGTACGCTGGTGGATAGCGGCACGGCCCTCGCTCCTACGTGCCAGCAGGAAGGGTGGACCGGCGAACAGAACAACCTGACGCTGGTGGACACCACCACTGCGGCGTCCACCGCCAAGTGGCCCTCGCTGATCTTTACGGAGACGGATGCTCCCGGCGCCGTGCAAGTCTTCTGTGCCGGCGCGCAGACCGTGGGCGACACCCACATCACGACCTTCGATGGCTTGTATTACGATTTCCAGGCCTCGGGCGAATTCGTCCTGCTCGAGGCTCCGGATTTCACCGTGCAAACGCGGCAGGCGTCGGGCGCGCCTACCTGGCCCGATGCGGCCGTGAACAAGGGCATTGCTGTGCAGGAGGGCTCGTCGGTCGTCGAGGTAGACGTGGAGCCGGAGAGGCTTTACATCGACCACAAGCAGACGACGCTGGCCAGCGGCAAGTCGGTGCTGCTGCCTTCCGGCGTGCAGATCACGTCGCGGGACGGCGCCTACATCGTCAGCGACAGCAGCGGCAACTCGGTCAGCATCGCGCCGCAGAGCAACCCAAGCATGTGGTGGATCAACGTCTCCGTGGGACTGGGCCAGTCGCCGCTTTCCAGCGCCAAGGGGCTGCTCGGCAATCCCGCGGGAAACTCCCGCCAGCTCTTCGCGGCCAACGGCAAGCTGCTCAACGAGCCGATCTCGTTCACCGATCTCTACGAGTTGTATGGCGACAGTTGGCGGGTTCCCGAGGGCAAGTCGCTGTTCACCGAAGCCTCGAGGATCAAGGCGGGCAATCCCAGCAAGCCGTTCTTTGCCCGGGACCTGACTGCCGCGCAGTCGGCGCACGCCCTCGAGGTTTGCAAGGCGGCGGGGATCACCAACCAGGAGCTGCTGGATAGTTGCACGCTCGACACCGCGGTGCTCAACAACGATAAGGCGGTAAAGGTGTTCACCGTGATCCGCGCGCCGATTCACGTCATGCGGCCGATCGCCATCAAGCTTCCTACCCCGTAAGGCATTTTCCGGATGGCTGTAGAGTCGCCCAAAGGCAGGTATGGGCATTTTCTTGAGGAAAATGCCCACAGTCGTTCCAGACGAAACTCTATACCAATCCGGAAAATGCGTTAGCCGTGCGGAGCTTGAAGACACGGCACGCGACCCATCTACTGGATGGGTCGCGTGCCGAAAAGCCCGGAGTAGATAAGGGTCAGGCCGGTTTTTCGAGGGGAACCGGGAGGTTTCGCGGCCTCAATGCCGGCCGCTTAGCCGCCCAAACGGCAAGCGCGATCCCCGCCAGAACGGCTCCGGCGCTGGCCAGTTGCGCATTCGACAATCCCCAAAGAACCTTGGGGTTGCGGCGGATAAACTCCACCAGAAAGCGCGCCGCACCGGCCAAGGCCAGATACTGGCCGACGATGACGCCCACGGCATGAGGTTTGCCGGCGCGCCACCAAAGATACCCGCCGATCACGAGCCCCGCGCCCAGCTCATAAAGCGGCGTAGGGTAAACCGGCTGGAAAATAGGCTCGATTCCGTGCGGGAAAGCCATTCCCCAGGGGTGAAAGGTGGTCCCGAACAGATGCACCGGCTTGATTACGATGCCGTAGCAGCCGTCTCCGGAGAGGAAGCAGCCGATGCGCCCTATGCCGTAGCCAATGGCTGCCGCCGGCGCGCACAGATCCAATGTCCGCAGCGCCCCTATTTTGGCGTGGACGCCCTGCACAACCAGCGCCAGAATGCCGAAGACCATCCCGCCGTACCAGGCGAATCCTGCCGTATCCCACAGAACGCGCCAGCCCTCGAACTTGAACTCGGCCGGAGAGTCCAGAATATGCCACAACTTGGCGCCCACAAGGCCCGCCACCAGGGCAAAGGCCACCATGCCCACAGCATCGGCCGCGATCCCCTCGCGCTTGAATCCGCGATCCACCAAAATGGCGCCGGCCACGGCAGCAAACCACAGCATCAGCCCGAACGTGGGCAGATTGAGCCATCCAAGATGCAGATAAGGAAGCATGTCTCTCTCAGTATAGACGCGCGATGCCTGCCAATCGATTTCGAGCGCCAGCCGTGATTCCGATCCGCGATTTACACAGCCTCAAACAAGGCAATCCGCGCGATACTGTCACCATGGCAAGCATGGCAACCGAAGGCCTTGAAGTTCTCTACTCCCGCCAGCAGATCGCCGATCGCGTGGCCGAGATGGGTGCGCAGATCGCCCGCGACCTGCACGGCGAAAAGCTGGTCATGGTCGGCGTGCTCAAGGGCGCGGCGTATTTCCTCACCGACCTCTCGCGCGCGATCCAGGTTGACGCTACCTTCGATTTCGTCGCGGTCTCGAGCTACGGCAAGGGCCAGCGCTCCTCCGGCGCCGTCAAGCTCATCAAGGACCTGGACCAGCCCATCGAGGGCAAGAACGTGCTCGTGGTCGAAGACATTCTCGACACCGGTCTCACCCTGGCTTATTTGCGCAAGCTCTTCCTGCAGCAGCACCCCAAAACCCTGCGCATCGCCACGCTGCTCGACAAGCCCTCGCGGCGCATCGAAAAGATCGAGGCCGATTACGTCGGATTCTCCATTCCCAACCTGTTTGTCATCGGTTACGGCATGGACTTCGCCGAGCGCTATCGCAACCTGCCCGATATCTGCCTGATGCCGCCGGACAACTCCGAGTAGTTCGGCCCGGCGCGCACCTCGACCCAAACCGGCACCGCAACGTTCTGTTTACCGTCGATTCATTTGGCCGGAGACGCATCCACGACGTATACTCTCTTCCCGTAACCGGTTCATCCGCCAAAAGAAGCGGCCGTCCTGCGCATGCAAGGAGCATGCCTTCATGAAGCCAACCCCCATCCAGGAATCCGACCTGGATTTTGACTATGGATTTTTCGACTCGGCCGCTTTTACTGCCAATACCCTCGTCCGTTGGCAATCTCTCGCCGCCGTCGTCGACCACACGCTGCTCAAGCCCGGCGCCACGCGCCAGCAGGTGGAAGACCTCTGCGCCGAAGCTGTCCGCTACCGTTTCGCCTGCGTGCTGGTGAACCCGGTTTGGGCCTCCGTCGCCGTGCGTGCGCTTTCCGGCACGGGCATTCCCACGGGCGCGGTCATCGGCTCGCCGCTCGGCGGTTCGCTGGTTTCCACGCTCCTTCAGGAAGCCTCGGTCCTCCTCCGTCTGGGCGTGCGCGAATTCGACATGGTGCTGCCCATTGGCCAGCTCAAGAGCGGCAACCACGCCGCCGTGGAACACACCGTCCGCTCCGCGGTCGACGCCGCCCATCGTTTGGGCGCCCGGCTCAAGGTCACGCTCGAAACCTCTCTGCTCACCATGGAGGAAAAGTTGCGCGCTGCGGAGATCGCCATCCAGGCCGGCGCGGATTTCATCAAGACTTCCACCGGTTCCGCCGTGGGCGGCGCAACCCCCGCCGATGTGGCTCTGCTGCGCGGTGTGGCCGGAGCGCGATGCGGCATCAAGGCCTCGGGCGGCATCCGCTCGCTCGCCCAGTTGCGCGCGCTGCTCGAAGCCGGCGCCAACCGCATCGGATGCTCCGCGTCGGTGGCCATTTTGCGTGAGCTCGGAGCAGAATAAGGGCCGTGGTTAGTGTGAGTGTGAGTGCGGTTGAATCTGTCCGGCGCACTCACACTCACACTCATCCTTAGTCCCTGCTGTATCATTCCCTTCGACCCCTTATGAGCGAAACGCCGCCATCCCCGCCTGCAGAACACGAATTCGAGGGGGATTACCGTCCTGCAGAGCCCGGGCCTATCGAGCCTGTCAACGCCCGCATCGAGCCCGCGGATGTGGCCTATCTCATGCGTTTGACCGACGCGCTGAACACCACGCTCGACCTGCAAACCCTGCTCAGCCGCACCTCGGAGCTGGTGCGCGCTGTCCTTCCCTACCGCATCTTTGCCATTTTTCTGCTGAATGAGCGGACGCACGAACTGCGCATGAGGTTCCAGATCGGCCATTCGCCCCAGGTCGAGCGCACGCGCGTTCCCGTGGGCAAGGGGGTGGTGGGGCAGGTGGCGCTGACGCGGCAGCCCATCCTGCTGAATGACGTTGCCAAGGCGGATTACTACATCGGCGCCAATCCCGAGGTGCGCTCGGAGCTGGCCGTCCCACTGATCGCCAAGAACCGGCTCATCGGCGTGATGGATATCGAAAGCGAACAGCGGGATTTCTTCCGCGAAGAGCATCTGAATGTACTGACCATGACGGCTTCGCGGATCGCGCAGGCGATCGAGAACGCACGGTTGTATGCGCGCGTCTCGCGCCAGGCCCAGACGCTGGAAGTGTTGAACGAGATCGCGGTCGAGTTGGCGTCGATTCTCGACCTGAATCCATTGCTCGAAAAGATCGGGCAGTTGCTGCGGCGGCTGATCGACTACCAGATGTTCTCGATCATGCTGCTCGACGAAAAAGGCGAGACGCTGATTACGCGCTACGC
>PLSB01000150.1 GCA_003165005.1 Acidobacteriaceae bacterium | reverse complement strand
GAGACCCTTGCCGTTCAGCTAACACTTCCCCTTGCCGGGTGTGGAGGGGACGTGCACCCCCAATTGAGTGCGCCCTGCCGGGCGCACCAACAAATACGGTGAAGGCACATCGTGTCTTCACCGTTGCTCAGGCTATTGCATAATCCAGACACCGTATTTTGCATGACAGATACAGCTGCGCAATCTCCGGGGACTGCGCGAAGCCGCGGGGCCACTGCCGGCCATTTTGCGCCGGCAATCGCAGCGCGCGATTCGGTCTGGCGGTTCTACCTGCCAGAGTTTCTGCGCGCTCTGAAGCGGGCGCGCGCCGTGGTAATCAGAGCGCCGGCGGAGGCGACCAGCGCCAGCACGAGGGTGGGATCTTCCGGTGAATCGTCGCACCCGGTCTGCGCGCGGACTAAGGCAGGAATGCACATCACGGCGATTACCACCATCAGTGCCCAAAACTTATTCTTCATCACGTAATCCTTTCGCTGTGAGGACTCGCGATCCTCGTTCTGACCGAAAACCCTTGGGCAATTCAGTCTGTTAGCTTTCTGCCGCGCTCCAACCATTTCGAGGGTTTCGGAGCGCACCGCAAACTCAGGCTATGGATTCCGCCCGGCGGGATGCTTTCCGCCAGGCGCAATCCGGGAACAGGACTAATACGGGCGCAAGGTCGTCGTATTCCCGCTCAAATTAGGCGCCAAGGCCGCAGGGATCCAGGATTTCTGGCTCCAGGTTGGTGCGCCGGGGCCAAGCACCTGAACCAAATAGCCGGAACTTTGTTCAGGAACCCAGATGGCTCCGGAGGCATCGATCAGCGTTGAACGCGGATTATTCGTTATGACGGATTCCCCACCTGTTAGGAGTGAGCAAGTCGTCGTGCCGTACACGGCGTAGCACGGATTGATATAGACGTCCGCGCCGGTGTCACCGACGGTTGACGAGGCGACGAAGTAGCCGTCGTCTGTTGCACCGGGATAGTAAATAGCCAGATATCCCGCGCCGGTGCTGGTGGCATCAATGACGATTTTGCCGTCTCCATCCATGGCCGCATTGCGCTCCACGCCAGCCTCATAAATTGGGCCGTATTCGATGGTGAGTGAGCCGTAGTTTTGGCCGCCTCCGGCTTCGGTGCCGGTGCTCTGGATCGAAAGCAGGTCGTCCTGAGCGCTAAACCAGAGGTTTCCGGCGGGGTCAATCATGACGCCGTTGCCGGGTGTGGCGTCCCCACCAGGGTAGTTAACGGGATTGCCGCTGGTACCGGTGTTCGTAAAGGCCGGCGAGGTCAAGCTGGTGCTGCCGCCATCGTTGAGCATCAGAATCACGCCGGGGCCGCTAGTGCCGCCAGTATTATCCGATTCAACCCACAGGTTGCCCGCGCTGTCGAAGGTGGGTTGCTTGGTAGCATACGGTTCCGGCAAGCCACCCACATTGACATCGACAATTGTGGATCCGCCCTGAGGGAGTTTCTCAATGCCGCTGGCGCCGGTTTCTGACCCGATCGTTTGGACTGCCAACCAGAGATTGTTGCCCACGTCCAAACTCCCGCTCTCCAATTTGGAACCGGTAAGGGGAGCGTAGGTGGTACCCAGCACGCCCGCAGTGGTGAGCTCGGTCACACCCGAGGAGTCCACGACCCACAGATTGCCAAGGGTGTCAGTAGCCACGCTGCATCTGATGCTATAGCTGCCGCAACCGCCGGCCGTGCCGGTGGCGGTGGACCAACCCGCTGCCCCATCGGAACTGAGGGAAAAGACTGCTTTAGGAGTTCCGTTGTTATACACATAAATGTTGTCGTGAATGTCCGCTGCACTCCCCCACAGAGCGCCTGTCTCGGGGTAGGCGATGGCAATGGTAAAGTCAAGCGGCGATGCGGTGAGCGCGGGCGCATAGAAGGCGTTGCTGTTTGCAACGTTATACAGGGCCGTCGTGGCGGCCGAGGGGACCGCAGAGCCGATGGGGAACCCTGTGCCGGTTCCTGGGGCGCACGGCGCCGTCGGGCAGCCTTGCGCCATCGACGGGTACTGGGCCAGGTCCAGCAGGGCGGATAAGGTGTCGGCGGGCGGCGCCGAGATCAATGGGTTAAGGGCCATGGCCGGACTGCCCGTGTTGGTCATCAGGATGGTGCAGGGCGCGGTTGGCGTGGTCATGTCCCCGTTGGAGTTGATGCAGGCTTCAACCGAGTTGGCCAGCGTGTTGATGAGCGTCTGCGGCACAAATGCCGTGGAGTTGGCCGGCGAGTAGAAATTGGCCACTCCATACGTCGTACCGACCAGATTCGCCGCATTCAGAAAGGCGTGCGCCAGACCGGAGGCCGCGCAAGCAGTCGTTGCGTTGCTGACTACCGTGCAGGCTGCCGTGGCGGCGTTGTTGTTCGCCGGCGCGCTGATGTTGACCGTGGTCCCGCCGCTAACGGTCATGAATTGGCCAATCGCATAGGCCGCGGCAATCGTGGTCGGCTCATCGATATTGACCACGGTGGCGTTCGAAATCGAACCGCAGGGACCGAGTGCGGCCATCAGCAGCGCCGCGGGATTGGACGTAAAGGAACCGGTATGTCCACCGGCAGCGACGATATAGGCCTGCTGCCCGGCAGGGCAACTTGCGGCGTCGCCGACAAGCACAAAGTTGCCACTGCTGTCCGTGATGGTCGAGCCGAGCGCGGTTCCCGGCTGGCCATAGCCCCAACTATTGGCTAACGTGGGAGACGAGACCGTGGTGGTCGCATAGAGGGTAACGGTCGCACCGATCACCGGGTTTGGACCGCCATGCACCGTTCCACCTAGACCATGCACAGAGGTGTCTGGGCCAAGGCCCTGGGTAAAGTTGCCATTAGCGCCACAACCGGTCAGGCCCGTAACGCAAAGTGCCGACGCCAACACCCAGACTGCAGTCTGGACGCATAGCCGAAAGGTTCGAATATTCATATGCTCACCTGATTTCGCAGATTGCTGCCACGAGCGAACCTAGTTCACGTGTGGAACGAATAGAGTCGTCGGTTGCAGCGCGATCGAATAATATACACAAAAATCGATTTTGTACAGAATTATTTTTCCTCAGCCCCGAGCAACGGCCTCTGGGGTTTATCAGGGCCCTTGCAGCCGGCGGCTGGTCGGTTGCTGGGGTCACTGGGGGTCTCGCCCTGGGTTCGATGAGGCCCAGGAGGGGCCCTCCATTGAAGATCGAGGTTCACCGGTCTCCGGGGAAGATCCCTGCGATTCGCCGTAACGCGTGGATTGTTTGGGCGATAAGAGGCATTTTCCGTGGCGCCCTCACCCCCTGCAGTTTCTCGTAGTTTGGCTGCGCTTGCGACGATGCGAAGGACAGGGCGCTCTCCTGAAATCCCACAGTCATTGGAGAACCGCCATCAGGCGCCGAGGCGATGCGAAAGAACCCGGAGACGCCGCGGCCTCTCCCGAAGGAGAGGCCGCGGCAGGTCTGGACACAAATCACCGATTACGGATTCACGGTGACCTGGATCTGGATCGTCTGGGTGAGTTTGCCGCTGGTAGCGGTGACGACCACAGTGGAGGAGGTGGCCGCTGCGCTGCCGCTGCCGCCGCAGCCGGTAAGCTGCATGACTCCGATTACGCCAGCGATCAGCACCAGGGCCAGGAAAAGTGCACGCCGCTTCTTCCATCCCAGGAAACAGACAGCGATCGCAAGCGTGGCTCCCTCGGGAAGGAACGGGTTGGAACGGTGTTGGAGAGCGGCGCTGCTGCTCTCGGTTAACGTCAGAGCGGTAGAAGCGCTCTGGCCGACCGTCGGCGTAACCGTTGCCGGGTTGAAGCTGCAAGTGAGGTTCGATGGCACGGTCGAGCAGGTGAACGTAGTGGCGGTGTTAAACCCGTACTGAGACGTTACCGTAATGTCGACGATGCCGGGTGAGCCTGGCGAGACAGTTACCGTCGACGGAGCGACCGCAGCGGTGAAGTTCGCGGCCGTGGCAGAAACAGTGTAGGTTGCGGTTGCAACCGAGCTGAGCGCATACCCGGGAGCGATCGCGATGGCATTGACGGTTGCGGAGCCGGTAGCAGTCAAGGCAAAGGGCGCCGTATAGGGGGTCGATGACAAGGTCGGAGTGCTGCCGTCGGTTGTGTAGTAGATGGAGGCGCCGGCTAGCGAGTCCGTGATGGTTACGACGTTCAGGTTGCCGCTGGTGTACATCGTGGTGCCGTTCGCCGGGCCGATCACCGGGGTCGTGGCCAGGCTGATCGGAACGACGGTGAGGAAGGCCTGGACCTGGGTCGCCACCTGGTAATCGGGATCGGTAGTGGTGTCAGAGGCGGCCTGGTTGGCGTCAATCACGAGCGTACCCAGACCGGTTGCTGTCAGCACGCCGCTGGTGATCGTTCCGGTGCCGGTGCTCGACGGGTCAATGGTCAAGATGACCGGCTTGCCCGAAGCGCCGCCGGTTGCGGCCAGAGTCAACGTGGAGCCGTAGACGATGGTTGCAGGAGCGGTTGCCAACGTGCCGGAGGGCGTGGTGAAGACGATGTCTTGAGGGGCCGATTGGACCGTGATTGTCGGACTCGATGAACCTGCCGCGAAGCAGGCGCTCGCGGCCTGGGACACTCCTATACCGATCGGACCGGTGCCGGTAATCGTCAAAGACTGGGGTGGAAAACATGTATTGCTACCGGCAGGGCCTTGGCCGCTGACCGTGCCGTTACCGGCGCCGTAAGTGAAGCAAATCGGCGCGGCACTGGAGGTCATGTTGGAGCTGGCTGCGCAGAGTGGGATCGGGGTTGTTGTGTAAGTTACCGTGGTCGGGGTGCAGTTGGTGAGTTTTTGCGCCAACGCACTGACCGTGTAGGTAACCACCTTCTGCGGCGCGGGCGCGTAGTCGGAGTTGCCCGCCTGGTTCGCGTCGATGGTGCAGGAGCCGTTGTTGGTGAAGGTGACTATACCTCCGGCGACCGTGCAAACTGGGGGTGTGGTCGTGGTCGTCGGCGTCGTGAAGACGACCGGCAGCCCCGAAGTTGCGGTCGCTTCCAGGGCGACTGGCGCAACGCCACAGGTAACCTTCGGCGCAGCCGTTGAGGGCGAGGTGACGGTGATGGTCTGCGCGATCGCGGCTACGCCGGATACCGGGAACGTTCCGGTGTGGGCATCGGCGGCATTGGTCGCGGTCATGGTCGTGTTATAAGAACCCGACTCTGCAGCACTGGGCTTAAAGGTGATGGTCACCGGGAAGCTGGAGCCGCTTGCAAAGGGCAAAGTGTTGCAGCTTGAACCGGTGGTTACGGCGCCGCTGAAGCCGTAAGCGGTCGAGTTCTCCTTGATAGTCAGATTGGACAGCGCGGAGCAGGCGCCGCCGGCGTCGGGGTCGACTGCCGAAACATTGCTAACCGACCCCTTGCCTGCCGGCTCTGCCGACCACGCCTGGGCAGTGTCCACAACCGAGCCGATGGCCAGGAAGCCGGCTGTGTCATTCAGGGTTGTGGGGTTGGTGCTCACAAAGTAGAAGTTGCCATTGCCATCCGGGACCATGGTCTTCACGCCCTCTCCGGAGAGGGGGATGACGGGAGGATTGCCTGCCAATGCGGTCCCGTTGTTCGCGATTTCGAATACGCCGTCGGCTTCGGTGGCAAAGTAGACGTTGCCGGTCGCATCGGTGGCAACCGTGGTGATCGCATCGGTGCACGGAGTACCGGTCGAAGGAGTCGCACAGGCCGGCGTCAGCGTTGCGAGCAGCGTCGGAGTGGCTGCCCAGGTGTGGGTTGTGGAGTTGTAGGGCACCTGGTACAGGTGGGAAGAGGTGCTGTATCCGTCTGAGATCCCCGCATTCGAAATGAACGAGTCGGTGAAGTACACGTTGTCGTTTTGATCGACGGCGATGGCGCCGGTGTAGAGCTGGCCATCGGAACCGGCAGGCTCAACGAAGATCTGGACCGGCTTAGGCGTCGCGCCCCCCGTTGGATAGAGGCAGGCCGTGTTGCACTCGAAAACCGCGTACGGAGCGCTGGGGGTGGCGGAACCGGCATTTCCGTCGGTGGTGAAAAACAAGTTGTGCTGACCGTCGACGGCAATACTGGCCACGTTGAAGCCGTAATTCCCGTTGCCGAGGTTGATCTGACAGATCCCGTTAATGTCAGGCGCCTGGCCGATGCCGGCGCAGGCCGGTGGAGGCGTGCCAGTCGAGCCGGCGCCGCTGACCAAAAATGCGCAATGGCTGCTATCCGGACAGGACGAATTGATCGGCCCGTAGGTTCCCACCCCATAGAGCCCGTAGACCGCATTGGCGGTGGTGTTCACGGGAATCTTATAGATGACGTTGCTGGACTCGCCCGAAATGTAGAGGTTGTTGTTGTGATCGATGGCGATGCCGCCGGGGCCGATGTCGCTTTCGCCAATGACTGTCATCACCGCGTTTTGGCTTGTAAATTGCTCTAGGAAGTCTCCGTAAGAGGTACCGGCTACGAAGACGCCGTAGGTATTGACGGCTGCGGAATGGCCGCCGGGAGAGGCGGCGCCCCAGTTGCCGCCGGCCGTGGAGACCGTCGTGTTCTCGAAGGTGGCTACGCTGTTGGTCTCGTTCGCTCCCCAGAATTGCTGGCTGACGACGATGGTTTGTGCGTCTGCGATCGCAGACGCGAACAGCAGGATAGCCAGCATCGACAGCAGGGCAACGCAGGTTTTCCGCGCCGAGTACCCCTTGAGCCTGTCTAATTTCGTAAGCATCACAATTCCTCCGGGTATAAACCGTTAGTTCTTGGAACGGCCAATGCGCTCAACGCCGTATTTTGAAACCCATCCGACAACTCCGACATCTCCGGTCAAGCGATTCTGCTGCATGCATCGATGATGTGAGCGCCCCATTTACGCTCGCGCTGAGTGTGCCGCTCAAGCGTCATGTATGAACTGTCGTTTGTTGCGCGCTCCGGCCCAGCCCCCATGCGCTGGCGGGGATGGCCCAAAATGCGAGAACCAAGAAGGCAAAACGGAGTGCGGCGCCGTACGCTCCTGTACAACTCCACGTGAGCTGCCGCAACCGGTGCGGCAGCCGGTGAACCGATGCGGAGGCACGCTAAATCCCCAGCTAAAACCATCCCCGATATCGCCTTCATTGCGCCTGCCCGAAGCACATTTCGATTCCGAGTGCCCCGGACGCCGCGTGCGCATAGATACGCTGAAAAATGCAGGATCATTCTCGTTCCACCAGTTATGGTTGTCAAGAAGATTTATCGAGGGGCTTGAAATAGCGAGGAGCAGCGAGTAAATCGCTTAGGTTGACGACCCGTAACGACTGGCATCAAAGCAGCATAGACCGGCGCGGTTCTCCGCGGGCCCGCGGCGGAGGGATGAGCTCGGGTTTTTCCGGCCCCAACCCCGTTTCTCCGCCCCGGTCGCCAGGGCGCGTTGATGAGGCGCGGCCGGGGCATCGGCGAATGATCGCCCTGCTACAGATCGGCTTATCGCGGGCCGCGCAGCCAGACCGCCGCGGAAGATTTTCTGAACTGTCCCGAATTCCCGGAAGACCGCATTCCGCGATGCGGTAAGCCCGCGGGTTGGTGCAGGGCCATTTGGCTCAGAAAACGGTCCCATATTCGTAAACCAATTTATCCGTTGATTACAGCCGGTTTTTCGTTTTGAAGTTTATTTGAAAAAATCCCTTGACCTTGATCGCTCACAGGCCACATAATTTCAGACCGAATCAACTCATCGATTCTTGGTGCACTGTATCGTTCGCGACCGCGTGGTGGTGCAATCGTACGTGGACGGTGCGATCGTTCATCCGTCTTACCGCGAATCTCGCACAGCTTGGCAGCCGATGGGGGGTTGTTCCGATGACGCGTTTTCCTGAATTTAGGCCGGCGTTCGTATGTTTGGGGTTACTGATCGCGGCCCTGCTGTTATGGCAACCGCTCGCTTTGGCGCAAGAGACCACGGGCACTGTGTCCGGCCTGGTGCAGGACAAGACGGGCGCAGTGATCCCCGGCGCCGCGGTTGTGGTGACGAACTTGGACAATAACTCCGAGCGCAAGACGGTGAGTAACAGCACCGGTGAGTTTTCCGTGCCCGGGATCACGGCGGGCCTCAGGTACCAGGTGCGGGTGGAAATGCCGGGCTTTTCGACCTGGCAGTCGCAGCCGTTCCCGCTGCGGCCCGGGGACCGGATTGGCTTCACCGATATCCGCATGCAGCTGGAGACGGCCAATGCCACGGTGACCGTGGAAGCCTCCGACAACCAGACGCTCAAGCCTCTGGATACGCCGGAGCGCAGCGATGTGATTACGGCCAACGATCTGGATACGCTGGCCCTCGTGGGCCGCGACGCGACGGAGCTGATCGGAATGCTGCCGGGATTCGCCCTGGTCAGCAACCAGGTCAACAACCAGGGACCGAATACCGCGGTGGTGGGCATGAGCGGTCCCACCGGCTCCTATTCCGCCAATGGGGCCGGCCCTACCGGACTGGCGACCATTCTCGACGGCGTCTCCATCCAGGATATCGCTAACAATTCCGGCACCGTGCAAATGGTGAATCAGGAAATGATTCAGGATATCAAGGCCACCACGTCGACCTTCAGCGCCGAATATGCGAAGGGCCCTGCGGTGCTGAACGCCAACACCAAGGGGGGCGGCACCTCGTATCACGGCGACGCATACATGTATTTCCGCGACACCGCGATGAACGCCAACGACTGGTACAACAATTATCTTCAGCAGACACGCCCCCCCGGAACCTACTATTATCCCGGTGGGCAGTTGGGCGGTCCATTGTGGATTCCGAGGACCCGATTCGGACCGCACAATAAGAAGCTCTTCTTCTTCCTGGGTTACGAGTATTACAACCAGAATTACTCGCCGGAGACCCTTGGCTCGTGGGTTCCAACCATGGCCGAGCGCCAGGGCGACTTCAGCCAGCAGTCAATGAACTCCGAGTTGTGCGGCGCGCGTCCCGACGGTAGACAGAATCTGAATGCAGTCCAGCCCCTGTGCTATACGGAGAACTACCTGCCGAACGGCCCTGCCGTCGCGAACGGCAACGTAGCTCAATATGCCAATTCTTCTGGCGCGGCGCTGGTCAACTGGCTGCCGCTGCCCAATGCGGATCCTTTTATCAACCAGCAGGGTTACAACTACGTCCAGCAGGTCGTCCAGACGCAAAATGGGTCGGTGCTTCATGCCCGCGTGGACTTCGACGTGAGCGACTACACCAAGTTTTATGCCACCTACGGCCGTCAGTCGCAAATCAGCGATCAACCTGTCGCCTGGGGATATGTTCCCTACTGGGCCATGGAGTATCCAGGGGGCGTCACGTCGGGCGACCTTTCGAACATCTTTTCCCTGCACTATACGCGGATCTTCGGCGCCAGCGTCACCAACGAGGCCAGCGCTTCCATGTCCTTCATCAGCAACCCCGGCAATATGGGCAATCCCCAAGCGGTGAGCCGGTTCTACATGAATGACTACAACTGCTCGAATGCGGCCCTGCGCGCCACGGCGTCATGCAATAATCCCAAGGGCGACAACTTCAGCTACTTAGGGGAATACAAGAGCAACGGGGACTATTCGGTGCCCGCCCTGTCGGACTACGGCGACCTGGGCTATCCCAACATGCTCATGGCGGGCGGCTTCTACAACAATCAGATCAGGATGAAGAAGGCGGTGCCGACGCTCACAGACACGGTGAACTGGATCAAGGGACAGCATAGCTTCGCATTTGGCGTTTATGCCGAACGGGGCATCTTGAACGGGGATGCGGATTATGCCTCGGCATTCCCCCAGGGCGAGTACAATTTCAGCCCGGGCAATGGCTACTATGAGTTCAACGGCACTCAGGGGCAGCCATTCGCTAACGCCCAGAACATAGCCTGCGAGAGCCCCGATCCACAGGGCACCAGCCGCCTCTCGGGCGCCGCCGACTTCGGAGCCTGCATCAACCCTGTGGCCATGATGTACATGGGCTATGCGAGCAGCTTTACGCAGACCAACTTCTCGCCCATCGTCGACATGCAGTACACCTCGCTGGCCGGGTTCGCCAACGATGCATGGAAGCTGCATCGGATGACGCTGGTGATCGGCGCCCGTGTCGAGCACCTCGGACCATGGTTCGACCGCCACGGCAATGGCCTGGCCACGTTCTCTCCTTCGCTCTACAACAGCGAATGCTCAAGCGACGACTATAGCTCAGCCGGACCCCCCATTCTGCGCACCTGCCCCGGCGGCACGGCCTTGCCGGGAATCACATGGCACGCTGCGAACTCATCCGTCGCCAACTCGGTGAGCAATCCGCCCACGATGTACTTCTCGCCTCGGCTCGGCGCCTCAATCGATATCTTTGGGTCGGGCAAGACGGTGGTGCGCGGAGGGTGGGGCATTTATCGCAACCAAGAGGCGTTTGGTCCTTATGCTCTGGCGGGCGCCACCGCGCAGGGTTACAAGACGAGCAACAGCGTGGGACAGGAGAACTTTGCTCTGATTGACGACCAGTCGCCGATCAACCCTCCCGATATCGACGTGGAAACGCTCAGTCCCTCGGATAACGTGCGGCCCATCTATTACCAGTTCAACCTGTCCTTCGACCAAAAGCTGCCGTGGAATTCGCTATTGGAAGTTGCCTTCGTCGGAAGCGAAAGCAAGAACCTGCCTACTTACAATGCGGGCGGCCTAACCGAGGGCTCTGCCCCGGGGGTCACCAATGCGGGGGTCAATGGTTATAACGGCGCTTCGGATCTGAATGTGATTCCTTTAGGCACGTTTTTCGGCTCCGCGTTCTCGTGTGGCGAAATTCCCCCCGATGTCAATAAGGGAAGCACCTCGCTATGCAGCCTCGGCGGTCTGGACACCGCACAGACGGACTTCTTCCGGAAATATCCTTTTTACCAGCACCTCTATTCGCTAGGTCACAACTTTTACGCGAACTACAACAGCCTGCAGGTCTCATGGAACAAGTCGACTGGAATGGTGAGCTGGGGAGCCAATTACACTTTCTCCAAGGATCTGGCCACGGCCGCGTCTTTCAGCAATGCGCTCGCCGATCCCCTCAATCTGCGCAACGATTACAATCCGGCCACATTCGATCGATCGCAGGTCTTCAACATTCATTACCTTGTCAATTTAGGAAAGCGCTATAAGGGCGGCAATCGCCTGCTGCCCATCGCCTTCAACGGCTGGCAGGTTTCCGGTATTTCCACTGTGGAGAGCGGTCCCGACCTGCCCTCGGAGCAGGGCGAAAATTTCGGGTTTGGGTCCGGGACGCTTCAAGCCACTCAGGTCTCGCTGGAAACGCAGGGCGGGGGCGCGAATCAGGATCATAACTGCGCGAACACCTATGGCATCCCAGCCGACCCGAACGGCGCCACGCATTGCGTGTTTAACATCAACTCGGTCGTTTGGATGGGCAGTCCCGACTACGAGTTGATGCCCACCGTGACCGGCAATCCGAAGGCAGGCCTCGCCAAGCATCAGTTCATCAATCCAACCGCGTTCGGAGTTCCGCTGCCCGGAAGCCCCACGACGGGCCCGTATGCGCTCTCAAAAAACCCCACCGGGCAGGGGCAATATCGCCTCCCGTATATTCACGGTCCGGCATTCTTGAACAATAATCTGTCGCTGTTTAAGGACATCCGGGTGGGAGAAGGCAAGGTTCTGGAATTTAGGGCTTCCGCCTTCAATTTCCTCAATCATCCTCTGGTCTCTTTCAACAACGACGACCCCTCGAATCTGGAGTTGGGTAATCTGCTGGACGCAGTTCCGGGAAAATCCCTTACGACGTCGCAACTGGGATACAAGGACTTCGGGATCGCGAATATCAAGTACGGATCGCGCTTGATGGAGCTGAGTGGGAAGTTTACGTTTTGACGAATTGCCCCGCCGGTCCGGCGTGCTCAATGCCGGGTGGCCGCCGAAGGCATGGATCCGCGGCGGGAAATCTGCCGGCCAGACGGGGAAAGCGCGAGGATAGCCGGTGCGGCTAGCCTCAAAATGCGAACAGGCGATGACGCCTCTCGCGGGGGATTATGCAATGAGATTGTGGGGGAGGGTTGTCATGGCCATCGGGATTGCAGCGGATTTTCGCCGGCTGACGCGCGCCGGGGTTTGGTCACTTGCAGGAATGCTGACATTTTGCGCGGCCGCAGTGGGGCAGGCTCCGCTGGTGAGCGTGGGTTCGGTGGTTCCCATTCCTTACAACAGCAACATGAACCAGATTTACAAGATCCTTTTTTACAAGGGGAATGTCCTGGCGCTCGACGCCGGAGCCGACGTGCTCTATCAGTTGCCGCCCGGCGCAACGTCATGGAATAACATAAGCGGACCGGCACGAACTTCGTGTGGCCTCGGGGGCGGCTACAACTCCCAAAGCATGGCCATCGATGCCGTGGGTACCGTCTACATTTCCGTTACCAATCCCCCCAACTGTGCCTCGAACGCCCTCTTCTGGCGGGTTCCTTACGATCCGGTCGAGAAAACGTGGCATTATTCGACGAACACCGCTTGGGGCGGCACCATCCTCGACCCGGCCAACCCAACCAGCACTTTAGTGTCTGAGTCGGGGCAGGGCTCGGTGGACGTTCAGTTCGAAAACAGCAACTTGATGGACGGCAGCGGAACGTTGTACTTTGGGGCCAGTCAGAATCAGATCTACTCGATCGCGGTAAACAAAGACGGCACCTTTCCTAACCTCACCGCGACGTCCATTATCAACACCACGTCAGGCGGCGGGGTACATATGGCGATCGATGCGGTGGGCAACATCTACTTCGTCGAGGGCCACGCCATTAGCGCCACGAACGGGGTTCGCCCCGCCGGCACCACCGGCATCTGGTTCGTCCCCGCGGGCGTGACCGGCATCACGGGAATCAACGGGTCGGCGGAGGCGAAACTGCAAGCGAACGGCTGGAGGGTCGACAATAACCAGGAGAGTAGTACAAGTCCTGTTGTGTATGCCGGGGTGACGCTCGACGCCGCGGGCAACCTCTATATGACCTCTGAAGTGAACAGTGGCTACGCCGAAACCTTTGCCGGGATTTGGGAGATTCCGAATGTTTGCGGCCCGGCCAAGGTGACGGGGGCGAATCTCAACACCTGCATGGACGATAGCGACATTGAGCTGCTGGCTCCAATTAGCAGCAACCAACCGTTGGCCATCGATTCGCGAGGCTACTTCTGGGTTCCTACGTATCAACAGTATGCTCCGCCAGGGGAGGCGAACCAAATTGGCGTGTATTCAATTGTCGTGTTTGCTCCGGGCGTCATGAACCTGAACTACGCGACGCCGCCCCTCGCAGGCCCCTCGCCGACGGGGACAGCAGGGCCCGCAGGGAATCTGTACGTGAGTTTCAACGGGACGTATACGCCGAGCGCTTTTAAGTTCTCTTCCGCTTCGGGCAGCGCGCCGGAGTTCGCATTGACCCTGACGAATCCGCTTCCAAATACTTCGGCCACCACTCCCACGGTTCCGTGCAATGGTGGTACAGCAACGAATCCAGGCGGAGCCTACAACACGTATTCGTTGACGAATTCCTGCCTGTTATGGGTCACGCTGGACCCAACCGTCCCCGGCCCCGTCTCCGGCGAGCTTACGATGTACTCGACGGGCAACCCCCCCGTCAACGTCTATGTGAATGGAACCGGGCAGGGGGCGGGGGTTGCGATGCTCAACTCGCCTCAGTTGAATACGCTAGCCGCTCCCACCGCACTCAACACTCCCGGGCAGGTGGCCTCCGACCCGATCGGCGACACCTATGTCGCCGATTCCGGTGAAAAGCAGGTGCTTTATTTCCCCGCGGGTTCCTCCAGCGCATCGGGAAAGTCGATCGGGACCGGACTCTCGGATCCCACCGGCGTTGCTGTGGACGGAGCGGGCGATATCTATATCGCCGACTGGAATTCGAGCAAGAAGCTGGGCACGGTGTACGAGATCCCCTGGGTTCCCAACACCCTAGCAGCCGACTCCGCGACAGGCGGCGCCTACGGTACCCAGATTGCCCTGAGCACCAAGGCCATGGGTCTCGGCAACAATCTCAATCTGGCAGTCGACGGCAGCGGCAATGTGTTCGTCGCGGATCCCGATAATGCGCGCGTGGTGAAGATTCCCACTCCTGCCCAGGCCTCCCTGGTAGTCAACCCCGAAGTTGCCTTCGACACCACCGACACAACCACCGTCACGGTCGGCTCCGGATTCACCGCGCCTTCGGCAGTCGCGGTTGACTCTTCCGGCGACCTGTTCGTTGCCGACACCACAGCCACCGGCACGAGCTTGATTGAAATCTCAGCCTTTCCGTTCAATGCGCAGACTACGATCACGGACTCCCTGCCTGCTGCCGTGACTGGCCTGGCGGTCGATACCTCCGGGTCGGTGATTGCGGCGCTCAGCGGCGAAGGTCTGTATCGCATTCCTAACCTCGTCAACGCCGAAGATGTCGGCACCCTGAGCATTAACAGCGCAAGTCTGATTGACACCTCCTTCACTTTGCCCAGCAGCTCATCTCCGACGGCGCCTGGGTACTGCGGCGGTCCGGGCGCCTGCACCACGACCACCAACGTCACTGCGCCCGGTGGCGTGGCCTTGGATCAGCAGGGAAATATCTATGTCACGGATATGACGAACGGGATCCCGAACCTCTACCAGATGAACGTCACCGAGGGATTCGTAAACTACGGCGTAGGCCTGACCCCCCTGGTCGCCGACGAGCAGGACCTCGATCTGTTCAATATCGGCAACGAGCCTTTGAGCTTGACGCCCAGTTCATATTTGTTTAAGGGGCCGGACGCCGCCGATTACTCCCTGACTGCGCCGAGCGGAGGCACGGCGTGCGATACCACAGGCGTCAAAACCGTGGCTACCGGCTCTTCGTGCTCGTTGGGGCCGACTTTCACGCCGCCGGCGCTTTCGGATCTCGTACCCCATATCTATTCCGATGGCCTGTCGGTTCCAACCAACTCGAGCAACATCGGGGGCGGCGGCACGGCCACCGCGACTTTGCAAGCTGCTTCAATCAATAACCTTGAAACCACACAAACGAGCGTTGTACCTAACCTTACTTCCGCCACCTATCCGGGGAGCGCAACGGTAATGGTAAACATCGCTCCGGCAGCTGGCTCCACCTACACCTACCCCTTGCCCTATGCGCCCATAGGGACGGTCGTACTGACCCTGAGTTGCGCCTCGCCGGGCTGCACGCAGGCTTCGATCATGGAAACAGGGACGGCGACGTTAACCGGTACCGGTCAAAACACTTCCGTTACGTTTAGCAACCTGCCGGCCCTCGACGGCGGCAACTACAATGTGACGGCCAATTACCAGGGAAGCGTCCTCAACCTGATGGCAAAGTCATCGGGCACTGCGAGCTTTACGGTAAATACGGCAACGCCGGTCATCACCCTTTCCGAGCCCGTGGGCGTTACTCCGAATGCTACCAACGGGGTGTACTACATGCTGCAGGGCGCAGCAAACACGGTGGTGGCCAACGTGTCCTCGAATGTCGGGTCCCCCTCCGGCACCGTCACCTTGATCGATGCAACGCAGGGGCCCGTGGGCACCGGGGCCTACACCTCGGGGCAGAATTGGACATTCTCTTTAGGCGGCCTGACTACGGCCTCCTACAGAGTCGTCGCCTCCTACAGCGGGGATGAAAACTTTTCCCCGGTTTCCACTACAGTGCCTGTGACTTTCCAGCTCATACCTCCAAGCGTGCTGCTCACGGCCAGTCCGGCTTCGGTGACAACCAAGGCCGGAACGCCTGTGGCGTCCACCATTACCCTCCAGTCGCTGGTCGGGTTCTCGGCGCCCTCCGGGGCCAACATCATCTGCGCGTTCACTCAGGCGAATGTACCCCCGTATTATTCGGAATGCACGTTCAACAACCCACAGCCCGATATCTGTGCGCCGCCGACCTCCGGGCCTAATACCTGCGTACCGGCGACGACCGTGCTCACGCTCACTACCAATATCCCCGTCAACATCCCCCCCACCACTGCGAGCAACACGCAGAGGCCTCCATCTTTTAGGTCGCCATTGGCTTTAGCGGGAATGTTCGGCTTGGGGCTGTTGGGACTTGCTCTGCGCAGGAGAGCGATCTTCAATCGCTACCTGCTTGACCTCGTCTGCCTGGTGTTGTTCTTTGCCGGGACGGTGATGGGAATAACGAGTTGTACCAACTCCGGCTACAGCACGCCGCCGCCGATCCCTCACTACACGACCCCGAGCGGCACCTACAACGTCAGCATCCAGGTCACGGATACTGCAACGGGCGTGGTGGAATCGCTGCCCTTCACGCTGGGAGTCACGATTCAGTAATCCGGGGGTTGTTCCGGAGCAACCGGTTTCCTTCAGGGCGGGCAGTTTGGCCTCAAGAGACCGCAGAATTCAGGTTCATATATGCCGCAGGTTCAATCATCGGGCAAGGTTGGTATGAGTTTTCCAGGGAGACATATCATGTTCAATAAGTCATTCATGTCGCTGTGCCGGTTCTCCGGATTTACGCTGACGGTCGTGTTCCTGGCCGCATGTCTCTGCGCGGGAGCCCGGGCGCAGACCGCGCCGGCTGCTATCGCCAGTTTCGCCGCCGGGGTGAACCATGCTACTGCCGCCAACGCCAGCTGCACGTCGTCGTGCACCATCGGGACTCTGGGCACCGTTGCGAATGTGGCTACCGATAGCTTTGGGGACGTGCTCGCCGTGGACGCTAAGAACGGAGCGCTGTATGAGTTCCCCGCCGGCGGTGGACAAGCCATCGTGCTGGTTGCGGCAGGCGGACTCGTCGGGCCCCCCGTCAACGTCACGGTCTCCAGCGCGATTGTCACCCCTGGAATCGCCATCGACCCTGCGAACAACCTATACATCGAGGGCGGCTCCTGCGTCCTGATGTACCCCTACGATGCGACGACCCAAACCTGGGATGCACTGTCCACGCTTACTTTGCCCCCCACTTCCGCGACCGTTTGCGGCACAACCGGCGTAGCGCCCACCTTCTACAATTTCGGAACCACAACGCAGCCCTGGGGTATTGCCATTAACACAAGCTCAAGCTCTCCGAGCCTTGTGGTGGGGACCAGCCCGACCGGCGCCTCTGCCGGCAGCAGCATTGTCAACATCCCGGTCACTGGCGCCTGGGCTGCTCCGGTTGCCGGGACGCCAACTACGATCGTTTCGGGCATGGCGGGAGCGCCGATTTCGGTTACCGAAGACCCGTCTGGCAACATCTATTTCGTCGAGGACGGTACAGGCGCCCTGGCGGGCGCTTACGAGATACCCGCCGGGCAAACCGGGTTGACGACGGATTCCGGACTTGCTCGAATCAATCCTTCCACTGCGCCTCAAGTAACGGGAGTGGCCGCTGATAGCCTGGGCAACATCTACATCGGCGACGACACCCTGGGCGTTTTTGTGCTTCCCAAGGGGTCAACCTCTTCCAGCTCGGCCTTCCTGCTCACAACTGTGACCGCGCAGGGCGGAATCGCATTCTTTGGTAACACTGGCCTGGTTGTTGCAACCACTCAAACGCAATCGAACGGCTACGGGGACGTTGCTGAAGTCTCATTCAGCGCAGCTCAATTCGGCGCGGTAGGGGTAGGGGCAGCCCCAGCCCCGGAACAGGTGAGCTTCACCTTTAACGCCAGCACAACCCCGGCGAAGATTGAGGTGCTCGATGCCGGCAAGAGCACTCCCGACTTCACTGTCAATGCCGGCGCCAAAAGTACCTGCTTGTCGACCCAATTGCAGCCTCCATACGCAGCCCTGTCCAGTTGCCCGGTTTCTTTAAGCTTCGCCCCGCTGGCGGCAGGCAATGTCTCCGCCACACTGGTCATGCTTGACGCCAATAACACGCTGCTGGCGTCCATCCCCCTGGACGGAAGCGGGACAGGCGCGGCGGTGCAGGTTTTGCCCGCTGCGCAGTCGACCATCGGCGCCAGCGGCAGTCTCAAGACTCCCAGCCAGATGGCCGTGGACGCCGCCGGCAACCTGTATGTCGCCGATGCCGGCCTCAAAGCGGTGGAGATGTACCCCTCGGGTTCTGGATCGAGTACGGCAGGAACTTCCGTGGGCACAGGCCTGCAAGCTCCGACCGGCGTGGCAGTTGACGGGGCCGGCGATGTTTTCATTGCCGATAGCGGAAGCGTCTACGAAGTGCCGGAATCCGATACGGGCGCCGGGCTCAATGCCAAGGGTCAGATCACGCTGAAGAGCGGTCTTGGCTCCCCAGTTCAGTTGGCCACAGACGGACTTGGCGATCTCTACATATCGGATGCTGGCAAACAGAATGTGTGGGAACTGGAGAATTTCAGCACAGGCTTGAATACCAGCCTGCCCGGCGTCTTAGCCCCTCAAACCGTCCAGCTCTCGGGTGCTGCGGTCAGCACGCCCTCTGCCATTGCGGTTGATCCCTCCAACGACCTGTTTGTGGTCGATGGCGGAAGCGTGTACGAGATCACGCCGGCCGGAGCCCAGACGCAAGTGCTTAGCGGTCTTAGTAACGTCACCGGCCTGGCCGTCGATCCATCGGGTTCCGTCTTGGTCGCCACAACCGGCGCAACAGGCGGCGCGGTTCGTATTCCTTCCGTGGGTGGCACTCTAACCCAATCGGCCGAGACAACATTGGCCGCCGGCGTTACCGACCCCACCGCCGTGACCCTGGATTCTTTAGGCAATATCTACGTGGCAGACGGCTCTGCGCTCGACGTGAACCTCAACAGCGCAAGCGCGGGTCTCAATTTCCCAGCATTAACTGCAGATCCGCCGGCCGCGGGCTCCTCGGAGACGCTCACGGCGACCCTGCTGAACTTTGGCAACGCGCCGTTGAAGGTGACCGGCTTCGACAGCGTGCTCGGCTATTTCCTGCCCACCGACGCAGCGGCCGCCGCAGCCGCGGGAGTCTCCTCCTATACCGCGGCCGACTTTACCGATACAGCGGATACTTGCTCCGGAAGCACGGTTGCCGTCGACTCGACCTGCACAGCAACCATTACCTTCAGCCCCGCTCCCGGCGACGGAGGCAATCTGGCAGAGCAGGTTTTGGTTCAGGGCAACGTGTCCAATGCTCCTGTGGGGATAGACGCCACCGGCGTAGCTCCAACGTTAGCCAGTGTCACGGTTTCGGCGCCGACGAGCACTACCGGCACCATCGAGGGTGTTCCAGTTACGGTGACCGTAACGCCCACAGTTTCCGGCAGTCCCACGCCCACGGGAAGCGTCACCCTGACGGTGGTCTACGGCAAGAACGTGCCGATCACTTACCCGCCCCTGCCAACCAAGTATCAGCTCACGCTGCCGCTCGTGAATGGCGTGGCTGCGTTCAATCCGGCCTCAGCGCTGCCAGCGACTACAGCGACGGCACAAGGGATGCTCTTTGGTGGGTTGCCCATCGCAAACTACACGTTTACGGCCCGCTACAACGGAGATCTGACCTACCTCTACGCGAACTCCAGCAACACGGCTGCGGTGGCTGTCACCAATTCGGTGTCCACCGTGCTCAACGAGCCCAACATACCCCTTTGTACGTCGGCCTCCGAAACCAACTGCGCCACCGCGGTCAATACGCCTCCCGGCGGCCCGACCCAATTGGAGCCTTATACGCTCCCCTGCACGTCGGGCCCTCCGGGCAACTGCACGACCAGCTATAGCTGGGGCCAGCCTGCAAGCAACCCCCCTGGTTACCTTGTTGTTGCGGCCAATGGTTGCATCGGCTGCGTCGGCTCTTGGGGGAGTGACGGCACGGTTCAGACTTGGTCTTACAACTATCCTTTGATTGTGGCGTCAACCAGCGGCGATCTCATGGTTGGCACGGCCGCCTACGAAGGCCAATCGAGTCCGGTTGGTGGGAACTTAGGCTCGGTGAACTACGCCGGGACGAACGGATCCCTCTGCGGCAGCGAAGCGGGCAGTGGATCCATTATCAACGTGGGGCAAGTGAACGGCGTCGACACGGCGCAGTTTCCCGTTGATTGCGCCCCCATCATCGGCATCAACGGAGCGGTGGTCCCGGTATTCATGGCCTATTTCACATTCACTCCGCAGTATTCCGGGGAATTTAACGACCTGATCTCGAGCGATACCAATCCGAACTACAAGAGCTCGACGGCAGCGCCCGTCAGCATCTGGGGGGTGGCGCATCCCGTGGTGCAGATCAACTCCAGCCCGGCAGCGCTCGTTGTGGCCCCCGGATCGTCGGCATCGGCCACGCTCACTCTCACTTCGGTCCTGGGATATGGCTTTATTGACCGCGACAACGGACCAACCCAGATTCCAAATTATGCCATGCCGCTCGCATTGCAGTGCCAGGGCCTGCCCGCGTACGCCTCGTGCTCCTTCACCTATCCGGCTCCCAATCCGTTGGACCGGCAAGCGACCGCCTATCCGGTGGGGAAACTTGCAGCACCCTACAATACCGTGGCCTTTCCGCCCTTCGGCGGTTTGCTATGCCAAAACGGCACTGCGGCAGCACCGGTATATTGCGCAATCGATATCGGCCCTCCCCCTGGATTTGTGAATGGGCTCGGGGTAAATCATAACGGCAAGACGCCACCCTGTGACGCAAACGATGGATGCCTGGGGCCGGGTCAGGTCGTGATGACCATTAGCACCAATGTGCCGTTGGGCACCGTCTCGAGCCGCAAAACATACCAGGGCGGCATCGCTTTCGCAAGCATCTTCGGGCTGGGCTTGCTTGGCCTGGCTTTCCGTAGAAAGGTCACTCGGTTTCGAAACCTTTTGATGATCGCTTACGCACTGCTCTGGGGCGGCGCTCTTCTTGGAATAACTGCCTGCAGTACCACGACCCTCGGCACGGCAAAGACCGGGATTACGCCGACCGGGAGCTACTGGGTTACGGTCACAGCGAGTCAGGCGGGGAAGATGGTGATCCCGCCATTGATCTACAACAACTATACTGCGAGTCTCATCCCCGGGAACGGTGACCAGATGTCTCTGCCGTATACGATCAACGTGACGATCACCAATTAGCCAAAGTGCGGCGGCGGGAGCGCCGTCGAATGTTTGCAAGGAGAAGATGATCATGCGATTTCGTGGGGCGTGGTGGCTCATAGCTTCAGCTTTGGTGGTTGCAGGATGCGGCGGTAGCAATACTTTGACGACGCCCCAGACGGTTCCGGCTGTTATTTCGGTCACGCCTGCCTCTGGGAGCACCGGCGTCGCTATCACTGCGCCCGTCACGGCTACATTCAACGAGGTGATGAATGGGACGACCTTCAACGCCTCGACCTTCACGCTCACGCCGGCGGGCGGGGCCGCTGTAACTGGAAACGTCAGCTATAGCGCGGGCAGCTCCACGGCCGTTTTCACGCCGGCATCGCCGCTCGCCTATAACACCGTCTACACTGCCAACATCACGACAGGCGTGCAGAACCCCGCGGGAACCGCGCTTGGGGCGACCTATACCTTGTCCTTCACCACGGCACCCGGCCCGGCGCCGACGGTCGCCGCAGTCACGCCCGGCGACGGGAGCACGGGACTGGCAGCGAACACAACCGTCACGGCCACCTTCAGCGAGGCGATGAATGCGTCGACCATCACCGCTTCGACCTTTACGCTAACGCCGCAGGGCGGCGCTGCCGTGAGCGCAACCGTCAGCTATAACGCGACCACCCTCACCGCGACGCTCACGCCGAACGCACCACTCGCCGCTAGCGTGACGTACACGGCAGCGGTCACCACGGGAGTTGTGGGTGCGACGGGAAGCGCCCTGGCCAATGTCAATTCATGGTCGTTCACTACGGCGGAAGGTCCGGTGCCGACAGTCACTGCGGTGACGCCCGCGAGCGGGACCACCGGCAACGCCATCGCTTCCACCGTCACGGCCACCTTCAGCGAGGCGATGGATCCGACAACCGTAACCGGCTCGACCTTTATGCTGACCGGGCCCAGCGGCGCCGTGACGGGGACTATCACCGTCGATCCCACCGACACGATCTTCACCTTTACTCCGTCGGCGCCTCTCGCCTACAACACAACCTACACGGCGCTCATCACCACCGGAGTTCAGGCCACCTCGCAGCTTCCGGAGGTTCCGCTGGCAGCTGACTACTCTTGGTCGTTCGCCACTGTACCACCTCCGGCAGCGGCGGTCAGTGCAGTCACGCCCGCCAGCGGGAGCACGGGCATCCCCATCTCCGGTCAAACTGTCACGGCCACTTTTGGCGCGGCGATGACCGCGTCCACGATCAACCCTTCGACATTTACGCTGACCGGACCCAGCGGCGTCGTGCCGGGGACTGTCACCTACAATGCGACCACCTTGACTGCCACCTTCACTCCGTCTGTCAGTCTCGCCTACGGCGCCACATACACCGCAACCATAGCCGCCGGCGTCACGGACTCACTGGGAGGTCCGCTGGGCACGCCTTACACGTGGAGCTTCACCGCCGTAACGGCTACCGTGCCGACCGTCACCTCAGTCACGCCCACGAGCGGCGCCACCAATGTGATCCCGGCTAATGCAGTTACGGCGACCTTCAGCGAGCCGATGAACGGCGGGACCCTCACTACTTCTACCTTCACGCTGACGGCCACGGGTTTCCCCGCCGCTTCAGGAACAGTCACCTACAACACCGGCACGCAAACGGCAATATTCACGCCTTCGCCAGCCTTGGCTCCCAGCACTGCCTACACCGCGACCATCACCACGGGAGCGCAGGGCTCCACGGGCGCCGCATTGGCCTCCGACTACACGTGGACTTTCAAAACCGGGGCCAATCCGACCGCGGTGGCAGTGAGTTTCGGAACCACCTATCAGACCATCCGCGGCTTTGGCGGAGCGTCGGTGTGGCTCGGGCAAATGCCCGCATTAGCGGCCACGGCCCTGTTCGGCTCCGGTCCGAACGACCTGAATCTGAGTATCCTGCGCGTGCGCATCGATCCCGAGGGCACGGCAGCGGGCGGCGGCACCTACAGCCTGCCATATGAAACCGGCGAATGGGACCAGGAGCTGGCCAACGGCAAGGAAGCTGTCCTCAACAACCCGAATGCGATCGTCTTCGCAAGTCCGTGGACGCCGCCTGCCGCCTGGAAGCTGAATGGCAGTAGCAGTTTCTCGGATGACGGCGAAACGTGGAATCAGTCATTCAACGGCTGCAGCGAAGGGGCCGATTACTGCGGCGGCTATCTGGCTCCGGCGCACTATGCCGACTACGCCAGCTACCTGGAGGATTTTGTCCACTTTTTCAATACCAACGCCGGCTTCAACCTCTACGCCGTCTCCATGCAGAATGAGCCGGAGGAAAACGTCACTTACGAATCGTGCGTCTGGACGCCCGAGGAGATGGATGCCTGGGTAGCAGGCAACGCCGCCACAATCACCTCAGACCCGTACCACACGAAGCTGATCATGCCGGAGTCGGACACCTTCAACCCGATCGATGCCGCAGTGACTCTCAGCGACCCGAGTGCGGAGGGCCTCGTCAGCATTATCGGCGGCCATATCTATGGAACCTCGCCTGCCCCCTACCCCATTCCTGCGGGAGACACATCGAAAGAAATCTGGATGACCGAGTTCGGCCCCTTGAGCTCAGCGACACTAACGTTCGCTCAAGCCTTGTCGCCCTATGGCATATCGATCCATAACTCCCTGGTCAACGGCCAATATAACGCTTATGTCTGGTGGGGAATGTGGGGCGGCGCCATCGGCAGTTGTGCGACCAACGCGGGCACCTGCGGCTTTGTCGACTTCGCCGGGACTTTGCAGCCGATGGGCGAGATCATGGGCCAGTACTCGAAGTTCATCCAGCCGGGCTATAAACGCGCATCGGCGACCGCAACCCCGGTCGCTGGTGTCTATGTTTCGGCCTACACAGGAACCGTGAGCGGCACCCAGCACTACGTGATCGTGGCCATCAACACCACCGCGACCGCGCAGAACATTAACTTCACGTTGAGCGACGCCCCCACGAAGATTTCCTCGATGACGCCAACCCAGAGCAATTCCGCTGCCGGGTTGGTGACAGAGCCGGCGGTCACAGTGGCGGGCGGACAGTTCTACTACACGCTTCCCGCGGGGAGCATCACCACGTTTGTCCAGTAGGGCGAAGGAGCGGCGCGGTTTTATAGGCGGTTTCAGGGTCGTTGTACCCAAGACTTCGTACAACGATCCTGGCTGCCATCCTGAGCGACCGAGTGGACCGAAATGTGCAAACGGGCCGCCGCCCCGATCTCGGAGTCGTCCCCAGCAGCTTAAAGTTCCTTCGTCCGGTTTAGAGAAGTTCGTTCTAGCCCATCTCGTCTCGCGGGGCAGTCTTTGAGACTCGCACCGGAGCGCAAGCGACCGAAGTTCTCATCCGCCTCATCAACCCGCCCGCTCATTTTTCAAGGAATGAAGTCCGCGGCGCAGCCGCGACCAAACCCCGCGCGAACCCTCCCCGCGCCAAGGATCGCCGGGAGCCGGTGATTTTCTCCTCGGTCTTTGTGCCCCGGGCGGGGCGTCGCGGAAGTCCCATGGAATCAGTGCAAATGTTTGTTTGAGCGGTGCTTTGAGCGGGTCAAATGTTGGCTTGAGTGGTGCCATTTGCCCCGCAAATGGCCGCTTGGGAGGTTGCGATTCTTTGAGGCAAATACCGCGAAATTGCGCATTTCGGGGGCAACTCGAACCAGGAGATTGACCTTTTTCGAGCGAGGGTTTGTTCAGAATTTCCCAAAAAGCGCATCGGAACCCAGGGCAAACGCACCATAGCATCAACGAAGGCAGGCTGGGGCTTCGGCACCGGCATTCTTCACCCCAGCAATCTTGTTTCTCGATCCTTTTGGCGCGCTGAGCGCACTCGAAAATCAAAAAACGACCTTTGATGTCCGGGCTAAAGGCCGGACCTATCCTATTCTGGGCCAACCTTCACGTCAAAAATCATGGTGCGTTTGCCCTGCATCGGAACCCACCTTCGATGGCGGGAAAATGCGGGTTTTGACGCGATTTCGGGAGTCAAAGCAGGGGTCAGAGATCAGAGATCAGAGATCAGAGAACAGGGAACAGGGAACAGGGGCCAGGGAGCAGGGAACAGTGAACAGGGAGCAGGGGCCAGGGGTCAGGGGTCAGGGAACAGGGAACAGGGAACAGGGAGCAGGGGCCAGGGGTCAGAGACCAGGGGACAGAGACCAGGGGTCAGGGAACAGGGAACAGGGGTCAGCTTGCGCGCGTCTTGGCTTCGGGGCAGGAGGCTGCGGTGGCGCCTCGGGCTTCGCTGGTGTTGTCTCAGGGCGCGGCTTTCAGCCGCGCCGAAACCTCGCCGCACCAGAAGAAAAACGAAGAGCGCGGCGAAGCCGCGCCCCAACCTTGCTCCCTGCCGGGGCCCCCGGCGAGCGGTGTGTGCTCGCTGGGGTGGCTCGCTCCCTTGTTCACGCCCCGCAAGCCCGCAAAGCGGGCCACATACGCTAGCCCCAGTCGCAAGACTGGGGACAACAGAGCGGTCACGCACCTCAGCCCGCATCAGCGGGCGTAAGAACCATTGCCGAAAAAGCGCGAACCTCACCCGTCTTGTATCAGGGCATGAGTTCACTCATGCCGAAAACCACGCACTTTTCAAGAAATCACTACTGTCCGGCTAATGACC
>PLSB01000196.1 GCA_003165005.1 Acidobacteriaceae bacterium | reverse complement strand
CGTGCGGCCTTACCGGGCGCGCGCGTGGGCGGTCCGGCGACAACCGGCCCAAGAGACGAAAGGGCGTATGTCTTTTTGAACAACTTTCTCCATCATGTGCAGTCTGGACCGAATGCTTCAACCGGCGGCCTCGTCCCGCTCGACTTCATCTCGTTCCATGCCAAAGGTTCGCCTTCGTTCCAGGACGGTGGCGTCACCATGGGGCTGAATAGCGAACTGACAGACGTCGACCGCGGATTCGCGCTGATTGCCTCCTTTCCGCAATTCCGCCATTTGCCGATCATCCTGAGCGAGGCCGATCCCGAAGGGTGTGCTGCATGCTCTTCGCGAGTGAACCCTGCCAACAACTACAGGAATGGCACGCTCTACCCCGCTTATACGGCGGCGGCGCTCAAAGCCCTCTTTGAGCTCCAGGATCGCCACGGCGTCAATCTGGCCTCCATGCTTAGCTGGTCGTTTGAGTTTGAAGATAAGGATTACTTCGAGGGATTTCGATCGCTTGCAAGCAACGGTATCGATAAGCCGATTCTTAATCTCTTCCGAATGCTTGGTCTCATGTCCGGGAATCGCGTCCGAATCAGCAGCACTGGCGCTGTCCCGCTCGATACGTTGATCAGCACAGGCGTTCGCCAAGCCTCTGACGTCGATGCGCTGGCGACGCGCGATGCTCACTCAGCCGCGGTGCTCCTCTGGAACTACGGTGACCTCAATATCCCCGCGCCGTCGAGGCCCACGGTTATTTCCGTTCAAGGACTTCCCACCGGCATCCAACGTGTCTTGCTCCAGAATTTCCGCATCGATGAAAGTCACAGCAACGCCTACGCCGCGTGGCAGGCGATGGGCTCGATGCAGCACCTCGATGCCGAACACTACGCTCGCCTCCAAGCGGCCGGGCAGTTGCAGTCTCTCACTTCGCCCCAGTGGCTCGATGTGCATCAAGGCGGGGTGGAAATCACCACTAGCCTTCCACACGAGTCCGTCTCTCTGCTGCTTCTTGCATGGGAATAGCCTTTGTTCAGTTCAGCGGCTGGAGTGTGCGTGTTATAGCCTTTGAAGGCAAGAACTCATCGAGTGCGAAGCAGCAAGAGCGCTTGGTCACGACAAACAGAACACCGATCATCAATCTCTTAGGTTCGCGCCGCACAATCTCGATGTGTGCATCATCGCCAAGGCGCTCAGCGACCGCGGATGGGGAACGGGAGAGCCGGCTTGTGGCGATCTTTGCGCCGGTGAAGGCCGCGGGCAATGAGCTGGCGGGAGTTGTCTTTGCATTACGGAGCGCGGCTTTGGCGCGGTCTTTATTCTTCGGAGATTCAGGGATGGGTTCGGCGTTCTGAGCGGGGCCGAGCGCGGGCTCACGGAGGACGATTTGCCCCTGTCAGTTCCCAAAACAGAAGCGTCGCTCGGTCAACGATGGGTGCGATCCGAGCCTAGATCGGTTTCACTTTACGAAGCTCTTTCGATAACTTCTGAAAATTCGTTAGCAAGAATTGCATGGTATGGGTGAAGGCTTCGGGTGTCTGAGCGGTTTGTAGCGTTGCAGAAAGCGCGGTGCGGACGGTGTAGACGGCGCCGGTATCTGGCTTATCGCGAAAAGCTTGCTGATACTGGCCTCGAGTCCAATTCTGGCTCAGGCCCTGTTGCAAAATGCCGGCTGCATCTTCATATTCGGCAGCGAGCCGGACGCGGTTGTTGAGGACGAGGTTCACCGATGCGGGCGCACCCCATGTTTCGCCGTCGGTCCAGACTGCTGCGACCACTTTGATCTGGTCGGGTTGAGGACTGAAAGCAAACTCCCAGAGCGGTCGCGAAATGCTGGCGCCCGGTTCGATGGGATGCTGGCTATCTAAGAGTGTGTCCCAGACCTTCTTTGCTTTCCTTGCCGGTTGCGAGGAAGAAGAGATTTCCAAAACCACGGCCCAGACCGGTTTGCTGCTGAGATTTGTGACGGTGCAGGTTGGACGTTTGTCCCCAGCGGGATGGATCTCAACGCGAAATGCAGGCCGTTCGGTCGCTCGTTGTGGATGAAGCGCGGATGGGGAAAGCATTGCGATGTTCAGGGCGCAAAATGCGGCAGCGAATATTTTCATCGGAGTCTCCATCGGTGCACATGACCCGGGCCATTCGGACAGGCTTTGACGACGACGTCCGAAGGAAATTGTAATTCCCCGCCTTCTTCGATCACCTCAGAATAGCAGGCGTATGCTCAGCGTCGGGCGACGAACCGCCGGAGTAGATCATGCCAAGCTGCGCGAGCTTCTGCCAGTTACCTCTCGGACTTGCGATCTCCTGCGGTTCGTCAATGAGCGAATGATCGCCAAAGCGCTCATCGACCGCAAATGGGGAACGGGAGAGCCGGCTTGCGGCGATCTTTGCGCCGGTGAAGGCCGCGGGCAATGAGCTGGCGGGAGTTGTCTTTGCATTACGGAGCGCGGCTTTGGCGCGGTCCTTATTTCTAAAAGACGAAGGGGCGCTTTTCGGCACGACTGAAGCCGTGCCCTTGTTGCGGGGCCGGGAGCAAGGGGCAGGCCCTTCGATTCAGATCGCACAAAAGGCAAGAGCAAAGACAACCGCAGATCCTTCGACTCGTTCCCTTGTTCCCTGCCTCACGAATGCTGCTCGATCGAGATGTTGACGGTCGAGGTGTTGCCTGAGGCGGCCAGGCCTACGAGGTTGGTGGCTACGCCGGGCAGCGACGCGGGAGCGAAGACGACCGAGCCGTCGACGGCCGAGGTGGCTGTGGAGGCTTCAGTGCCGAGCAGCGCGCCCTGCGCGCAGACCACGTGAGGCGCGCAGGGCGCGGTCCAGGCGTAGAGCGCCTGGTAGAGCGAGACCGTGCCGCCGGCCATGGGGTTGCCGTCCATGTCGATGAGGCGCAGGGCGATCTGGCTGGGCGTGCCGGAGTTGGCGAGGCTCTGGCTGGCGCCGGAGATAACCTCGAGGGCCGCGTACTCCGGCCGCGCGCCGAATGCGGTGAAGGTAACACATTGGCCGGTGCCGTTGAGGCAAGCCTTGATGGTGGTAGTTTGGCCCTCGGTGAGCGGGCCCACGGTGAGAGTTTCGGCGGCGATGCCGGAGGCGTTGGTCGAGACCGAGGCCGGGCTGGGCAGGGCGATGCCGGAGGTGGGAGTTTGCCAGGTTACGGTCTGGCCGCTGGCAGGCGTGCCGCTGTTGAGTACCAGCGCCTCGACGGTCCAGGTGAAGGTGGCGCCGGCGGCAAGCGAAAGCTGCGCCGAAAGCGAAGAGAGCACGGGAGGCGTTCCGCCGGTGAACTGCGCCTGCACAGTTGAACCGTTTGTCAGCGCGGCGGTGACGACGGACAAGGTGGTGCTGTTTGCGGTCACGTTCATGGTGGCGCGGCCGTCGCCCGTAGCCACGACCGAACAGACGGCGAGGCCGCAACCCAGTGTGGCCGTGCCGCTCGAGACGGTGTAGATGACGGTGACGCCGCCGGCGGGAGTGAGATCGGAGGCCAGCGCCGTGACGGAGAACGGCAGCGGCACGCCCATGGGCACCGTGTTGGCGGGCGCGGTGTCGAGCTTGAGCGCGTCGGCCGTGCCCGCATCGTAGCTGAGGCCGCCGGGAATGACCGCAGCCGCGTAATAGGAGGGACTATCGTCGACCTCGACGTCGACCGAACCGGTGACGCCCGCTTGGGCGGGAGGCACGATGGCCGTGATCTGGTTGGGCGAGATGCTGGTGACGGTGGCCTGCTGTCCACCGGCCTTGACCGTGTCGTCCAGGCGAAAGCCCATGCCGTTGATCGTGATGGGCCCGCCGGATGCGGGCAATCGCGTGGGCTGGACCGTGTCGGCGTAGAGCACCCAGCCGTTGTAGGCGTAGTCGGGCCGGCCGTCGCCGCGCAGGTCGGCAATGCCGAGGCGCACAATGTCGTCGCCGTTGGTGGCCACGCGCAGCCAGGTTTCGCCGGTGGCGTCGCCGTTGAGTCCGGGCGCCGCGCCCACAGCCGGCGATCCCACGGGCTTGAATGCGTCCCACACGCCGAGGGAGGGCAGTGCCTTGGCTTCAGTTGGCACGCCGGTTTCATCGAGCGCCTGCGTGATCACGGTGAAGATGCGATTGCCGCGCACGGGAAAAAGAAACCAGTCGCTCTGGCCTACCTGGCTCAGCCGCCCGCACCACATGCCGCTGGCGGGCATGGCGCGGGGCTGGGCTTGCGTGCCGATGGCGTCGTTGAATCCACCGACAGCGGAGTTCGCCGCGATTACGGTGAGGGTTTGCGAGCTGCCCGCGGAAAGATTGGGGAGCGAGATCGCGTTGAGCGTTCCCGAGGGCGCGACCTGGCCCTGCGAGTAGGGGCCGATGGAGTTCTCAAGGATGTAGAGCGAATCGATAACCTCGAAGGTAACCTGGTAATTGGCCGCGGTCGCGCCGGGCGGCAAGGGAATGCCGCTCAAATCGAAAGACCCCTGCAACGTGGGATCGTTCGATCCCCAATTGGCCAGCGGGTAGCCGTTCGCGTCGTTCCAGCCGGTGACGGAATTGCCGTGGTTGCCGCTGAAAAGCGCGCCGCTGACTGCGGTGACGGTGTATTGATAGAGCGGATTGCCGTTCGCGTCGAGCGGGCGCGCGACTAAGTTGACGCCTTGCATGCCGTAGCCGGTGAGGAAGCTGACCGTGCCCTGAATGGAGATGGTGTTCGCCGCCGTCAGCTCTTTGCCGGGAAAATTCTTGAGGTTCGCGGCGGTGATGGGATAGAGCCGATTGAGCGCGGCGATGTCGTCGTAGCGCAGCACCGTGGGATCGGGAATGCAGGCGCCTCCGGTCGAGCCGCACGCGCCGCTCACGGGCTGCATCACCGGCCAGCCCAGCGTGCCGCCGGTTTCGTCATCGCTGAGCGCCTGGGGATTCACCTGCGAAGAGTCGAGCCCGAGGATACGTCCGAAGGCGCGCTCCAGCTCGAAGCTCATCATCGCGATCATGTCGGCATTGGTGGCGCACAGGCCGTTGAGGAGGATGACGCCGTGGGCCGCGGTGGCGTCGGTGTTGATGTTGTCGAGCCAGACGTAGACGGCGTTGTTCTGGCAGACGTCGGGCTGGCTCGTTCCGGAGCCGAAAACGGCGTCGATCACCGAGCCATCTTGGTCGTAGACAACGGCGATGGGATAGTTGGTGGCCGAGGGCGCGATGTCGGAGGGCGCCGTGATCTGGCCGGAGGAGTTCACTTGAATATCGGCCCCGTTCACGTCCTCGTTCAACCCGCCCGCGTCAGTGAGCGTGACGCCGGCCGTGGGAACCGCGCTCCACAACGCGGCGGCCGCGTCCACCATCGCCGTGGCTTGCGCATTCGTGACGGTGCTCGAGAGCGGGCCCTGGTCGACGTAGTACTTCACCTGGCCTCCGGCCCAATCGACCGGCTGGCCCAGGACGGCGGCGTTGAAGTACGCGGTGCCGGCAATGTACTTGGGCCCGCCGGCAACGGCGATCGAGGGCGCGAGTACGAACAAAATGCCAAAGAGACGAAACGAAAGATTCCGGAACACACCACAATCGCGTGAGGCGATGTGCGCGGACGCATGAGCTGAGATGGGCACGGAATCTCCCGAACGAAGTCCTCATCGGCTCACGAAACCCCTCGAACATCGACACATTACCTTGGTTCCTGCAACCGGGGCGCAAGTCGAGAGATCTGCTGCGCTTGTATTTGTGCGTGCCGGAGACTGTCGCAACACCGCTCAGCGCGAATGTATGGAACTAATGCAAAGCGGCGAAAGCTGAGAGAAATCTCTCATGAGGGGTGGAGCGGGAGAAGTCACCTGTGTATCTTCCTGGCGCATGGCGCAAGAGTCTCGCGGGTCCTCTGGTGCATCGAATGAAGCGCGGGAAGAGATCGGCGCGGGGCGCGCTCCAATGCGCGGCGGGCAACGCGCCCTTCCGGCTACAATCGACTCGGGACTACCTATGACAGAAACTCGCGATACCGTGATTCTTGGCTCCGGCTGCGCCGGATTGACAGCCGCGCTCTACACCGCGCGCGCCGGGTTGAAACCGTTGGTGCTCGAGGGCCACGAGCCCGGCGGCCAGCTCTCGATTACTTCATTGGTCGAGAATTTTCCCGGCTGGCCCGAGGGCATTCAGGGGCCGGAGCTGATCGAGAACATGAAGAAGCAGGCGGCGCGCTTTGGCGCAACCTACGAGCAGGCCGATGTGACGCGCGTGGAAGCAGACGCTCATCCTATCCGCTTGCACACGTCCATCGGCGAGATTCACACGCGCACATTGATTGTGGCTTCCGGCGCGAGCGCGCGCTGGCTGGGCCTGCCCAGCGAACAGAAGCTGATCGGCCACGGCGTGTCGAGTTGCGCCACCTGCGACGGCTTCTTTTTCCGCGACAAGGAGATTGCCGTGGTGGGCGGAGGCGACTCCGCCATGGAAGAAGCGATTTTTCTCAGCCGCTTCGCATCCAAGATCACGCTGCTGCACCGGCGCGACGCCTTCCGCGCCTCGAAGATCATGCTGGAGCGCGCCACGGCGCATCCCAAGATCGAACTGCGCACCAACACCGTGGTCGAAGAGGTGCTGGGCGTGGAAGAAAACGAAGTGAAAGGCCTGCGCCTGCGCGACGTGAGCAACGGCGAGCGCAGCGTGCTCAACGTGAACGGCATGTTTCTGGGCATCGGCCATGAGCCGAATACGAAGATGCTCGCCGGGCAGATCGATCTCGACGGCGAGGGCTATATCAAGACCACGAACCAAGTGTTCACCACGCGCAACGGCGCGATTGTGCCAGGCGTCTTTGCCTGCGGCGACGTGCAGGACCGCCGCTATCGCCAGGCCATCACCGCGGCCGGCTCCGGCTGCATGGCCGCGCTTGAAGCCGAGAAGTATCTCGAGGAGCGCGGGCACTGAGAAAGTTGCCGGACAAATTCAGAAGGTGTGAAACGCGAAGAACACCGCGGCCACGAGGCACGCCGCGGCGGCGGCGTGGTTCCAGCGCAAATGCTGGCCGAAGTAGAATGTGACGAAGACGCCGAAGACCACCAGCGTGATAACTTCCTGGATCACCTTGAGCTGCACCGGCGTGAAGCGGCCGTAGCCGATGCGGTTAGCCGGAACCTGGAAGCAGTATTCAAAGAAGGCGATCGCCCAACTGACGAGGATCACCTTCCAAAGCGCCTCATTCCGGAAACGCAGGTGCCCGTACCAGGCGAAGGTCATGAAGATGTTGGAGATGGTGAGAAGAACGACAGTCCACATTGTGCATTTAGATTCGCACAGTCCGGACCAGGTTGCGCCATGATCGTGCAAGGCGCGCAAATGCGAGGGCAACTTGACGGTGCTCGCTGAAAATCTCGAACGGCTGGAGGGCGCGATCTCCGCGGCCTGCCGCGCAGCGGGACGCGCGCGCAGCGAGGTCGAATTGATGGCTGTCTCCAAAACTTTTCCACTCGAGGCGATCGCCGAGGCCGCGGCGCTGGGGCTCACGCTCTTCGGCGAGAGCCGCGTTCAGGAATTCTCTACCAAGGTTTTGCTCGCGGCGGAGCAAGGGACATGGGCTCGACGCGATCAGTTGCGCTTCCACCTAATCGGGCATTTGCAATCGAACAAAGCGGCGCGCGCGGCGGAGCTTTTTGACGGCATCGACACGCTGGATTCGCTGCGCCTGGCCGAACGGTTGGACGAAGCCGCCGGCAGGTTCCAAAAGAAATTGCCGGTGCTGGTCGAGGTCAAGCTCAGCGGCGAAGCCACGAAGACGGGCCTCGATCCGGAGTCGGAGGAAGCCGCACAACTGCTTGAACGCTTGCCCGCATTCCCAAACCTCGAGGTGCGCGGGATGATGACGATTGCTCCGTGGGGCGCGGCGGACGACGTGACGCGCGCCTGCTTCCGCGGTTTGCGCAGCTTGCGCGATCGCTGGGCCGCGGCGCATCCAAATCTGCAACTCGACGTGCTATCGATGGGCATGAGCGGCGATTTCGCGCTGGCTATTCAAGAGGGCGCGACGCGCATCCGCGTCGGCACAGCGCTCTTCGGCAAGCGCACGCCGCCGCCCTCGCCAGCATTGGAGCGGAACTGATGCTGCGCGCGGCGCAGTCCGGAGTGACGCTCGCCGTGCGCGCGCGGCCGGGTGCAAAGCGAACGGCCATCGGCGGCATCTATGGCGAGGGCGCGGCGGCGCAGCTCAAGATTGCCGTGCAGGCGCCGCCGCTCGAGGGCCGCGCCAATGCAACGTTGATCGCGTTTCTGGCCGAGACCTTCGCAGTGCCGAAGAGCGCGGTGAAACTGGTTTCCGGCGAATTGTCTCGCAGCAAGGTCTTTCTGATCGAGGGAATGACGCTGGCGCGGGCCACGGCGGTGCTGGCGCAACGCGTTGAGATGTAGGGCCGATTGCGCGGCGGCGCGAATTATTCTTCGATCGGATTCGCCCCGTGGCGTTGCAGGGCTTCGATGGCGCGTTCGAGATGCACGCCGCGCGAGCCTTTCACCAGCACCACATCGCCGGCGCGGAGATTTTGCGCGAGCCACTGGCCCGCGGTTTCGGCGTCGCGGAGAAACACGGCGGGCACGCCGCCGGCACACGCGGCGGTGGCTAGATGTTCCGCGTTGCCCTGGACGGCGATGACAAGATCGAGCCTGGCTTCGGCTGCGGCGCGTCCGCAGGCGACGTGCAGCGCGGGGCCGTGCTCGCCCATCTCCAGCATCTCGCCGGCCACCAGGATGCGCCGCCCCGAGGCGGGCCGCGCGGCGAGCGTGCGAATCATGGAGCGCAGCGCTTCAGGGTTCGAGTTATAGCAGTCGTTGAGAATGGTTGCGCCGGCAACTTCGATCGCCTGGCCGCGCTTGTCGCCTGCTCTGAGCCCGGCGATGGCCTTCACCGCGGCATCGGAATCGACGCCCGCTTCGAGCGCCACGGCGAGTCCGGCGATGGCATTCAATGCGTTGTGTGCGCCCAGCATGTGCAGCGTGAAGCTGCCTTCATGCTCTCCCGCGCGATAGTGAACGTGCAGGCCGCGGAGATCCTCGTCGACGGAGACGATCTGCGGATCGGCGCAGGGACCGCTGCCGAAATAGACCGCGCGGCCTTGAAAGTCGCGTCCGAATTGCGCGGCGTAGGCGTCGTCGCAGTTGAGGAAGACGACGCCGCTCGCGGGCAGCGCCTCCACGAGCTCGAATTTTGCGCGCGCGATGCCGGCCTGGCCCTCCTTGAAGTTTTCAATGTGCGCCGTGCCCACGTTGGTGATCACGCCCCAGTCGGGCGCGGCGATGCGCGCCAGAGCGGCGATCTCGCCCGCGTGATTCATGCCCATCTCGACTACGGCGATTTCGTGTTCCGGCGAAAGGCGCAGAAGCTGCAAGGGCAGGCCGAAACCGTTGTTCAGATTGCCCTGCGACTTGAGCACGTTGAACTTTGCGCCCAGCGCCGCGGCCACGGCTTCCTTGGTGGTGGTTTTTCCCGCCGAGCCTGTAATCGCCAAAACCAGCCGACCCCACTGACGGCGGACATGCGCGGCCAGCAACTGCAGCGCGAAGAGCGGATCTTCGGCGATGAGAAGCGGGCGAGCCAGAGCGGCGTCGGGCAGCGCAGCGGCGCGCGCGCGCGATACCACGGCGGCCGCGGCGCCGCGTTCGAAAGCGGCCGCCACAAAGTCATGGCCGTCGTGCCGCTCGCCGCGCACCGCGAAGAACAGTTCGCCCACCGCGACAGTGCGCGAGTCGATGGAGTAGCCGGATGCGACGAGCGCGCCCTCGTTCTCGACGCTCGGCGGCGCTTCCAGCACCGCTCCGGCGCTCATCGCTATTTCAGCCAGTGTGAGATTCACTGCCCTCCACCATAGCCCAATTCGCGCAGGATGGAAAGTGCAATTTCGGCGTCGTCGAAGGGAACCGTGCGGCCGGCGAGGATTTGCTCCTTCTCGTGGCCCTTGCCTGCCAGCAGAACCACATCGCCGGGCTGCGCGGCCTCGAGCGCAAGACGAATGGCCGCCGCGCGATCCACTTCCACCGTGTAGGGCACGCCCGTGGACTGCAATCCGGGTTCGATCTCGGAGAGAATCGCCGCCGGGTCCTCGGAACGCGGATTGTCGCTGGTGGCGACGACGAAATCGCTGCCTTCGCCGGCGGCCTGGCCCATTTTGGGGCGCTTGGTGCGGTCGCGGTCGCCGCCGCAGCCGAAGAGCGTGATGACGCGCGCGCCCGCCGTCATCTGGCGGGCGAGCGCGGTGAGGTTGCGCAAGGCGTCGTCGGTGTGCGCGTAGTCGACGATCACGGTGAAAGGCTGACCCGCGGCAATGGGCTGGAAGCGGCCGGGAACGGGCCGCAGCGTGGGAACCGCGGCGGCGAGATGCGAGAACGCGACGCCGCGCGCGTGCGCGGCGGTGAAGGCGGCGAGCAGATTGAGAAGGTTCACTTCGCCGGCGAGACGTGAGCTGAGGCATGCGGCTCCGGCGGGAGTTTCGAGCTCGATGGTCGCGCCGGATGGCGTGAGATGGAAGCTTGAGGCGCGCCAATCGCCCTTTTCGATTCCGTAAGTCCGGACCTCCGCGCCGGCCTTGCGTGCGGCTGCCGCGAGTGCTTCCGAGCGCGGGTCGTGCGCGTTGAGGACGGCGACGCGCGGCGCCGGATACACCGTGCCGTCGAAGAGCAGGCGCTTGGCCGCGAAGTAGTTCTCCATGGTTTGGTGATAGTCGAGGTGGTCGCGCGTGAGATTGGTGAAGACGGCGACGTCGAAGGGGATGCCGATCATGCGTCCCTGGTCGAGGGCGTGGCTCGAGACTTCGGTGATGAGTTCGCTGGCGCCCTGCGACTTGCCCTCGGCCATCAGCTCGAAGACGTCGCGCGACTCGGGGGTGGTATGGATGGAGGGCCGCACTTCGCCCGCAACGTGAGATTCAATCGTCCCGATGAGAACCGTGGTGCGGGCGGCGGCGTTGAGAAGAGCTTCGATGAGGAAGGCCGTGGTGGTTTTGCCGTTGGTGCCGGTGATGCCGGTGGAGGCAAGCGCGCGCTCGGGATGGCGGAAGAACGCGGCGGATGCCTCGGCGAGGGCGCGGCGGCCGTGCTCGACGTGGAGGATGGGCAGGCCGGGTTCGTAAACAGTGAGGCGGTCGAAGGCCTGGGCGGAATCAGTGATAACACCGAGCGCGCCCGCGACGAGGGCTTTCTCGACATAGCGATTGCCGTCGGTCGAGCCGCCTTTCATGGCGACAAAAACGGCGCCGGGCCGCACCCGCCGCGAATCATATTCAATTCCGGTAAGAGGCGCGTTCGAGCTGCCGGCGGAGCCGATGGCGGCCATTTCCGCGATGAGATCGTTCCAGATCATCTTGGGTTTGATTGTAGATGGCGGAGGCGGGCAGTTCGCTGCAATCGGGATTCTCGGCGCACGGAACTACGGGAACATCTCGACGAACGAGCTGACGCCCTCCATCAGAACCTTCCGGCCGCCGTCGATCTCCGCGGTTTTGTCTGCCGCTTCAAGCAGCGCGGCGAGAGTGTCCTTCATGGCTTCATATTGAGTCTCGGCATCTTCCTGGGAGCTGAAGAAGCGCGTGTGCAACATCCAGCCGTAGATGCCGCAGGTGATTGCGAAGGGCGCAACGCGGCAGTCGCGCTCAAGCGAGATGCGCGCGCCAAGGAAATGCTCTTCGTCGCGCACGATCTTCCCTTCCTCTGAGCCGGTCGTGCCCTGCGTGCCGCCGTTATCGAAAAGATGCCAGGAAAAATCCGCCACGTGGTGAGCTTAGCGCATTCAGCACTCGCAGCGCACAACGATTCTCGCGCCGGGCGGGACCATGGCGCCCGGGGCGGGCGCCTGCACGGGAGCGGCGTTTCCCGTACTATAGGGATGAGGCGATTCATGAAGCATCCGATTCGAATCCGCTGGGCGTTGGGCCTGGCCGTTTTCGCGCTCACCGCCGCCAGTTATGCGCAGTGGTCCAACCCGGCTGAAGACGTTCCGGCGTATCATCCCTCGGCCCCGCTCAACATTCATTCCCTTCCCCCCATCCTGCACGGCGCTCAGCTTACGGGCCCGAACTTCCGCTATCACTGGCAGGTGCGCGCCTACCAGTTGGCCGCGCAGATTCCCGGCGTGATTTATCAGTTGCCGTGCAACTGCCGCTGCGACCGCTCCCTGGGCCACACCAGCCTGCACAGTTGCTACGAAAACACGCATTCGACCGAGTGCGACGTCTGTGCTGCGGAAGGCTTCTACGCGTATTCGAAGACCAAGGCCGGCTGGACGCCCGCGCAGATTCGCGCCGGCATCGCCCGTCACGAATACGAGTCCATCGACCTGAGCAAGCAGTAGAACAGCGAACCGAGAAGGCCGGCAGAACACGTGTGAATAGCCGGGAAATCGCAAAACCGGGAGGATGGAATACCTCTAAGTGATAAGCTGGAAACGCCTGTAAATGCGATTGATTTCGCACGCAATGGCAACTCCTTTGCGGAAAAGCACTCAGAATCTTCGTCCTTTCCGCGCTTGCTTCGCGGGAAGCTCCGGCGTGTTTTTCAGCCGCGCGAGGAACGGCAAGAACTGCCGGTACTCGCGCGTGAATGCAATTTGAGGAGACTCCCGACGATGCAGGTTCGCTCGCTTTTGAAACTCGCCAGCGCCGTTGTCCTTCTCGCTTTGGCGAGCGGCACGATGCACGCGCAAGGCATGGGCCATCCCCTGACGGCTCCGCCTCCGCCGGGCGCCAAATCCGCGAAGTGCGTGAATCGCCCGATTCCGCAACTCGAAGACATCACCGCGAAATCCGGCGTTACTTTCCAGCACGCGTCTTCTCCGGACAAGAAGTACATCTTCGAGTCCATGAGCGGCGGCGTGATCGTCTTCGACTACGATCGCGACGGCTGGCCCGACATCTATTTCACGAATGCGCCGACGATCGACCAGGCGCTGGACGGCAAGACCGCGATGGGAGCGCTTTATCGCAATAATCGCGACGGGACCTTCACCGACGTGACCAAGGCCGCCGGGCTGACCAAACCTTGCCTGGCGATGGGCGGAGCGGTCGGCGACTACGACAACGACGGCTGGCCCGATCTCTACATCACCTGCATGGGCGGAAATATTCTTTACCACAACAACGGCGACGGCACGTTTACGGACGTGACGGCGAAGGCCGGCGTGGCCGATGGGCGCTGGTCGGCGGGCGCGGCCTTCGGCGAATACGACGGCGACGGCCGCGTCGACCTGATGGTGGCCAACTATGTGGATTTTCACCTCAATGACCTTCCGCAATTCGGCAGCACATCGTATTGCAAGTATCGCGGCGTCGATGTGCAGTGCGGTCCGCGCGGATTGAAGGGCGCCGGCGACGCTCTCTTCCATAACAACGGTGATGGGACCTTTACCGATATCTCCAAGCAGGCGGGGGTGGACGACCCAAACGGTTACTATGGCCTGGGCGTCATCTGGGCCGACTTCAATAACACCGGCCGTCCCGATATCTACATCACCAACGATTCCACTCCGAAGTACCTTTACAAGAACCTGGGCAATGGAAAGTTCGAAGAGATCGGGTACGAGTCCGGAACCGCGCTGAGCAACGACGGCTCGGAACAGGCATCGATGGGCATCGCGGTGGGCGACTATAACCACACCGGGCGTCCGTCCCTGTATATCAACAACTTTGAAAACGAAAACCCCGATCTCTACCGCAACGATGGCGATTGGAATTTCACCGAGGTATCGTTTCCTTCCGGCCTGGCGATGGCGGCGCTGCCCTGGGTGAAATGGGGAACCGCCTTTGTCGATCTGGACAATGACGGCTGGCTCGATCTCATCGCGGCCAATGGCCATGTCTATCCGCAGGTGGACATGATCCCCTCCGATCCGGGATACCGGCAGCCGACGCTGCTCAGCATGAATCTGGGCAACGGAAATTTCTGCGACGCCAGCGAGCAGGCCGGCCCCGCGCTCGAAGAAAAGCGCGTGGGACGCGGTCTGGCCGTCGCCGACCTGTTCAACGACGGCAACATGGATGTGGTGATCGAAGACCTGGATGGCAGCCCCATGATTTTAAGGAATCATGGAATACCGGGACGCCATTGGGTGAGTTTCGAGCTGGCCGGCGCCAAGAGCAACCGCCTGGCGCTGAATGCGCGGGTGAAGATCGTTGCCGGAGGAATGACCCAGACCGATGAGGTTCACAGCGGCGGAAGCTATCTTTCGCAAAACGATCTGCGCGTGCATTTCGGCCTTGGCTCGGCCAGCAAAATCGACAGCGTCGAGATTCGCTGGCCTTCCGGAACCGTGGATCGCATCGGCAGCCTGGCAGCAGACCAGTTTTATGCGGTCTTAGAAGGCCACGGAATTGTCCCCGCCGATCAGATCCGGCCGCAGCTTAAGAAACCAGCGGTCACAGCCGCGCACTGATCGCGGGCAATGGCTTCATCGGCTGGGAGTCTTCGCGACAGGGGGTGCGGTTTTTGGGGCTGGCGCTTGCGCGCCCTGGAGCTGCTGCGCTGCCTGACGTTCTTTTTCCGCGTCCGCGGGCCTGAAGTCGCGTTCGTAGGCCACGGCCAGCTCCTGATGAAAGCGCGCCTCGGTTGGCATGAGTCGCACGGCCGCTTCCAGTTCCCCGATCGCCGCCGTGGTGTCGCCGGTTTCGAGATTGGCTTGGCCCAGGTCGTAATGCGACTCCCCATCGTCCGCCTTCAGGGCGATGGCCTGGTTCAGTTCCCGGAAGGCATCCGGCCAATCGCGGCGAAGCGCATACACTTCCCCGATGCCGCGATGCACTTCGGCAACGCTGGGATCCGCCTTCTCCAGGGATTCGAGGTGCGCGAGACCTGACTGCACCTGGCCCGTCTTCACCAGCGATTCCGCGTAGATAAACTGCATCTGCGGAATGGATGTCACGCTCTCACCCGCGCCCTTGAGCGCTGCGAGACACGCGCTGTAATTGTGGGTCATGAATTGGCTCATGGCCAGGGGACCGCGATACCCCGCGTCCTGCGGGTGCGCGCGCAGATAGCGCGTGAGGGGCGGAATCGCCTCCGCAAAATCGGCGGCCATGAACGCGGCCCGGCCCAGGTTCAAATCCAGTCCCTCGAGCGCAGGCCGCCAGGCGCGCGCATGCTGGAAATATTTGAGGGCTTCAGAATATTTCTCTTGGGACGCCGCGATCGCGCCCAGGTTGTTGTAGCTGTCGGCAATGGGCGGCGTGAGCTCGGCCTCGAGCGCCTTCTGTTTTCTGGTCGCCTCGGGATCGGCGGATTGCCCTGCGGACGCCGGCGAAAGCCCAGCCGTCGCATCGGAGCTGCCAGTCCCCGCGCCGTTGTCCGGCAGCATCGCGGCCAGCTTGTTCTTGTCCGCGTTGAGCGCCTTGTCGTTGAAGGTGTGCGCGATCTGCATCTCCGTGTGCGCTTCGGTTTCCCGGTGCTGCTGCATCAGGATCCGCCCCAGCAGAAAGTGCGCCTTCTGGATCTGATAATGGTTGCGCGAAATGTCGGTGGTAAGCTGAATTACCTTGCGCAGGTTGGTCTCTGCCTCGCTTAGGCGGTTGGTCTCGTAATCCATCTGCCCCATGTAGAGAAAAGCATCGGGGTTCTTGGCGTTCAGCGCGATGGCTCGCTTCAGGTAGCCCTCGGCCTCGGCGTACCGGTGATAACTCACAGCGATCTTACCCAGTGCGGCATAGGCCAGGAAGTCGTTGGGCGAGATGGCGAGGTCCTGCTTGAGTTCGCCCTCAGCCTCCACGAGCGTCTTCTCATCTTCGCCAACGGCCAGCAGGGCCGCTGCCACGCAATAGTGCGCTTCAGGGTAGCGGGGATCTTCGGCGATGACTCTCTTGAATTCCGCGACGGCCCGCGATGTAAAATCCGAATGCCCGTAGGCCAGTCCGATCGTCATATGGAGCGCCGGTGTATCCGCACTCGACGCCTGGATCCAATCGAATGCCTGTACCGCGCATTTCTCTTCGTCAATACTCAGACATACCGCGGCGAGTTCATATTGGTTGGTGAAATTGGGATCGAGCGCGACTGCCGCTTCCAGCTCTTTCCTGGCATCCTGGTCGCGGAACATTCTGCGCAGCGTGAGCCCCAGAACCTCGTGGGCCTGCGCCTGCAGGCTGGGATCGAGCGCGTCCTGATTCAGAAGCCCTCTGGCCAGCGTCTCCGCATGATCGAAGTCTCCGGCTCGCGATGCAGCTCTGGCGTAATCCAGTTCGAGGGATGGTGACGCGGGAGTCAGCGCCAATGCTTCCTCGAAGAGCGAAGAGGCTTTGGCGGAATCTCCAGTCCAGGATCGGCCATTGGCAACTTCCTCAAGGGCGGCAGCAAGAAACGCGCGGTATTGCCCCGCGGCGCCATCCAGATCGCCCGCCTTCTGGAAACGCAGGGCGGCATCGTAGAGGCTCTGAAGAGAAGAGCCATCTGCGTTTGCATTCTGGGGCCGCGGCTGCGCCTGCGCAGGAGACAAAAGCTGAGCCAGAAGGCCGAAAACAACGGCTCCAAGACTGACGAGGTTGGCCTGCCGGCATCGCATTCCCGATTCCCTCCAAGAGGTCGCGGATGTTCTTATTTTGTCACAGGGGAAACGGCTTTGGAGCGGCGCAAAGCCACCGCCCCGTAGACGCATGGAGAGATCGCGGCGATTCACGCTCTCATGGCCGTGACGGAACCGGAAAATGGGCAAAGATCGGCATAGGGGGAGCGGCAGACCGCTCTCCCCTGCCACACCACCGGACATGCGGGTCCGCATCCGGCGGTTCAAGGAGTTGAGGTCAACAGAGACGGGGGATGCCGAGTTGATCGGCCCAGCTTAGATCGAGGACTCCGTTCAGCGGTGTGC
>PLSB01000228.1 GCA_003165005.1 Acidobacteriaceae bacterium | reverse complement strand
CGCGGCGGGCGCGCAGCGGCGGCAGGTCAAGGGTGATGACGTTGAGGCGGTAGAAAAGATCTTCGCGGAAGCGGCCATCGCGCACTGCCTGGCGCAGATCGACGTTGGTGGCGGCAAGGATGCGCACGTCCACCTGGATCTCCTGAATGCCGCCGAGGTGCATGAAGCGCTTGTCCTGCAGGACACGCAGAATCTTGGCCTGCGTGTCGAGGCCCATGGTGACGATCTCGTCGAGGAAGAGCGTGCCGCCGTTGGCGACCTCGAAGAGGCCCTTCTTGGAGGCGACCGCGGAAGTGAACGCGCCTTTCACATGGCCGAAGAGCGTGGACTCGAGCAGCTCGGACGGCATGGCGCCGGTGTTGATGGGGACGAAGGGCTTGTCGTGACGCGGGGAGTTGGCGTGGATGGCCTTGGCGATGACCTCCTTGCCGGTGCCGCTTTCGCCCTGAATCAGAACCGTCGACCGGCTGGGCGCGACCTGCGCCACCAGATCGAAGACCTTCAGCATGGACTCGCTTTTGCCCACGATGTTAAAGAAGTTGTAGCGCTGCTTGAGGGTGCGCTTGAGCTGGACGTTTTCTTCCTCGGCGCGGCGGCGGGCGACGGCGGAGCGGATGTCGGCCAGNNCAGCAGCTTCTCGTTGTCCCAGGGTTTTTGAACGAAGTTTTCCGCGCCGGCGCGAATGGCCTCGACGACGTTGTCCACGGTGCCGTAGGCCGTGATCATGATGATGGGCAGATCGGGCTGGCGCTCCTTGAATTGCGGCAGAAGCTCGATGCCGCTCTGGCCGGGCAATGCGAGATCGAGCAGGACGAGATCGAAGCTCTCGCGATCGAGGAGGTCGAGTCCCTCCTCGCCGTTGGCGGCGGTTCTGACCACGTAGTCCTCAAGGCCGAGAAGCACCTCCAGCGAATCGCGAATGCCGGCCTCGTCGTCGACCACCAGGATGGTGGCGGCGGGAAAGTTGCCGTTACCGGCCGCAGCGGAGCCGGATGCGCTCAAGGTCAGATCTTCCTCGGTACCGTGCTCAGGCATGAACAGAATTCCTCAACAAGGGAAACTCAAGGTGAAAGGTGGTGCCAGCGCCTATTGCGCTTTCCACATGAATCTTTCCGGCGTGCTCCTGAATGATGCCGTAGCTGACAGCGAGGCCCAGGCCGGTGCCGCGCTTGAAGCCGGGCACATTCTTGGTGGTGAAGAAGGGATCGTAGATGCGTTTGAGGTGCTCCGGGGAAATGCCGGAGCCGGAGTCGGCAACGATGGCCTCCACATGGCCGTTCACGAACGTGGCCACGCGCACACGTCCGCCGCCGGGCATGGCCTCTTTGGCGTTGAGCAGCAGGTTGAGGAAGACCTGCTGCAGTTTGCCGGGGTTGCCGTTGATGGGCGGCAGCTCGCCGGCAAGATCGAGATCGACGAGAATCTGCGCCGTCTTGAACTGATGTTCGAGCAGCGAGAGGGTGTCGCGAATGACTTGATTCAGGTCGGTGGAACGAAATTCTGTGGTTGAGGTGCGCGAGAAGTTCAGCAAACCGTTGGCGATTTCGGCGGCGCGGAAGCTCTGCTGCGTGATCTTGTCGAGGATGGGCCCCAGCCGCGCATCGCCGCGCGCCTCTGCGCGCAACTGCTTGGAGAGCATCTGCGCGTAAGAGGAGATGACGGCGAGCGGGGTGTTGATTTCGTGGGCGACGCCCGCGGCCAGCAGGCCAATGGAGCTGAGCTTGTCGGACTGGGCCAACTGATTCTCAAGAGCCACGCGCTCCGTGATGTCGTCAACGAGGACGATGCGGCCGACGGGAACGAAGTCGCGCGAGAGGAGCGGCGCGACGGCGATGTTGGCCTGGCGCTGCTCGCCGGCGCGCGTGGTCAGGAGGAACTTGTAAAGGTGATGCACTCCCTGCTCGCCGCGGAAGCCCTCTAACGCCTCAATGAACTCGAAAGGAAATACGGCACGAAGTGCCTGGCCGATAGCTTCGCCGCGGCTAAGCGCATACATGGCCTCCATCTGCGCGTTCCAGCTCTCGATGCGGTCGTCGAGATCGAGGGCGAAGATGCCCACGTTGATGGACTCGACNNGCGAGAGATTCGAGCAGCTCGACGTCTTCGCTGGAGAGGAAGTCGCCGCCCAGGGTGCGGCCGAGGCCGATGACGGCGATGGTGCGGCCGGCGCCGTTCTGCGGCGGCGCGAAGATGCGGGAACTGGAATCGCGGAGCGCCTTGCCGTTGCCAACGCTGGAGGGCGACTCGGCCACGCGGCAGGGCAGATAGTAGTTGAGATCGAGGAGGGCCGCGGTGCGCTGCTCGGCGGCGGGCAGATGCAGAACCTGCTGGGCGTTCTCAAAAAAGATGTGCGAGTGATCCGCGGCGCGATCGAAGTGGAGGAAGCCGAGATCAAGGGGCTCCTCGCCCTTATGGTTTTGGACGAGATCCTCGGTCAACCCATGCGAAGCAGCGAGGCGCAGGTCGCCCGATTCGCCGGCCAGGAAGATAGCCACGCGGGCCACGAGAAGGGTGTGCGGCAATTGCTCCACGATGGCGTGGAGCAGCGCCTGCAAGTCGGTCTCGGAGCTGAGGCCGCGGCCGAACTCGACCAGGGCCTTGCGGTAGTCGTAGCGATGGCGATCGTAGGCGCGGTCGACCCAGCCCTGGATGTGGCGCTTGAGGGGATCGAAGACCGCAGCCGTCACCAGAATGGCGATGACCAGCGCCCACTCGCGCATGGCCTCGGGCAGGCGCTGGTGAACCACGAGGGCGATGAGGGCGATGATGCCGAAATAGCCGCCGCCAATGAGGGCTACCGACAGCGTGTAGGCCACGCCGCGCTTGAAGATCAGATCCGTGTCCATCAACCGGTAACGCACGATGGCCCAGGCGAACGTGAGCGGCAAAAACACCAGCGACAGGCCGGCGAGATTCGTGAGCAGGTGCGGCGGATTGAGCTGGAGCAGAAAGGGAACCGCGTAAAAGAAGGTGAAGGGCAGCACCGCGAGCAGGGTTCCGCGCGTGACCCACTTCAACTGCTGGCGCAGGAGCGGCGTGGTGGCGCGGCTGTAGCTGCGCATGAAGAGCAACGCGGCCAGGATGTAAAACACAGCGTCGTAGCCGGTGGCGATCTGATTCAGGCGGTCGAGCAGCAGCTTGGTGGCCGCGCGCGTGGCGATGGACCAGAGCCACAACCCCAGCAGCGCGGCGCCGGGCGCGTAAACCACCGGCAAAAGCCAGCGGCGGCGAAGGTACTTGAGGCGCTCCTCAGGGAAACTGAGGGCGAAGTGGAGAAAGAGCGCCGGCTGCAGGGCTTCGGCAACGACGTTGGTCCAGAAGACGGTCCAGTCCAGCAGATCGAACGCCGCGGTGTAATGGAGAGCGTAGAAGGCGAACGAGACCAGGCAGAAGAGATAAAAATGCGTGGCGCGGGGCGCGCCCCAGCGGCGGAAAAGGACGTAGAAGCCGATGACGAGATAGATGAGGCCGATGATGCGCAGACCGAGTTGCAGGCTGTGGTCGGCGGGCACGGGAATGACTTGCACCGGCGTGTCGAGAGGAATGCCATCGCGGGTGATGCTGTAGCGGAGCTGTACGTAAGGGCCGGTGCGGTAAAGGGCACGCTCGAGATCGGCGACTGAGGCGACGGGAACGTCATTGACCGCGGACAGAAGATCGTGGGCCTGGATGAAGGCCTGCTGGCCGGGCGAAGCGGGCAGCACACGGTCGGCGACCAGCCCTCCGCGCGCCTCGTGCCACCACACGCCGTCGGTGGGCTGCTGGAACTCACGCTCTTGAAGGAGATTGAAGACAGCAAGCACGAATAAAGCCGCCGTCGCCAGCGCCATCAATGTAACCTGCACGCGGTTGAGGAGGCTCTTGTCCATAAGAGGGAGGTTTCCTACGCTATGAGCACATGCACGTGAGTTGCCACTGGAGGAGGAGCGCCGACACCCCGGCGGCCGGTCGCCAATTGTCTGAAATTACGCATGATATGGACTTCAAGTTCCGGGAAAAGTCAGCAAAATGTGCGTTAAATCACCTGGCAAGATTGAGAAATCGGGAAGTAACCTCCCGAGAAAGAGATGAACCTATGATAAATGGTAGTTCGTTCATCCGCAGCAGTTTGCAACAGATTTTTGTGCCTCCTTGGTTGAAAACGAGAGATTTGGGAAGCGAGTTCCTCTGACTTCGATCTGAACTTGTCATCCAGAACGAGGCGTGCGCAAGGAGACGCGACGGAATTCCGAGCCGGGTTGAGGCAACAATGCCGGCTCAGCGCTGGCCGTAGTCCGCATTGGGACCGTGCTTGCGCAGGTAATGGTGTTCCTTCACGTAGGGCGGAATGCCGGCCTCGGGAGCCCCGAGCAGCACGCTGCGAAAGGCCAAACGGGCAATGTACTCGAGGAGGTCGGCGTGCTCGACGGCTTCGGCGGGAGTTTTGCCCCAGGTAAAGGGAGCGTGGCCGGCCACCAGCACGCCGGGGACGGCGACGGGGTCGAGATTTTGCGAGCGAAAGAGCCGAATAATGACGGCCCCGGTGTTCCGTACGTAGGCTTCAGAGACCTCTTCGGCGGTGAGTGGCGCGGTGACGGGAACGGGGCCGTAGAAGTAGTCGGCGTGGGTGGTGCCGAGGCAGGGGATGGCGCGGCCGGCTTGCGCCCACGAGGTCGCGAACTCGGAGTGGGTGTGAACGATGCCGCCGATCTCGGGAAATTCGCGATAAAGGAGCGTGTGCGTGTCGAGGTCGCTCGACGGGCGCAGCCAACCCTCGACGATGTTGCCGTCGAGATCGGTAACGACGAGGTCGGCGGGGGTCATGGTGGCGTAGTCGAGGCCGCTCGGCTTGATGACGACGAGGGGTTTCGCGCTCGAGCGGTCGATGCCGCTGGCGTTGCCGAAGGTGTGGGGCGCGAGGCCGCGGCGGGCGATCTCCCGGTTGGCGTGGAGGACTTGTTCGCGAAGGGTTTCGAGCAGCATAGGTTTCCTTATCGAGACGCAATAACAGTTGAAGGGGACAGTTTAACAGCGCGACCCCAGTAAACTCACTGCATGATGTTTGCCAAGCGGCTGCGGGATGGCGTCCGGCGCGGGGAAATCACGCGCAGCGTGCGCATCTGGATGTGGCCCCATGTGAAAGCCGGCGGGCGCTACCGGATGGAGGAAGGCGAAATCGAGGTCGACTCCATTGAGCCGATCGGATTTCCCGACATCACGCCGGAGCTGGCGCGCGCGTCGGGGTTTCTCGGCGTCCTCGATCTGCTGAAAGTGGCCAGGCACGGCCGCGGCGAGAAGATCTTTCTGGTTCGATTTCATTACGTGCCGCCGGTCAAGCGCGCAGCCAGTAAGGCTTGGGCACCACGGCGCGGTTTTTGATTTTTCACGGTGCGGGGGTATAACTGAGGCATGACCATCGAGGAAATCAAGCGCAGGACAACGCCTGTATTTGCGCAGTTCGGCGTAACTTATGCCGCTGTGTTCGGAAGCGTCGCGCGCGGGGAAGACAGTCCGGAGAGCGACGTGGATATTCTGGTGCGCTTGGGCCGTCCAACCGGGATGGTCGGCTATATGAAGCTTGTCGAGAGCCTGGAAACGTCGCTACGAAGGAAGGTCGACGTCGTCACAGAGCAGAGCCTGAACAAGTACGTCCAGCCGCATGTCGCGCGCGACCTGGCCACCATTTATGAAGGATGACCGCGTCTACCTTGCGCAGATTCTCGACGCCGCTGAGAAGATCCGTGAATTCGTCGCCGGCATGGATAATGCGGCCTTCCTGAAAGATCGAAAAACGCAGAGCGCGGTAATCCTGCAACTTGCACTCATCGGCGAATTTGCGAAAAGAGTCTCCGCACCGGCGCGGGCTTCAATTGACATCCCCTGGAAAGAGATTGCTGGCTTCCGCGATCGCGCCATCCATGACTATTTTCAAATCGATCTTCAGATCGCCTGGGATACGATCGTTCTCGATCTTGAGCCGCTCACAAAAACGGTGCAGGAGTATCTCGAAGCGCATCGCTAACCCCGCCCCTCTGGCTTGCTGTATGAGCAGGCGCGAATGTGCTCAGGCGCGCAGCCAGTAAGGCTTCGGCACGACGGCCGCGAGCTCGGCGAATTCCTCGTCGGTGAGGCGGAAGGCCGCGGCGCTCGCGTTCTCTTCGAGATGTTTCACGTTGCTGGTGCCGGGGATGGGCAGAATCACCGGCGAACGGGCGAGCAGCCAAGCCAGAGAGACGACGGCCGTCGAAACCTGGCGCGCGGCGGCGATCTTCTCTACCACCTGGTTGGCTTTGTGCCCCTGCGCCATGGGCCCCCAGGGCAGGAAGGCGATGCCGTTGGCCGCACAGCAGTCCACGACAAAATCCCACTCGCGATCGGAAAAGCTGTAGCGGTTCTGCACGCTCACGATGGGAACGATTTTTTGTGCCCTTTGGATGTGCTCCAGAGTCACATTGGACAGGCCGACGTGGCGGATTTTTCCTTGGTCTTGGAGATGCGCAATGGTCTCCATTGAAGCCTCGAATGAGACGGCCGGATCGGGAACGTGGAGCTGGTAGAGATTGATGCGGTCAAGGCGCAAGCGCTTGAGGCTGCCTGCGATGGCTTCCTCGATGTGCGCAGGCGAGGCATTGTGCTGCCAGACGCCGGGGCCGTGGCGCGTCCAGCCAGCTTTGGTGGCGATGACGAGTCCGGCGGGGTAAGGCCAGAGGGCCTCGGCGATGAGTTCCTCGGAGACATCGGGACCGTAGGAGTCGGCGGTGTCGATGAAGTTGACGCCAAGTTCCACGGCGCGGCGCAGCGTGGCCAGTGCGCCGGGAACGTCGGCTGGAAGGCCCCAAATGCCCTTGCCGGTGATGCGCATGGCGCCGAAGCCCATGCGATTCACCGTCAGGTCGCCGCCCAGCGTAATGGTTCCTCCTTGGGCGGCAGGCGGTAGGCCTGTTGTGGCTGGCATGGTTTACACTCCTGAACTTTAAGCCTATCGCCATCTGCCCGACCGGCGCAGACTCTTCAGGTCGCTCCGTGCTTTACTGGTCGCCCAGATTATAGCGTTGCGATCTCTGGCCGCGCCGCGAGAAAGCCAGGCGGCGGTTCTTCCCGAAACGGTTCCATTGGGGACGCGATCAATCCATGCTTCCGGCCTATGCTCAGCGCGGAAACGGCGCGAAAATGAGTGGGGAGGGCTGTAAACTTGCGCCGCAGAGAGGCGTCTACCAAGGTGATGGCAGCCGGCACAGCAATTGAGCCGATGACCGCAAAAGCGGCCGAGGAGGCGGCTGCGCAGGAGTTTGCCCGGATCGTCGAGAGTCACCGGCAGCAGATCTTCCGGTTTCTGCTTGCCTCGCTGCGCGATTTGGATCTGGCAGAGACGCTGACGCAGGAGTGTTTCCTGAAGGCGCACCGGAACTGGAAGCATTTCCGCGGCGAGTCGAGCGCGATGACCTGGTTGATGCGGATCGCGATCAACTTGCAGAAGGACTACTGGCGCAACCGCCGGATGCAATTCTGGCGGCAGACCCGGACCAACGCTGTAGATCTGGACGAGGCCAGCGAATGGCTGCCCAACGGGGAACGCAACGCGGAGCAGCAGATGCTGGCGCGGGAACAGGTGGCGCAGGTTTGGCAGGCGGTCAAGGGCCTGAGCGAGCGGCAGCGAACGGTATTCCTGCTGCGCTACGTGGAAGAGCGGGAGTTGAGCGAGATTGCAGAAGCGACCGGACTCAGCGAGGGCACGGTGAAAGCGCACCTTTCGCGCGCGCTGGGACGAGTCCGCACAGAATTGAAAGGAACACGATGAACTGGCGTGAGGATATGGCGGGAGAGAGCCGGGAACTGGAGCAGGCGCTCGATCACTTCAAGGCGAGCATGGATGCCTGGAGTGACGCGGCGTTGCGCCGGCCCCGGACGGTGACAAATGTGGCCGTGCGGCACAACTGGCGGCCGGCGGCAGGCTGGGCGCTGGGATGCCTGCTGGCCGCGGGCAGCGTGGCTGGCGCGGTGCATCAGATCGTTCACCGGCAGGAGATGGCGCAACAGGCGGCGCAAAAGGCCGCTGCGGAGCGGGCGGCAGCCGCGCGAGAGGCCGCGTTGCGCGCCGGCACACCGGCGGAGAAGAAGGCGCCGGCGGCAGCAACGCAAGACGCCAACGCCGGCGCACAGGATGAAGCTCTGCTGGCATCGGTGAACAGATATGTTTCGCGGCAGGTTCCGGCGGCGATGGAGCCGCTGGCGCAATTGATGGACGACAACGGAACAAAGTAAAAAGAACAGCACGTAAAGAAGAAGGCGAGAAGGGTTGATCCCTTGGGGACAAGGGAGAGGAGCAGAGGATGAATTGGATGAAAAATGCAGGACTGGTTTTGGCGATAGCGGGAGTTCTGATGGCTGGGGGTCTGGCACGCGCGCAAGGGCCAGGCGGACCAGGGATGGGCGGACCAGGGGCGGGACCGGGGTTCGGGGAGCATCGGCCTCCCATGGAGCGCGCGTTCGGGTTCGCGAACGGACAGTTCTGGAACAACCCGAACCTGGTGAAACAGTTGAACCTGAGCGACGATCAGCGCAAAGCGATGGATGGGATTCTGCAGGATCACCGCATGAAGCTGATCGACCTTCGCGCCAATCTGCAGAAGGCAGAAGTGGAGATGGTTCCACTGATGAAGGCCGACACGCCGGACGAGAAGGCGATCGAGGCGCAGATCGACAAGGTCGTGACGGCGCGGGCGGAGCTGGAAAGAGCCAATGCGCATTTTCTGCTGGACATCCGGTTGCAGTTGAAGCCGGACCAGTGGAAGCAGTTGCAGACACTGCGCATGAACCGGATCGAGCGCGAGCGGATGGGCGGACAGGGCAACGGTGGATGGGGACATGACGGCGAGCGTCCGGGTATGGGCGGGCAGGGCCGCGGACCGGGAGGGCAATTCCATGGCCGGGGCGGACAGTTCCAACGGCCGCCGCAGGACACGCAGCCGCCGGCCGATGCGCCGCTGACAGCTCCTCCACCGCCGCCGGCACCGGCGCCGGGCTCCGGTTCGGGTTCGGGAGACGCGCAGTAATCGCGCACCACTCTTTGCGGGGCGGCAGCGGCTCGGCATGGTTGCGTAGCCGCTGGTTTTGACGCGGGTTGCGGATACCAAGACGTTCGACAGAAAACAAGCAGACTAGACAACGGTTGGCGGCAGGGATTTCTTCCTGCCGCCGTTTCTTTTTGGATTTCCATCGCAGCTCTCGATCTTGCGTCCGTGCCCCATCCTTTCCGCGTGACCGGGGTCCCCAAGAAACGGTCTTGGTTTCTTGGGGTTGCTAGGCGGAAAGGGTGGGAGAGCCCCGACTCCGCGCCGGTCCGGTTCGGTAACATCGGAAAGGAAGGAGCAATTCGTGCCGATTCTTGCCTCCGCGGACTGGCTGATCCTCTTGATCTACGGGTTCTTTGTGCTGTCGGCGGGATTCTCGCTGGCGCCGTCCATCGCGGGTAGCCAGGATTACTTGCAGGCTGGGCGCAAGCAGCCGGGTTGGTTGTGCGGACTGGCGCTCGTGGGTGCAAGCATGGGCTCGCTGGAGGTGCTCGGCATGGGCGCCGCCGGAGCGCGATACGGCGTGGCCAGCATGGGTCTGTTCGCATTGGGCTCGATTCCTGCCATGCTCTTCGCGGGACTCGTCCTGATGCCGGTCTTTTACGGGGCCACATCGGCGGCGGGCGCGCCCGTGCGCTCGATTCCCGAGTACCTGGGGCTGCGCTTCGACCGGAAAACGCGGGCGCTCAACGCAGGATTGTTTCTGGCCATGGCGCTATTTAGCGCCGGGATTTCACTGTACGCCATGGCGCGCGTCGTTGCCGCGCTGCACGTTTTCGATAGCGTCGCCGAGGGATTGAATCTGCCACCCGTAGGGGCGCTGCTGCTCTCGATGGCTTTGCCCGCGGTACTGGTGCTCGCCTATCTGCTGCTTGGGGGCCTCGCGGCGGCCATGTACAACCAGTTGCTCCAGTTTTCGGTGCTTGTGGCCGGACTGCTGCCCGTGGTGCTCGTGGGATTGAAGCGGGCCGGCGGATGGAGCGGAATGAAAGCCTCGGTGCCTGCAAACCTTTTACATGCCGGCGCCGGCGGGCATTCCATGGGCATCGGCGCGGTGGGACTGATGCTGGGCGCGGGCATTGTGCTCGGTGGCGGCACGTGGTGCGCGGATTTCCGGCTTTTGCAGCTGGCCATGGCGGCGAAAAATGTGGCATCGGCGCGGAGGGCACCGCTCGTTGCCGCGGCCCTGCGCGTTTTTGTGCCGCTGCTTCTCATACTGCCGGGATTGTTCGCCCTGAGCCTGCCCACGCCGCGCACCACCATCGTGATCCACAATGACAACGGTGCGATTTATCACGAGATCACGGTCGTTCCTCCTGCGGTCGAAGCCGGCCAGGGACTGGTTCCCGCCAAAGCCGATGCGGCCACCGGCAAACCGATCAAGGGCGCCGGCGGCCAGGTGGTGCTTGACTACGCATTGGCCATGCCCAATGTGCTGCTCGCTTTCCTGCCCTCGGGCCTGCTGGGACTGGGCCTGGCAGCGCTCGTGGCCTGCCTGATGAGCGGCATGGCGGCGAGCCTCGCGGCTTCGAACACGGTCTTCGCCTGCGACATCTACCAGGCGTTCCTGAAAAAGCACGCGAGCGACAAACAGATCTTGAAGGCGGGCCGATGGGCGGCGGTGGGCGGCACGTTGTTGGCCTTTGGCGCGGCGTGCGCGGCCATGCGCGTCAACGACATGCTCGACGCGGTGCTGCTGGTCTTCGCGCTGGTGAATGCGCCTCTCTTCGCCACGTTGCTGATGGGCGCACTATGGAAGCGCGCCACCGGGCACGGCGCGTTTGCGGGACTGATCGCGGGCATGGCCGCGGCGCTCCTGCACCATGGAACCGCACTGCCACGCGGCGAGCAGCCAGGTATTCACGGCGGATGGATCGCGGTGCTGTATCATCCCGCGAGCGATCTCGCACTGGGATTGGGAACGGCGGTTTTTGCCTTCGTCGTGAGCCTGCTGGTGACGGCCGTCGTGAGCGTGTGCACGAAGGCGCGGCCGGAAGCGGAGCTGGCCGGGCTAGTGTGCGCGGCGGCGCCGGCAAAGGCCGCGTGGTGGAAGCAGCCAGAGGTAATTGCGGCCGCGATCATTCTGCTGGCGGCGATCACGGTGAATCTGGCGTTTCTATGAGAAACGGGGCTTTGGGGTTTCCCACCCTTTCGCAAAAAGCGCGAAAGGATGGGGCACGGAACTCCGATGGCTGATTGCGGAACAGCTCCATTGAGTTTTGGGACAAGTTAGGAAGGAGACCCATGGCGAAGAAGGCAACGACGACTCTGGCAACGAAACCGGCAGTCGGCCCAACCAGCAACCCAGCCGCCAACGCAGGCATTCATGTCGACGCGCGCATCGCCGTGGGCATGTTCTTCACGCTCACGGGAACCATTCTCTCAGCATTCGGTCTCTCCACGCGCGATCGCGCCGATGTGTACGCGAAGAGCCTGGGCATCGATGCCAACCTGTGGTGGGGATTGGCGCTGCTCGCCTTCGGAATCGCGATGCTGGCCTTCGGCCGCCGCGGCCAGATGAAGATGGAGAAGAGCCAGGCCGCCGCGCCAGCCAAGCGATAACCGCGGCGCCGGCGTTCACGCCGGGCGCCCCACATCTCGATCTTGAGATGTGGGAAACCACGAACCTCAACTCATTCGATTGTCCCGTGCCCCATCCTTTCCGCGCTTTTTTACGGAAAGGGTGGGAAAGCAACAGGCCGAATACACCAATTCTGGAACCGGTTTAAGACCATCTTTACCGAATGGCCATTAGACTTGAGAGGAGCGATGAAGCGCAAGACGATTGCACATTACGAGATTCTGCGGCGGCTGGGCTCGGGCGGCAGCGGCGTAGTCTACGCGGCCAACGACACTCTGCTGCAGCGGCCGGTGGTGCTGAAGATGCTGCACTCCGGCATGTCGACGGCCGAGCAGATGCGCACGACGGTGCTGCGCGAGGCGCGGCTGGCGTCGGCCATCGAGCATCCCAATGTGTGCGCGATCTACGAAGTCGGCGAGAGCGGCGACGAGGCCTACATCGCCATGCAGTTTGTGCCCGGCCAGCCGCTGGACAAGCTGATTGAGCGCGGGCCGGCGAGTTTGCAACTGCTGCTTTCGGTCGGCATCCAGATTGCCGACGGTTTGCAGGCGGCGCATGCGCTGGGCATCTTTCACCGCGATCTGAAACCGCAAAACGTAATGCTGACCGACGGCGGCCTGGTGAAGATTCTCGACTTCGGGCTGGCGCGGCGGCTGCACCCTGAAGACGCGCGCTTCGACCCGTCCAAGCCGGCTCTGGCCAAGGATGCGCCGGTTGCGGCCACGTACACGGCGCGCGGCGGGACCATCCGCTACATGGCGCCGGAGCAGTTTGTCACCGGCCACTCCAGCGTGCAGTCGGACGTGTGGGCGCTGGGCGTGATTCTCTATGAGCTGGCGAGCGGCAAGTTTCCATTCACGCGGCCCGATGCCGAGGATTTCCAGGTCATTCGCGCCATCCAGTTCATGGACCCGCCGGATTTGAGCGAGGTTGTGCCGGGCATTTCGCCGGAGCTGAAGAGCGTGATCATGGCGTGCCTCGACAAGAATCCCGGCACGCGCACGGCTTCGGCGGCCGAAGTGCGCGAAGGGCTGAAGACGATCATGAAGGCGATGAGCATCGAGACGGGCAGCATTCCCGGCGATGCAGCGGCCAACTTGCCGGCCACGGGCCCGGCAGCGGAGAAGCGCGCTACGGGATTGCTCTCCATGCTCGCGGAGCGGTTTCGCGAGTCGGCGGGCGATCGCGCGGCGGAGAATTCGCTGGTGGTGCTGCCGTTCACCAACATGGGCGCCGCGGAAGCGGCTCCGCTCTACGGCTATGCGCTGGCAGACGCCATCGCGGCGCGGCTGGCGCGGATTCCGTCGCTCGTGGTGCGGCCTTCAAGCGCGCTCATGCAACTGCCCATCGCGCAGCTCGATCCGCTGGCCGTGGGGCAAAAGCTGCTGGTCAAGTTTGTGCTCGCCGGAAACTTTGTGCGTTCGGAGAGCGGCTTCGATCTGAACTGGCAACTGCTCGACGTGGCCTCGCAGAGCGTGCGCAAGGGCGGTTCGATTCGCGTGGCATCGCTGGATCTGATCGCGGTGCAAACAGAATTCTCAAATGAGGTCTTCGCCACGCTGCAAGGGATGGGCGCCGCAGAGGGCATTGAAGCCGGGCAGACGGGCGCGGGCGCTGGACTCACGCGAGCCGCGGCGCGCGACGGGTCGCTCCCTGGGCCGGTGAGCGAAAAATATTTGCAGGCGCGGGCCTTGTTGAGCTCGTTCATGGTGCGCACGGGCGCGCGCGCCGATCTCGATCGCGCTCATGCGCTGTTCTCGAGCGTGACCGCGTCCGATCCCGCGTTTGCTGCCGGGTGGACCGGGCTGGGCATTGCCGAATTGCAATACGCGCGCCACGGTTTCGGCGGGCAGATTCACGTAATGCACGCGCGGCGCGCCTTCGATGAGGCGCTCAAGCTCGATCCGGCATCGACCGAGGCCAATCTCTACCGCATTTACATGCTGCTCTCGCGCGGCGAAAAAGAATCGGCTCGGCACGGCATCGCCAACCTGCTGGCCACCGCGGCCAACGATTGGAACGTGCACATGGTGGCCGGAATTGCGCTGCGCGGCGACGGCATGTACGACGAGGCGCTCGACGAGTTCAGCCGCGCGCTCAAGTTGAACCCGGCGAGTGCGGCGATTCTCTACAACCATCGCGCCCGCGTGTATCACTATCAAAATCAAATCGAGCTGGCCGGCGACGAACTGGAAAAAGGCCTGGCGCTCGAGCCCCGCCATCCGCTGCTGCGCACTTCAGCCGGTTACCAGCAGATGCGGCTCGGCAATCTGAACGCGGCCATCGAGATACTGGAGAGCGTGATCGCCGACGATCCCTCCATGCGCATCGCCGTGCCCACGCTCGCCATCTGCTACGTGCAGGCCGGCGCGCGCGACCGCGCCGCGGCCCTGCTCAAGGACGAGACTCTGGCCGCCGCCGAGGCCGACAGCGAGATGGCTTACCGGCTGGCAACGTACTTCGCCGTCGAGGGCGACTCCAGCGAAGCGCTGCACTGGCTGCGCCGCGCCATCTATCTCGGCAACGAGAACTATCCCTGGTTCCAGAAGAATCCTGCGTGGAACAACCTGCGCACCAACGCCGACTTCGAGCGCATTCTCGAAGACCTGAAACGAGCTTTCCGGAAAAACCAGAAGACCTGGAAGCGGCAGCTCGAACAGGTGCCGGAGGAGTGAAACAGGGGGCAGGTCACCGGAACCTTGCCGGCATTTGAGCAGTACTATTCCGGGGCGCTCCAGGAAGCAACCCGCCGAAAGGAAACCTTCATACACGTGACGGCATCCATCTGCGCAGCAAGCGTCGTGGCCCTGCTGGATGTCTGGGTGGGCGCCCGCTATTGCGCGAAGCTTATTCGTGGAGAGACTTCCCCGCGGATCGCGACCTGGCTGATCTTTGAGATCGGCGTCGTCATGAGTCTGGCCGCATACTTCGCTTCACGCGACCACAGCATCGTGAAGGCCGCGCTCAATTTGACCGACGCCATCGTGGTTACCGTCATTCTTGCGGCGCTTTTTATCGAACAGCGCGGCGCGAAGATCCTATTCACCAGAAACGAGCAACTGTGCCTGGCGATTTCCTCGATCACCCTAGCCGCCTGGACGATCACGAAGACTGCATGGATCGGCGTCGTGGGATTCCAAGTGGTCATGTCGGTGGCCTACTTCCCCACGATTGAAAGCGTATGGCAATTGCAGCCAGGCCGGTCGCCGGAACCCATCGAAACCTGGGGCATCAACGCTGTTGCGGCGCTTATCGGAGTGGCCATCGACGTCACCGGCAGGCACGATTACGTAGCCATGCTCTATCCTCTGCGGGCGTTCCTGCTCTGCATGACTATCGTGGTGCTTGTGGTGCGGCGGGAGCGGAAGAGAATCACTCATAACTTCCTGGGCCGATGAGCCGGCGGGGTGCCCCATATCTCGCTTCTGAGATGTGGCCAAGTCCTCTATTGGGTGCAGTGGATCAAGGCGAAAACCGAATCCATTCAAAACCAACCCTCATAGAAGGTGGATCTAAATATCTTTAGTTTTCGGCTTCCTCCAACATTGGCAGCAGATTCCGGCTGCCATGCACCACCCGCTCGATTCGAACTATGTTCTCTCGGATGCGGAAGAGGATCACGTAGTTACCCGCAGTTGCTAGTCGCGCTTCCGCGCCAATTTCGGGCCGCAAGCGATAAATCTTTGGGTTCCTGGCAATCTCCTTTATCCGCGCGCGAAGCATACGAAGCATGCGCGCCGCGTGGCGGGGACTGTCCTGCGCGATGTATTCCGCGATCTCTTCCAGGTCGCCGGGCACGCAAGGCGATAACCGCAGGCGCATTATCGTTCCGCGGCCTTGGCAAGGCCGTTATATTTGCTTTCCAGCCGGTCGAATACCGCGTCCGATTCGAGCCCTTCCGAATCGTCGGTCACTGCTTCCTGCCACAGTTTGCGAAGATTCTTGAGGCTTTGCTCGCGCAGATTGCGCTTGTGCGTCCAGTCGCGGAGGGCGTCGCGTACGACTTCACTGTTGGAGGAATACTCTCCCGCATCGACAGCGCGGCGGACGAGTGTCGCCATCTCCGTAGGGAGCGCGATGCTCAGCTTTTCAATGGTAGGCATGAGGTGCACCTCGGTAGTAATAAATACTACCACATTCCACAAAGCCGCTCTGACCATGGCTCGCGAGCAATCCTGCCCCTTGCAGGCGGGTTGGCCGGATCCTTCACAAATTGCTGAAGATTTGCCGCGCTCAGGAATCAAGGAATGCGTTCATACGGAACATATTCCGGCTCCCACACATAGGCGCGCAACTGTTCGCTGAGATCGGCGGCGATGGCGGGGTCGGCTACTGCGTCGGCGATGGCTTGACGGCCTACGGCTTCGGCAACGGCGAGGCTGGTTTTGCGCGCTTCGGCGATGGGCGGCAAGAGCGGCGCGCTCTTGTCGGTGCGGGCCGGAGACAATGCGGCCAATGCTTTGGCGGCGGCCATGATCATGCCGCCGGTGACGCGCCGGGCTCGGGAGACGAGAATGCCGAGAGCGAGGCCGGGAAAGATGTAGGAGTTGTTGACCTGGGCTATGCGGATGAGTTTGCCGTTGACTTCAACCGGAGGGAAGGGGCTGCCGGTGCCGACCAGCGCGCGGCCATCGGTCCAGCGCAGCAGGTCAGCGGGCGCGGCTTCGGATTGCGAAGTGGGATTCGACAACGGAAAGATGACCGGACAGGGAGTGTGGCGAGCCATCTCGCGGACGATCTCCTCAGTAAATGCGCCGGGCTGGGCGCTGACGCCGGCCAGGACCGTGATGCCGGCATTGCGCGCGACATCGAGCAGCGAGATGGCTCCGGTTTCTGCGCTCGCCGGCGACAGTTGCCATGTCGCAACATCGGCGCGCTTGCGCGTGAGCGGCTGCTGTTCGGGGCGAATGCCCTTGCCGCCTTCGACGAGCAGGCCGTAACGGTTGAAGGCGTAGATGCGGGCGCGGGCCTGCTCCTGGCTCAGGCCCTCCTCCTGCATGGCGGCGATGAGCAGATCGGCGATGCCAATGCCCGCCGATCCCGAGCCGAACATGGCGATGGTCTGATTGCGGAGCGGGACTCCGGTGGCGTTGACGGCGGCGAGCAAGGTCGCCGTGGTGACGGCGGCGGTGCCTTGAATGTCGTCGTTGAAGGTGCACAGGCGATCGCGATAGCGATCGAGAAGGCGAGCCGCGTTGGAGCCGGCGAAATCCTCCCATTGCAAAAGAATGTGGGGCCAGCGGCGCTCGACAGCGGTCACGAAGGTCTCGACGAAATCGTCGTACTCCTGGCCGCGGATGCGCTGGTGCTGCCAGCCGATGTAGATGGGATCGTGGAGCAGCGCCGCGTTGTCGGTGCCCACGTCGAGCAGCACGGGCAGGCATTGCTCGGGGGGAATGCCGCCGAGCGCGGTGTAGAGCGCCATCTTGCCGATGGGAAT
>PLSB01000194.1 GCA_003165005.1 Acidobacteriaceae bacterium | reverse complement strand
CGTCGATGGAACGGCTGCGGTTGTGGACGCGATCGAGCATCCCCTTCTTCTCGAGGTTGGTGATGTGCTTGTGGACGGTGGCCAGGCTCTTGAGCGACATGCCGCGCGCAATCTCTTCAAATGAAGGAGAATAGCCATTGCGTGCCACAAACGTTTCAAGAAAGTCGATAACTTCTTTTTGTCTTCGAGTAACGGCCATGGGCGCATTATAGCGAATAAAAAGCGAATCGCAAGGACTCTTTTTCGCCCGGGGTTACTTTCTGGGCACATTTGGGAATTACCCTAAGGCTCCGCTCCGTTTTCTTATCTCCCTGTTTCGCCGTTACCCAATCGCGCGTGCCCAGGCCATGCGCGCAAGACCCACAAGGAGAATTGCGATCTTCTGCGCCGTAGGCACGCTGGCGCGGCGCGCGAAAACGTCGTAATCCGCGCGTTCGATGCGCTTGAGCAGTGCGTGGTAGATGGAAACCAGAACCCACAGCGCAGGACGGCTTTCGCGATGGATGAGCGGCAGCAGCTCATCCGCCGAGCGGTAATACTCCTCTGCACGGCGAGCCACGGAAGCCAGCAAGGCGCGCTCGGCCGCCGTGGGCGGCGCGGACGGCGCGCGATGCAACACGGCGTCGAGCGAAACTCCGTGGGTGGCGAGGTCTTCGAGCGGCAGATAGACGCGGTTGCGCGCCGCGTCCTCGCTCACGTCGCGCAGAATGTTGGTGAGCTGGAAGGCGATGCCTGTTTCCTCGGCGAGTTTCTCGGCGCGCTCGCCGCTCGAGCCGAAGATGCGAATGCACACCAGGCCCACGACCGATGCCACCAGATAGCAATAACGGTAGAGATCGGCGAAGGTTGCGTAGGTGTCGGGCTCGCCGGTTTGCGCGCAATCGAGATCCATGGCTACGCCGGCGACCAACTCGCCGAGCAGCGGGAGCGGAATGGCGAAACGCTGGGTTGCGTCGCGCACGGCAAGGTAAACCGGATCGGCAGTCGCGGCGCCGGCTGCGGCTTCTTGCCATCGAGACAGCCATGCATTCAGCTTGCGACGGCGCTCTTCGCGCGGCAGGCTCTCGTCGTCGGCTAGATCGTCGGCCTGACGCATGAAGGCGTAGATGGCGCAGATGGCGTTGCGGCGCGCGGCTGGCAACGCAACGAAGGCGTAATAGAAATTCTTCGCTTCGCGTCTTGCGATGGCGCGGCACGCGGCGTAGGCGCGGGCCAATTCGCCAGATGTATCCGCCGGTGTCAAGCGGCCTTCCTTTTCGATTGCGAACCGAGGCGCAAAAACGGCAGTGCCCTGCCGCCCAGCGCGCGCAAGGCCAGCGCCAGCTTGGTGCGCTTCGAAATGGCTGGCCGCGCGCTCAGCACGTCGTAGCCGCGGCGCTCGATGGCGCGCAAAATCTCCAGGCCGCCGCGGCTGAAGAGATCGAGATCGAGCGCGAGGTCGCGGTTGACGCGGCCGATGAGCGGCAGGCCGCGCTCGAACAAGCCGCGCGCAAAATCGACTTCGTGGCGCAGCAGGGCGCGAAACTCCGGTGTAGCCACGCCGCCCGCAATGGTCTCGTCGCTCACGCCGAAGCGCCCCATCTCGTCCTGCGGCAAATAGACGCGGTCCTTCAGGAAATCCACGCGCACATCCTGCCAGAAGTTGGCGAGTTGCAAGGCGGAGCAGGTCGCGTCGGAAAACTGGAATTTCTCCTCACTCACTTCGCCGCAAGCGTAGAGCACCAAACGGCCCACGGGATTGGCCGAGTAGCGGCAGTAGCCGAGCACCTCGTCCATATTGGCGTAACGCGTGACGGTTTGATCCTGGCGGAAGGCGACAAGCAGATCGGCGAACGGTTCTTTGGGAATCTGGCAAGCGCGGATGGTCTCGGCGAGCGCGACAAAGACTGGATGGCGGGCGCGGCCCTCGTAGCAGGCGTCGAGCTCGCGTCCCCAGAGATCGAGTAGCGCGAGAGCCACGGAGCGGTCGCCCACCTCGTCGCCCAGATCGTCGGAGATGCGGCAGTAGGCGTAGATGGCATGAAAATGCGGCCGCAGCGGCTTGGGCAGGAACCAGGTCGCCACGTGGAAGTTCTCGTAGTGCGTCTCGGCCAGGCGCCGGCAATACGCGAGGGCCTCGTCGCGCGTGGGCGCAACCTCGGGAATGCGATAGCCAAGCGGAAGCGCGGCCCATCCGCGGGCGATGAGTTCGTCGTTCGTGGGCTGAGCGGTGGCGGTCATGGGACCATGGGCCTCATCGATATTATTTCACTGGTTGAAGGGAGAAAGCAGCGATTGTTGGTGCGGAATCGTGTGCGGGCCGGGAGGCCCGCACTACAGCCGGTCAGGAGACCGGCGCTACAACTTCACGGTACGATTGCGGTCTTGATCTCGCTCTCGTCGGAGCGGTTCATCAGCTTCTCAAAGACGCGGTTGAGCTCGTAGAGGCGAGCATGGCCAGTGATGAAGGCGCTGGCCTGGAAGCGTCCGCTGGCAATCAGAGCGAGGGCTTTGCGGCAGAGGGCCGGGGTGTGATGGAAGGTAGCGCGCAACGTGATGTCGCTATAGTGAATGCGGTTGGTGTCGAGCGTGACGTGCGTATTCCTGGCGCAGCCGCCGAAGAAATTCACCGTGCCGCCTTTGCGCACCAGTTCCATCGCCTCCTGCCACGCCTCAGGCACGCCCACGGCCTCGATGGCGATATCCACGCCGCGATCGTTGGGCGTGAGCGCGCGCGTTTCCTGGATGGCTTTACGGATGGACGAGTTCTGCACCACGTGCGCCGCGCCCAGTTGCCGCGCGGCCTCCGCCTGGCCGTCGTGCCTCACCAGCGCGATGGTCTCGTATCCCGCCAATGCGGCCACGTGCAGAATCATCAGTCCCAGCGGCCCGCCCCCGATGACGGCAATAAGATCGCCCCGGCGCGGCTCGGAATCCTCGAATCCATGCACCGCGCAGGCCAGAGGCTCGGTAAGCGCCGCGTGTTCCAGCGGCACATTCTCCGGCACGCGAATCGTGTTCATGGCCACGATGCGCTCGGGAATGCGGATGAACTCTGCGTACGCGCCGTTGTTGAAGAGCAAATCGTCGCAGAGATTCTCCTGGCCGCGCAAGCAGAAATAGCATTTGCCGCAAGGCGCGGAATTGAGCGCCACCACGCGATCGCTAGGCGCGAAATCCGCGACACCCTCGCCGGCTTCGAAAACCGTTCCCGCCAGTTCGTGGCCGAAGAGCGCCGGGGGCACGATCATGCGCGCGTGATAGCCGCGCCGGAAGACCTTGAGGTCCGTCCCGCAAGTAAGCGCAGCGCCCACGTGGACGATCAACTCGCCCGCCGCCGCCTTGGGGATGGGAACCTGCTCGATGCGGACATCTTCGCGTCCATGGAGAACGGCGGCCTGCATGGTGCTGCGCCCAAGAAACGCGCTCTCCACCGTCCTGCGGCCCAGGCTGACGGCGGATTCGACCGTCCTGCGGCCCTTGACGACCACTGCGTCGACGGTATTCAGGCCTGCTTCGACAACCGTCTCGACGGTATCCAGGCCGCCCTCGACGACGTCCTCGACTTTTTTGCGGCCCTCTTCGACAACGCTTTCGACCGTTTTGCGGCCGCGGAGGATCGCGTCTTTCACGGTGTTCGGCATCGCATCCCCTACTCAGCCCCGGCTCCGGGTACAGGCTCCATCATAATCTTCATCGAGTCCGGCTGCGGATTGGATGCGATTTCGATGGCTGCGACGGCATCTTCGAGCGGAAAACGGTGCGAGATCAACTGCGTCAGGTCGAAGCTGTTGCGATAACCGCCGAAAACGACGCCGGTCACTTCGTCCAGGATCGCGAACGATGAAGAGTATGAGCCGAGAAGGGTTTTTTCGTCCACACAAACCGCCGCGGGGTCGAACGTGGCCTCGCCGTGCTGCGTCTGGGCAAAGAGCATCACCTTGCCGCCGGGGCGCACCGCTTCCATGGCCGTGCGGATGAGAGCGTTGCCGCCTACGGCCAGAATCACGGCATCCGCGCCGCGGCCTTCGGTCTCGGCGAATACGCGCTTCACTACATCTTCCTTGTCCGCGTGGATGGGATTCGTGAGCCCGAATCGCGCCGCAATCGCGTGGCGCTCGCGAAAGAGATCGGAGGTGAGCACCTTTGCTCCGGTGCGCGCGGCAAGCGCGGCGTGCATCAGGCCGATGGGGCCCTGGCCGATCACCAGCACGGTTTCGTCGGGCGCGAGATTAAGCAGTTTCACGCCCTTCAGCACCGTATTCACCGGCTCGACAAAGGCCGCCTGCTCAAACGGCACGCCGGCGGGAATGCGCACGACTCCGCGGTTGGCGACGACGAAGTCCATCACGCGAATGTACTCGGCAAAGCCGCCGCCCGAGGGCTCGAATCCGGCGGTGACGCCGGTTTGCTTGTAGAGCGGACACTGCGCCGGAGTCTGCTTGCGGCAGTAATAGCACGCGCCGCAGGGAACGTGGTGGAAGCTCATCACGCGGTTGCCTACGGCAAAGCTGGTCACGCCGGCGCCAACCTCGGCGACCACTCCGGCTATCTCGTGGCCGAAGATGCGCGGCGCGGAGTGCGATCCCTTGTGGATTTTTTTGAGATCGGTGCCGCAGATGCCGCAGGTGGCGATCTTGATCAGCAGTTCTCCCGGCCCGATGCGCGGAACCGGAACAATTTCAAGACGCATGTCGTCGATGCCGCGATAGACTACGGCGCGCATGGTGGAGGGAATCTTTTCGTCGAGGTGGAATTTGGGGTTGGAGATTTGGGTTGCCATTGAAGTTTTTCTAGTGTGACCTCATGCATCGAGTGATTGCCCATCGAGAAATTCGCGGAGCGCCTCCACGATGCTTTGGGAAGCTCGCTCACTATTTTCGCCCATGCGGAGGAGTGCGGGCCAGTACCAGGGACGTACAAAGCTCAAAAGAGCAAATGGAAGCAGCCGGAAGCGGCCGTCGGGACGAAGAAAGGGGTTGAAATCGGGCAAGCGGTCGTTGCAGCCGTCGCTCACGCCCTTGATTACATAGAACGGGATGCCGCGCATGGCGGCGAGGCGCGCGATGGCCGCTGCCTCCATGTCGACGAGCGCGGCGTCGTAGGTCGCGGCCAGGCGTCGCTTCTCCGCGCGGTCGGCAACCTTCGCGCTGGTGGCGAGCCACAACTTCCCTGCTCCGGCCTCGCAGTGGAAACGCTCGCCGGTGCGCACATCGATGACGCCGGCGACATTGTGGGCTGAACCCGAGGCAATTTCGGGGCGCAAGGCTCCGGCCCAGCCGATGGAAAAGACGAGATCGATGGGTCCGCCGTCCTCGATGCCGGCGAAGGCGCGCGTGGCAGCGGCCTGGCCAGCTCCGGCGCAGGCGGCAATCCACTCATCTTCTTCGGTGCGCTGCGCCCAGAAGTGGATGCCGTTGCGGGTCGAGTGCGGCCAGCCGCGCACGAGCGGCTTGAGCTCGCCGGGCATGGCGGCGATGATGGCGGTGCGCGTCATTGGCCTCGGTTCCATTGTAGGGCGAGGAGTGTGCGGGTCTGGAGACCCGCACTACAGCCGGTCAGGAGACCGGCGGTACAAATCATTTCGGCGATACTTGTTCTACGGCGCGTAGCCGTTGGCGCGAAACCAGTCGATGGCGGCACGCATGGCCGGATACACGGGAAGGATGCGGAAGCCGAGTTCGGCCTGCGCGTGGGCGCTCGAGGCGTACATTTTTTTGCGGCCCATGCGGACTTCTTCTAGCGTGGCGCGCGGTTCTTTGCCGCGGATGCGGCCCGTGATCCACTCCTCGAAGAACGCGTAGGTCGCTGCCACCGCGAAGGGAATCTTGACCGTGGGCGATGGAATGCCGGTGATCGCCGCCATCTTGTCGAGGATCTGTTTGAGGGTGAGGTTTTCGCCGCCGAGAATGTAGCGGCGTCCGAGCGTTCCCTTGGTCAGCGCCAGCACGTGCGCGCGCGCCACTTCGCTCACGTCAACGAGGTTCAGGCCCGTGTCCATGTACGCGGGAAATTTCTTGTTGAGGAAGTCTACGAAGATACGGCCGGTTGGCGTGGGCTTGCGGTCGTTGGAGCCGATCGGTGTTGTGGGATTCAGGATGATGACTTGCTGGCCGTCTTGCGCGGCCTTGATCGCTTCCTGTTCGGCGAGGAACTTGGAACGCTTGTAGTGACCGATCATGTCGCTGAGCGCGACCGGCGTGTCTTCGTTGATGACGATTCCGTCGCGGCGGAAGTGCATGGTGGCGACGCTCGAGGTGTAGACGAAGCGCTTGACTTGGGCCTCGCGGGCGAGACGCAACAGCTCGCGCGTGCCGTCGACGTTGGCCTTGTACATGGCCGCGGGATCTGGAATCCAGAGGCGATAATCTGCCGCCACATGCACAACCGCATCGCAATCCTGGAGCGCGGAGCGCAGCGAGGCAGGATCGGAGAGGTCGCCGACGACGGTCTCGCCCTTGATGCCTTCGAGATTCGCGAGGTTCGAGGTCTGCCGTGTGAGCAGGCGCAGATCGGCGCCTTCGGCGGCCAGAGCTTTGGCGACGTGATGCCCAACAAATCCAGTCGCGCCTGTGACGAAGATCTTCATGGCCTCGAATCTCTAACGCCATCTTAAATTGCCGTGCAGCTCCACCCGGTCGGCAGTCAAAGTGGGGCAGAATTGCCAGATAATGCAAAACTGCATTACAATATGCAAATAGGGGTGACCTATGGCTATCGTGAGCACAACGTCGCGGGGACAGGTAACTCTCCGGAAGGAGATCCTGCAGCACGTTGGTGTCAGACCTGGGGAGAAATTGGAGATCGAGCTGTTGCCGGGTGGCGAGTTCCGGGGCCGGGCGGTGCGGAAAAGGCACAGCATCGGCGATCTCGCGGGTTGCCTGAAGGACAAGACCAACGGCGTCAGGTTGACCATCGAAGAAATCAACGAGGCCATTGCCGAAGCGGCAGCAGAAGCCGGCATGGCGGGCCTTAAGCGATGAAGATCGTCGCGGACACCAATGTTCTGTTGCGCTTTGTGCTGGGCGACGATGCGGAGCAATACAAGCTTGCGCTCAACACCATGGAAAAGTCCGAAGCTGTGGCCGTGACCAACCACGCCCTCTGCGAGATGGCGTGGGTTCTGAGGAGCCGCTACGGCGTTTCGCGTTCAGCGATTGCGGCGACGATTCGCGGGCTGCTCGAGACCAGGAACGTTGTGCTCGACTCGGCCGCGATCCATGCTGGATTGGCAACGCTCGAAGCCGGAGCAGATTTTGCCGACGGCGTGATCGCGCACGAGGGCGCGTGGCTGGGCGGCGAGACGTTCGTTTCCTTCGACAAAAAGGCGGTGACGGCGCTGGAAAAGCAGGGACAGAAGGCGAAGCTGCTGGGCTGAGTACTCCTTTTCTACGTCCAGGAATCCGGACCTGAGGCACCCGCCCTCCCGATTGCTACTCCAGCGCCTCGGGATGCAGGGCGATGTTTTTCTCGCCGGCGGCTTTCTTTTCGTT
>PLSB01000322.1 GCA_003165005.1 Acidobacteriaceae bacterium | reverse complement strand
TCAATCCGCCCATGGTGCCGGCCCAGACGTCGCCAGTGCGCTTGTCGAGGGCGAGCGAGAGGACGGCGCGATGCGCCAGACCGTCCGTTGTCGAGTACACCTTCCACACATGATTCTCATAAAGGGCCAGTCCGTTGTCGGTACCGGCCCAGATCCGGTCTCCATCCACCAGGACGGTATAGACGTGATCGTTGGGCAACCCGTTGGCTGTGGTGAAGTTCTCAAAACGGAAACGGGGCATCTGTGGCCCCGCGGCAAAGCCCATAGTTGCGGCGGCCACCAGCAGTGCGATTACATAGAGTTTCTTCATCGCGTCATCCCCTATCTAGACCTGAGGTATTCAATCAGATCGTTGAGTTCGTCTTTGGTCAGGTCGTTGGTGCGGCCGTGTTTGTCGTTGGGGTTGTAGATGGTCCAAATCTCCTCGAGCGATCGCGCCGACCCATCGTGCAGATAGGGTGCAGTGAGCGCGATATTGGTCAGCATGGGGGTCTTTAGAAGGCTTGAATTGTCGCTGGGCTTGCGCGTCCCCACGTCGAATAGCTTCTGATTGGTACCTTTGGGCCCGCTGTGGCAATAGGAGCAACGGTTCGATTCCGGAATTGGCTTTTTGAACTTGTCTACCGCGCGCTTGAAGATTGCCTCGCCGCGCTCCTGCGGCGGAGTAAGCTCGTCATCGGGCGAGTGCAGGCGGTTTGGGCGTGGCGGCAGCGCAAGGATGTAAAGAGCAAGATCTGCCAGAGTCCGATCGTCGTATTGCTCCGAACGCCAGAAGTATTTTTCTGTGCGCGGCCCACACTCCACGGGAACGCTCGGATTGGTGCCGGTCCACTTGTAGGGCTCGGTTCCCTTGATATCCTCGAGCAGTTTGTTGTCGACAATGTCGCGGCCAAATCCACTCGGCTCCAGTTGCCAGGTGATTCCGTCGAAGGTGGAGTCAATGTGACAGCTTGAACAGCCGATCTGCCCCTGGAACGAGTAACGCGCGGTGTAAAAAGTCTGCTCGCCGTGGCGCATCGCCGAGACCGGTTTGCCATCGCCCAGTGCAATCGTCGAAGCCATGCGATTGGTGCGCGTATCGATGACGCTGATGGTATCGTCAAGCCGGTTGGCTACAAACAAAGAGCGGCCGTCGCGGCTGATCGCGATTCCGCGGGGATTGGCGCCGACGGGAATGCGCGCAACCACGTAGTTGCCGCTGGCCGCGAGATCGGTTGCGAACGAGTTGTTCGCCGGGCGCGGATGCGAGTGAACAAAATGCAGCAGGCGCTGAACATCGATGGCCAATACGCACTCCGAGCCGCCGATAGAGACGTAGAGGCTGCGCTTGTCGAGTGTAAACACGACACCAAACGGTTGCGACGCGTAGCGATCAAGCTCATCGAGAGGAATCTCAATGGGCGCGCCCACATCGGCGCCGATTAGGGTGAGCGTGTAGGCGAATGCGCCCCCGTGTTCAAGATGGGCAAGAGGAATCATGTTCTTGGGATGGTATTCAGCCACGGCGCCCAGGCGGCCATCGGCAGTAAAGGCCATGTGAAAGACGCCCGTGATTGACTTCAGCGGAATGCGATCGACAACCGTGGCGCGCGCTGCGTCGATCACTGTGATTTCAGATTGCGGCGGGGTTCGATTTTCAAACCCGGTGCGGACGGGTGGAAGATTCGGATAGACATGCGTCGCGTAGATACGGCTGCGATCGGGCGACAGGGCGAGGTAGCTCGCTCCGCGCCCGGCCATCAGCCGCTTTTCTTCAGCGCCAGTCTGCGCGTCGAGCACAGCTACATCGTTGGCGATGCGGTCCGCAACAAATATGTGCTTTCCCGCGAGATCGGCGACTACGCCCGAAGGCTCGCCGGCAACGGGCCAAGTGGCGATCACTGCCAACTGCCGAGTATCGATGACCGAGAGCGTGTCGTCCCAGGAGTTGGTGACATAGAGCCGATCGCCGCCATGAGAAAGCGCGATGCCGCGAGGAGTGTGGCCGACGGAAATAGATTTAATAAGTGTGTATTTTGCCGCATCAAGCACTCGAACTTCGCGGCTCTCCTGGCAGAGAACGTAAAGCCGAGCTCCATCGGGCGAGACAACGATTTCAAGTGGCGATGCGTAAACCTCGAGCCCGTTTTCGACTTGCGCGGCGTGTGTGGCGGGCGCGAGCGAGGACAACGCAACCAGCCACAGGCCGAATGCCGCCAGGATGGCGATGGCTGCGTGCGGGAGTAACTTGCGCGTGTTGACGAGGGCGCCGTTCATTTAGGCTCCTCGACTGTGAGGATCTGGTCTACGGCCTGGTTGGTGAGCGTCTGCACGCGTCCGCTTGGCCAGCGCACAGTGATTTGATTGACAGTTGCCGCAGCGCCCAGCCCAAAGTGCAGGCGGCCATCGTTCTGCGAGAGATAGCCGCTCGACGCAACGCGCTCGGCTGTTTGGCGTTTGCCTGCGGCAACAATTTCAACGCGCGCGCCAATACCGTCGCGATTGCTTTTAGCGGGCGATCCGGGGGCAAAGTTGCGATCCCCTGGTCGCATGCCGCCAACAAGCTTGATCGCGATCCAGTGGCCCGTGCCGGTTGAGACATTTTTCACCAGGGTTGCTTTTGCGCCGAGATTAACCACGAATGCGCCGACTTTGCCGTTGTTCTCGTAGTCGGCAAAGCATGCGCCGCGGGCTACCGTACGATTGCTCAGCACGGCACCGCTTTCGCGGGAGACATCCTCGAACTGCCCGCTTTCAAGGCCGCGAAACAGCGAGTGCTCCTGCGGGATGAGATGAATGAGGCCGCCGTGGAAGATGAGGATGTCAAGCTGGCCGTCGTTCGCGAAGTCGTAGATGCCCGTGCCCCAACTCACATATTGCGCGTTGGCCTGCGAGACACCGTTTGATGCGCCCTCGTCTTCAAAGCTCAGCTTTCCGGTGTTGCGCAGAAAGCGGTTGTAGTGGCCGTCGGTAACCCACAGGTCGAGCAGTCCGCGTCCCTCGAAGTCCGCAAACACCGGCCCCATCGACGAAGTCGATTCGCCATTCTGCCCGAAGGCCGTGCCCGTGTCGGACGCGATGTCCTCAAAAGTTCCGTCGTGCTTGTTGTGGAAGAGGAAATTCTCCGTGCGGTCGTTGGCCACGTAGATGTCGTCCCAACCGCCGCCGGTGAAGTCGCCGGCCGTAACGCCCATGGTGCGGCCCACGTAGCCGCCGATGCCCGACTTCTCCGTTACGTCGGTAAATGTGCCGTCGCAGTTATTGTGGAAGAGCATGTTGGTTTCGCCCGCGTAGTCGAGCGGCCCTGGATAATTGTCCGCCGCGTAGTAGGCGCGGTACTTGGGATCGAACTTCACGTAGCGGCCGACGAACAGATCCAGGCAACCGTCGCGGTCGTAGTCGATCCAGGTGGAGCTGATGGCCCAGCCGTCGACCTTGATGCCGGCTTTCTCTGTGACATCCGCGAAGTGCCCGTTGCCGTCGTTGCGATAGAGAATCACCTTGCCGTAGCCGGTGACGAGCAGATCCTGGTTGCCGTCGTTCAAGTAGTCGCCGGCGGTCACGGCGACGGAATACATGTCGGGATTGAGACCGGCCTTTTCGGTCACATCGGTAAAGCGCCCGTTGCCATCGTTGCGGTAAAGATGGTTGTGCGGAGGCGGATTCGGCTTCTGCTTCAGCGGATACGGATGCATGGAGTCGTCGAGCGGACGGCCGTTGACGACGTAGAGCGAAGGCAAGCCCGAGTTGTTGTAGTCGAACCACGCGCAGCCTGCGCCGGTGCCCTCGAGCAGCGATCCCAATTGCGCCGAACCGAAGCTGTGCACGAAGTCGATGCCGGAAGCATCGGTCGCGTCCTCAAAGCGGATGGCTGAAGCATTGGCGCCGGTGTTGGCAGGCGGCGCATTGCCTGGCGCGGTGGTTGGCGCGGCAGCGGCTGGAGTGGAGGTGGGCGCGGCGGCAGCAGGAACACCGGATGCGGGCGCCGCCTGCGCATTCCCTTGAGAGTTCGCCGCGGACGGCAATGGAGACGCTGCTTGCGCGGCGGTCTGCACACGCGTCGAGACCAAAAGAACCATCGCACCAAAAAGAGCCAGGCGCAAATTCATTTGGAGGACCCTCCTGCTATTGCGCTCAGCGCGGATGCCGGCGGTTTTCCGGTGAGATCGGCCGGCGTGATGGTACGCAGCAGCACTGCCGGCACGCGATTTTCCGGCGCGCGCTCCGGGCCGGCGTGGCAACCCACGCAGATGCGCTGCTCGCCGCTGCGAATCCAGAACCAGCCATGCTCCTGGCGCAGAACCGCGCCTTTCGCGTCGAGGAGCGCAAACCGGATGGGCCTGTCGGACGGAACCTCGACGAAGAACGAACCATCGCTCTCGATGGGCGCCGTGCCCATGGTTCGGGTCGTTCCCGCCACGTCTTGCGCTTCGAGACGCACATGCGCGGGCGTTCCGCGCAAAGCGCCGTCCCGTGAGATGCGCACATCCAGCGCCAGCAGATTCGCGTAGTCCCACGGGTGCAGGCCGGAGGGATGCCGATTGGGCCGGGGGCGCGGAGCCACCAGGACCGGTTCGACGAGATCGTCTTTGCTCTCGGAAAGAACCGTGTGCATCGCCGCCGCGCCGGGCTGCCAGATCTCGATGGCATAGTGAGCGCTTGCCGATACACGTGCGCTCAACAACCACGCGCCCGATGCGGTTTCGGCAATCGCTCCGGCGTAGTTGGCATGCGGCGCGGCGACCGGCACTGCGTGCGCCAGCGGCGAAGTGAACCGGGCCAGCGAGGCTCCCTCGGTAAAGACCACGTCGCCCGAGCCAAGCTGCGTGCCGCCCCAGCGCGCGCGGCCATGATCGCAGCGCACGGACTCGACGCCCGATCCATCGGCGTAAACCAGATAGAGCTCCGGCGTCGCGCCTTCTCCGAGCGGGTAGCCAGCTTCAAACAGAATCCGGCCGTCGCGCAGCACGCCGGCGGGAAATGCGTTGCCGCGCGTGTAGGTGAGCGGCAGCACGCCGGGGCCGGCCGTGGGATTCCATGTGGTGCCATCCACGGGGTGCCCGTCCGGTGCGGATTGCACCTGGAATCCTGCCGGAGTGCGCTCGGCCCAGACCATGCGCCCGCCGGGCAGATAGAACGGGCGTTCCGCGTCGGCTGGCGTCGCAATCACTTGGCGCAGGGAACGATCCTTGAGTGTCAGCTCCCAAATCTGCCAGGGATCGCCCGCATTGCGCTTGCCGGCAAAGAGCACAGTTTGCGCATCGAACGAGAGATTCGCATCCGCCGAAGCGGCAAAGCCGGCGACCAGCGGCTCGGACTTGCCGGCGTGAACCAGCAGCAACTGCGCGCCTCTGGGAAACCGCTCCTGGCCGTGCAACTCGGCCAGCGCCACGTAAACCGGCGCGGCGGTCACGATCATGTCGCAGTCGATTTGCGCGGCGGGCGCATTGGCTCTGCTCGAAGCAAAACCGCAGACCAGAACCAGCAACGCAAAAGCCAAGGCCGCGGCGGGCCTTCGATACGGCATCGTCATTGCGCGGCCCCCGCGAGACGGAGGCCGGCCAATTCGTGCTGCTCCAGCTTCTCTACATTGAGCTCCGCGGCGCGCCATTCCATCCACGGTTCAAGCGCGTTCATCATGGCGTCGAATGCGGCGAAATCCAGCGACTGCTCGCCGTCGCTCCACGCCTGGTCCGGATCGGGATGCACTTCGACGATAGCGCCGTCGGCGCCGGCGGCCATGCCGATACGCGCCAGCGCGGGAACCAGCTCTCTAGCCCCGGCCGCATGGCTTGGGTCGGCTACGACCGGCAGGTGCGTCACCTGCTTGAGCAGCGCGATGCCGGCCGCATCGAAGGTGTTGCGCATCGCGGTTTCGAAGGTGCGGATGCCGCGCTCGCAGAGAATCACGTTGCGGTTGCCATTGTCGAGGATGACCTGCGCCGAGCGCAAAAAATCCGCAATCGTCGCCACCATGCCGCGCTTGAGCAGGATGGGCCGTCCGGATCGGGCGGCGGCTTCGAGCAGCGCGTAGTTTTCCATGTTGCGCGAGCCGATCTGCAGAATGTCGGCGTATTCGGCCACCAGCGCGACGTCAACTTCCGACATCACCTCGGTCACCACGGCCAATCCAGTGGCTTCGCGCGCGCGCCCGAGCAGCTTCAATCCCTCCCGGCCCAGGCCTTGAAATGCATAAGGAGAGCTGCGCGGCTTGAATGCGCCGCCACGCAGGACGCGCGCACCCGCCTGGCGCACATGATGGGCCGTGGCCATGAGCTGGCTCTCGGTTTCCACCGAGCACGGCCCGGCCATGACGGCAAATTCATCTCCGCCCACGAAAAAATCGCGCACCGGCACCAGCGTCCGCCGGCGACTCGCGCCCAGCAGAACATCGGGGCTCTCGGCAAACTGCTGCCGCCAACTTTCGCGCACGCGGAACTCTCCGTCCGGCCTCCATCTATTAGGGAAGCGTCAGTCTATCGCGATTGAGAGCTCTGCGCCTCCATCGAAAGGTGGAGAGGCGCCGTGGCGCCCAGGGTACGGAGAGTCCTGAAAAATGCTGATTCTTAAGAGGCAAGAACGGCGCGGCGCGGTTTACGCCCGTGCGATCGGCGGCGGGCGGTATCCGAAGGCCGCATCGACTAGACCGGCTACGCCCAGCGCCACTTCATCCTCGAACGGCCGCGCGGCAATCTGCACGCCGATGGGCAATCCCTCCGGCGAGCGGCCCACGGGAACCACGGCTGCCGGCGCGCCCAGCGTGTTGAACCACTGCGTGTAGCGGACCGCATCGAAATAGGCCACCGATGCGCCGTCGATCGTCCAACTGCGCTCTCCATGACGAAAAGCCGGAATGGCGGCTGCCGGCGAGAGCAAGACCGGGAATTGGCTCATCTCGGCCAGCGTTTTCGCGCGCAGAAGGTCTAACTCGGCCCATGCATTGAGCAACTCCGTCGCCGTGAGCGGCCCGGCGGCTTCGGCGATGGCGAGAAACTCGGTAAAAATGGGACTGAGTTGCAGGCGCTTGCCGCGAATTTCCGGCGCGTAAAACATAGCTCCGCACTGCACGAAAAATGTCCGCCACAACTTGCGCAACTGCTCGAGCGTGCGCGGCCGGAAAGGCTCCACGCGAAAACCGGCCTCGCGCAGCGCCGTCGCCGCGGCGTTCACCGCGGCGCGCGTCTCGGGCGTCACGGGAATCAGGCCATCGTCCTCAAAGAATCCGATTGGGTGGGAGCGCAACTCGTCGAGGCTGCGCTCTCGATACGCAACCGGCGGACTGACCGGATCGAGCGGGTCCTGGCCGCTGAGCGTGCGGAAGAACAGCGCGACGTCGCCCATGGTTCGCGCCATGGGCCCGATGGCGCCCAAAATCGCGAACGGCCCCACGCACGGCGGCAGATGTCCGCGCCCCGGAATCCGCCCCGGCGTGGGCTTGAACGAGCAGATGCCCGTGAAGTGCGCGGGCACGCGCACCGATCCGCCGCTGTCCGAGCCCAATCCGCCCGCCGACATGCCCGCGGCGATGGCCGCCGACTCGCCCCCGCTCGATCCGCCGGGCGAGCGCTCAAGGTCCCACGGGTTGCGCGTGCGGCCGTGCAGCAGATTCGCGGTCTCGTAGGCCATCAGAAATTCGGGGCAGTTGGTCGTGCCCAGGATCAACGCTCCGGCGGCGCGCAGCCGCGCCACCACCACCGCATCTTCAGCCGGCACATCGCCCTTGTGCAGCAGGCTGCCGATTTCGCAACGGTAGCCCGCGGCCGCAATCGACGATTTGACCGTGACCGGCAAACCGTGCAGAGGACCGCGCGGCGCCGGGGTCGCGTCGAGTTGCTGCGCTTGGACGCGCACGCGCTCCGCATCGAAATCGGCAAAGACGTTCAGTTGCGGATTGAGCCGCTCGATCTGGTGGATGTGCGCCTCGGCCAACTCAGCCGCTGAGACCCGGCCGGTGCGCAGCCATTCCAATTGCCGCACCGCCGGCGCCAGCACCAAATCGTGCTCCATCTCCTTCACGGTTGCGTCTCCGGCGCGGTCTGCGGCGAGCGATCCCCAAGCCGATCATCGCTCGGCGTAGACGGCAGCAATCGATAGTCGAAGCGGTACGACCGAACCGGCTCGCCCGAGTCGAAACGATCGTTCCAGTTCAACTGGTAGTCGATCGCGTCCGCATCGTCGGGGAATTTTTCTGGTTTTGGATAAGGGTAGGTGCTCATGCCATGAAATGGCATTTGCGCCACGGTGAATGGCGACGCATCCCACCAGTCCATGTCTTTCACATACCCATTGGCATAGAAAAAATAGTCGCGCTTCCAGTGCGGCGGCAGGGCTGGCAAATTCGCCGCGTCGAAGTCCGCGCGAATCTCCTCGCCGCTGCCGAAGACCGCAAAGCGGTCGCTGATGTTCTTCAAGAGCGGCGTCACGTCGCCCATGCGCGTGTAACTTCCGCGCTCGTGCTGGAACGGCCCGGTCAAGCTCACGAGATCGTAGTTGTAGTCGAGATCGCCAGGGCTGGGCAGGTCGATCTCCTTGGGGTAGCCGCGGAATCGCAGCGTCGCGCTTGCCAAGGGAATCTCCGTTGTGCGCGCCTCGGCATTCGTGCTTTGGTCGATCAGCACCTGGTCCCAGTAAATCTGCAAATTCGTCATCAGGCGGATGCGGCGCGTGCCCGGCGGCAGCTTGCCAGTTAAATCCACCACAATGGTCCGCTCCAGGCCTGCGGGAAATCCCGCGTCGCCCGGAATCCGCTGCCACGTTCCGTTAGGCAGCTCGGCCTCCACGTATGGCGGAATCTCCTTCACTCCCGCCTGCCAGGCCGCGTAGAGCGAGGTCGCGCTGAAGTAGTTCACATAGCCGGTCATCAGCAGACGCAGCGGGGACTGCGCGTCCAGCGGGCCCAAGTCGAGCGTGAGCGCGTGCAGGTCGGCGAAACCATCGTAAGGCAGCGCCGTGAAGCCGCTGGCGAAATGGTGATCGCGCCGGCTGAGCAGGCTGAGCACATCGCGTCCTTCACCGTCCCACGCGCCGAGGGGCGGATGCGCGCCCTTGCTTGCGATCGTGCGGCCCGAGGCAAACGGTGGATCGTCGAGAAATCGCTCATCGGGATTCACCTCCACATCCTCGGGATGATCGACCGCAACCATGCGCAACTGGTCGATATAATTCACCTCTTCCATCGGCTCCATAAAGCGCGCGCTGATCTTGCCGTTCACCAGCGCCACATCGGCGCCGTCCACCTTTACCCACTCACCGGGATTCGGCGTGTTACGCCGCGCGGGCGTAAACCAGTGGCCAACCACGGCCGCGCCGATCACGTCGGTGACGAATTTGTAGTGCTTTCCATTCCACACAAACAGCACCGGGCAGGAGCTGCCGCGCCGGTCTGCTTCCTTCATGGCGATCACGCGGGTCGTGGGCAGGTCGATCTCGTCCTGCAGCACGCCCGTGGGCCACAAAATTCTCAACAGATCGATGCCCGGCGCCTGCCCCAGGCCCACAAGAATCTGCGGCGGCGCCTGCGTCTGGTAGCCCGAAGCTCCGGCCAGTTCCCACTTTTGCCAGAGCCCGTTGGCGAAGACTTCCACCTTCACGCCCAGCGCCGTCTTGTTGTCCGCAAAGCCCGTGAGATCGAGGCGCGCAAAGTGGTTCTTGTTCGCTCCCACGTTGCGCAGCAGCGCTGGCGGAGCATTCTTCTGGGTCACGATCAGATCGGCTGCGCCGTCGCCATCTACGTCAGCGGCAATCAGCCCGCGCGGCGCAGTCAGCCGGATGCCGTCCAGACCCAGCGCATGGCTCACGTCTTCAAACGTGCCGTCGCCGCGGTTGCGAAGCACACGCACCTCGGGCCCGGCGCGCGTTTCCACAATCGCCGCCAGGTCGATCCATCCATCGTTGTCGATATCGACCGCCGTCACGCCCCATCCGCGCAATGCGCCCAGGAACGGCAGATCGACGCGCTCGAAGCGCCGGCCGATATGGTTGGCTCCTTCGACGTTGCGCCACAACGTGAGGCCGGGCGCGCCAGCGTGCGTCACGGCCATATCCATCCAGCCGGTTTTGTTGAAGTCAAGCACCGCGATGCCCACGGTGGGCGACAGCGCAACTCCTTCGTAGAGGGGCTGCGTTGGATATTTGCCCTCGCGCGGATTCTCGTAGATGAGCGGCGCTGGTCCGTCGCCCGTCACCGCCAGATCCACCGCATGATCGTTGTTGAAATCGGTGAGGATCGCCGAGGCCGTCTTGCCGCTTCCGCCCAGGCCGGTCTCCTCGGCCTGTTCGGTGAAGGTCCCATCGCCGTTGTTGCGCCACAGCACGTTGGAGGGCCCGCCCGCGCGCAACGGAGCGCCTGTGAGCAGCAGGTCGAGATCGCCGTCGTGGTCGTAGTCCACAAACGTAATGCCCGTGGGCAGGTTGCGCGGGACAATGCCGGAAGCTGCCGTCACATCTTTGAACTTCCCGTGACCCAGGTTGCGATACAACAGCACGCGATCGTCCATTGCCACCGCGAGATCGTTCAACCCGTCGCCGTCGTAGTCTCCCACGGCGCATGCCACTGCGTGACCGCTGACTTTCAGCCCGGCCGCCTCGACATCGAGCTCCTCAAACCTTCCGCCGCCACGATTGTCGAGGACGCGAATGGCCTGCAAGCCCGCTTGCATCAGGATCAAGTCCATCTGCCCCGAGCCGGTCACGTCCATCATGCACGCACCGCCTGTAGTGGTGAATCTGCGCGCCTCGGCCGCGGAAACCATCGCCTGCACCACGAGCTTCACCGGAATCATGGGCCGCTCGACAACCTCCGGCTCCTCAACTGGAGTCACCGTCGAGTAGCGTCCCTGCTCGCCATACGTCAATCCAAGGGCGGACGAAATCTTGGTGCTGGTCAGGTGCTGGAAAGCCTTGAAGTGTTCCCTTGCTTCCGCCGTGTGGCCGGTGCGTTGCAGCGAGCGCGCCAGCCCGAACTCAGCCGACGCATGTAGCGGATTGATCTCGAGCGTCTTCTCGAAGGCCGCAATCGCGTTGTCGTGCTGGCCCATCTCCTGGTAGCAGGCGCCCTCGAAGTACAGCGAGTCCGCATCCCGCGGATCGAGCTTTACCGCCTGCTGAAAGCTGACCAGCGCATCCGCGAGTTGGTTGCTCGCGTGTTCGGCCAGGCCGAGGTTATACCACGCCTGCGGGCTGTTGGGATCGATCGCCAGGCCCTGGCGCAGAAGCGATTTGGCCTCGTCCAGCTTCTGCAACACGAACAGCGCGATGCCCTCGTTGACGGCGGCCTGCGCCAGCTTTGGGTCCTTCTGAAGCGCTGCGGCGAAGGTTTCGGCGGCGCGCTCGGTAAACTGCTGGCCCATCAGCGCCACGCCGCGATTGTTCAGTCGGATCGCCTCGGCGTCAGGCCGCGCCTGCGCTCCAAGGAGCGGCGTCCCCATCAGGATGGCAAGCATCAGGACGGCGGATTTAAAGGGTAAGGCCTTCGGCATGATCCTCGTACTCACAAGGACAATTCTCCCACGCTGCGGCACAGAACAGTATACGTAGGCGCAGGTCGATTCCATTTGGGCAACGCGGCCATCTGGGCAACGCGCGATTGGCGCAGGAAATTTTGACTTGCCCGCGATTTATACTGCTGGTGTGATCACGCCCTCGAATCGCATTGACTGGCGCGCATTCCTGGCGCGGCCGCCTTTGCCGCGGCCCTCGCCGGAGACCGTGGCCGCCTTCGCCGATACGCCGCTTCTCATCACCGGAGCTGGCGGTTCCATCGGCTCCGCGCTGGCGCTTCGGCTGGCGCAATCGGGATCGTCGCGCACGGTTCTGCTCGATGCCAGCGAAAACCATCTCTACCAATTGCAGCAAGCCCTGGCCGGCACGGGAGCGAGCCCAAACACGGCGTTCGTGCTGGGTAACGCCGGCGATGCCGCGCTGCTGGAAGATCTTTTTGCCGCGCACCGGCCGCGCATGGTCTTTCATGCCGCCGCGCACAAGCATGTCCCTTTACTTGAGCTGCAACCGTTTGCCGCCATCGCGAACAATATTTTTGCCACCGAAACGCTGGTTGCCGCGGCTGCGAAGCATGGCGCCCGTGCGCTGCTCCTTTCCACCGATAAAGCGGTCCAACCCGCGTCGGTAATGGGAGCGACCAAGAGAATCGCCGAGAAAATTGTGCTTGCGAGCGGCGGAACGGTCTTGCGATTGGGCAATGTACTCGGATCGAGCGGCAGCGTGACGGAGATTTTTGCGGAGCAGGCGGCGCGCGGCGGGCCGCTGACCGTCACCGATCCCAAGGCGCGCCGCTACTTCCTGACCATGGAAGAAGCCGTGGACCTGCTGCTCCAAGCTGCGCACATGGCCGCGCACATCGCGGCAAGCGCCGGTTCGGGCGCGGTGCTGGCTCCGGCTCTCGACGCCGATCACAGCATCGCCGAACTGGCGGGCTTCATAGCGCGCGCGCTCGGCGACAGCCGCGAGCTTCCCGTTCATTTCACCGGTCTGCGCCCCGGAGACAAGCTGGTTGAGCGGCTTTGGGACGATGGCGAGTGCGCCAGCCCCGCAAAGGACGGCTTGCTGCTCATCCACTCCGTCCGTCCAGAGTCAAGTGACTTCGCAAGCGGACTTAGCGCGCTGCGGGCCGCCGTGCGCGAGCGCGATCTTGCCGCCGCGCTGGCCGCGCTCCGTGCGCTGGCCCCTGGGTTTCGCCCCAGCGAGACCGTGCTGGCGCTGGCGCAAAAAAGTACGCCAAGGGTGTGCGCATGAGCGCAGAGGTTTCCGCATCCGCGCGACGCCGCATCGGCGTCGTGACCACGTCGCGCGCCGACTATAGCCATCTCTATTGGCCGCTGCGCGAGCTTGCCGCTCATCCTGAGATCGAACTGGGCGTCTTCGCGCTCGCCGCGCACCTGGCGCCGCAGTTCGGCAACACGATTGCGGAGATTGAGCGCGACGGTTTTCCTGTGCAAGCGCGCATCGAGTGCCTGCTCAGCTCCGACACCGATACGGGCATGGCGAAGACCATCGGCCTGGCCATTCTGGGCCTCGCCGACGCGCTCACCGCGTGGCGGCCGGATCTGCTGTTGCTCATCGCCGACCGATACGAGATGCTGGCCCCGGCCGCGACCGCTCTGGCGCTGCGCATCCCCATTGCGCACATCGAGGGCGGCGAGGTGAGCCAGGGCGCTATCGACGACCAGGTGCGCAACGCTTTGACCAAGCTGGCGCACGTGCACTTCACGTCGACGGAGACGGCGCGCCTGCGCGTGATCGCCATGGGCGAGGAAGCGTGGCGCGTGCATCGCGCCGGTGCGCCCTCGCTCGATCATCTGCGCCGCTCCACTTTGCTCGATCGCGCGGCCCTCGAAGCTCGGCTGGGCGTGCAACTCGCGCCGCCCACCATTGTCGTCGCATGGCATCCCGTCACCATCCTGCGCGACACCAACGCCGAAGCCGATGCATTCTTTGCCGCGCTCGAAGGCGCGCCGGGGCAGATAGTCTTTGTTTATCCGAATGCCGACGCCGGAGGGCTCGCGCTCATCGAACGCGCGCGGGCGCTCGCGGCCAGGCGCGCCTTGACTCACTTGTTCGTGAATCTCGACCCCGTGGCCTACTGGAGCCTTCTGAGCCAGGCCGACGCGCTCATCGGCAATTCGTCGAGCGGCATCATGGAGGCAGCGTCCTTTGCATTGCCTGTCGTCAACGTGGGCATGCGCCAGCAGGGCCGCGAGCGCGCGCGCAACACGATCGACGCACCTGCCGAGCCTGAGTCGATCCGCACAGCACTCGAGCGCGCTTTGGATCCCGCGTTCCGCTTGAGCCTCACCGGCATGACGAATCCTTACGGCGACGGGACCGCGGCCGAGACCATCGCCCGCGTGCTGGCAACGGTCGCGCTTGATGGACTGCTGGTGAAACAGCCGGTCCCGGTAGCGCGGAGCGCCGAGGTCGATGATTTGGAGCGCATATGACCGCGCGTATTCCACTGTCTGCGCCCGACGTGAGCGAAGAGGAGATTGCGGCCGTCGCCGCCGTTCTGCGCACGCCGCATCTCAGCATGGGCCCGGAACTTGCCGCATTTGAATCGGAACTGGCCGAGTATCACGGCGTGGAGCACGCGGTTGCGGTGAGCTCGGGCACGGCCGCGTTGCATCTCGCGCTGCTGACGCTAGGCATCGGCGAGGGCGACGAAGTCATCGTGCCCTCGTTCGCCTTCGTGGCTGTGGCTGGAGCTGTACTCCAGGTGGGCGCGAGGCCGGTCTTCGCGGAGATCGATCCGCTCACGCTCAATCTCGATCCCGCGGCCGTGGAGCGGGCGATCGGTCCGCGCACACGCGCCATTCTGGTGGTTCACACCTTCGGCGTGCCCGCGGAGATGGATGCGCTCCGCGAGCTGGCGCAACGGCATCGTCTCGCGCTCATCGAAGATGCCTGCGAGGCCATCGGCGCGCGCTACGACGGGCGCAAAGCGGGCAGCTTCGGCGATCTGGCCGTGCTTGGTTTCTATCCCAACAAGCAGATGACGACGGGCGAGGGCGGCGCAGTGCTGGCGAGCGACCCGGCGCACGCCGCGCGCCTGCGGCGTCTCAGAAACCAGGGCCGCGATCCGGGTATCGACTGGCTCGATCAAATCGAGCCCGGCTACAGCTATCGCCTTCCGGAGCCGGCTTGCGCGCTGGGCCGCGTGCAGTTGCGGCGGCTCGATGCGATGCTCGCGCTGCGCAAGAAAGCCGCCGCGCGCTACGACGCGCTGCTCGAGGGAATTTGCGGAGTGGAGCGTCCGCCGCTCGTCCTTCCGCGCCGCGAGATCAGTTGGTTTGTCTACGTGGTGCGTCTTCCCGAAGGCGTGAGCCGCGACATGGTGCGTGAGCAGCTTGCCGGCCAGGGCATTGCCACCGGCCGCTACTTTGCGCCCATCCACTTGCAGCCGGCGTGGCGGGCGCGCGGCGGCGCGGAGCGCCTCGCGCTTACCGAATCCATTGCGCGGCGCACGCTGGCGCTGCCCTTCTTCAACTGCATCACGGGTGAACAGCAGGAAGAAGTCGCAGAGGCACTGCGCTCGGCGATTCAGTGCGCGGCGTAACGCGAATGGTTCCGGAAGCTGCAACTGGTTGCAGAAATCCCTGGGGTGGTTGAAGAACATCCCGCAGGGGCTGAAGCCCGGGACGTTGATAGGCGCCTTTTCGGCACGACTGAAGTCGTGCCCTTTCAAAACGGAGTTGTGAAACAGCTTCGAGTTGGAACTCGGCGCGGGCGCTGCTTTGGCTGGTTTCTCGCGGCACGAGTGCAGGTAGGCGATGAGGTCGTTGATCTCGCCGGGCGCGAGAACGTCTCCGAAGGCCGGCATGACCTTGCTGCCATGCACAATCTGCCGCCGCATCGCTGCCTTCGGTATCCGTTTCCCTACGTCCGAGAGATCGGGACCCTTATGCCCGCCAACATTGTGAATGGTGTGGCAGTGCCGGCATCCGCTCACCTCGAAGACCGCGGCGCCGCGCGCCCGCTGGCTGCGGGAAGAGGCGAGCGCGAGGGATGCGCAAGCCGCAAGCGAGAGAACAATCGGCAGCCGCAGCTTCATTGACCGCTTCCATCTCCACGTCCCGCGTGGCTCGTCTCCAAATTGCTGTGAATGTGCCAGGGCACGCTTTCAGAGGTGATCTCGGGATGCTTGCGCAGGTACTCCAGCGCGTAGGTGCCGGCGGTGGGGTCGTCCTTCTGGTCGGCGAAGGCCGCGGCTTCGCGCGCGGCTTTGTCCTTCATGCCCAGACGCCGGTAGACGATGGAAAGAATGTAGTGCGCCGAGAGATCGTCGGGGTCGATCGATTGCACCGTCTCGTACTCGGCGCGGGCCTCTTCGTATTTGTGCTGCTGATAGAACGAGAAGCCAAGCTCGCGGTGCGCGTCGCGCGAGCGGGGAAATTGCGTAATCACTTCCAGCAAGTCGGCGATCGCGGCGTCGGGATGGCCCTGAATGCGCTCCACCAGCGCCAGATAGTAAAGCGCGCGAGCGTTGTGCGGAGCCAACTGCAGCGCTTTCTCGAGATGGTCGCGCGCATCGCCATAGCGCTGCCACGAATAGCCGGCGATGGCCGCGTTGGTATATGCGTCGGCATAGCCGGGCCGCAACTGGACGACCTGTTCGAAGGCGCGCAGGCTATCGGCATACTGCTGCGCGTCGAGCAGGCCTATGCCGTAGTTATTCCAGCGCATCCACTCGGGATTGTCCGCGGGGTCGGGCGGCGCGGCGGCGTTCGCGCCCAGCGCCAGCGTGCGCGTGCGCGCAGCCATCTCCACCACCGGCATCTCGTAATGCTTGCCCAGCGCAAAGTCGATGAAGTGCTGATTGAAGCGGCGATAGTTCACCCTGGCGGTCATGGTGATCGGCCCGGCCACGTCGTCAGGAACCTTGAACTGGTAGCGCACAATCTGCGAACGGCCTGAGGCAATGGTGTTGTTGTAAGCGACCACGCGCGTGTCCCACACCTGGTGCAGGTCGTTCAGCGTGCCGCGATCGTTGATGAGCCGGTTGGTGAAACTGTGGGCGCTGGGGTCGAGCGAGCCGTCGGGAAGAAGCCCTCCCGAATGCATCAAGGTGCGGCCTGCGGCGTCTTTGGCCTCGAACTCCACCCAGCACTCGTAAAAATCGCGCTGTTCGGGCACCAGCGTGTGCCCGATCCCTTTGTTCTGGATGACGGCCGAGACCGTCAAAACGTCGCCCGCGGCAATCTCGAAGGCCTTGCTTCCCAAGGGAGCGACCGGCTTGCCGCCGTTACGCTCGATGGCGAACAGATCGATGTTCAGCGCTCCGGTTTTCTGCGCGCCGTTGCGCAGAAAATCGATGGTCTTCGCAAGTTGTTCGTCGTAGCCGAAGTATTTGTAGAGCAGCGTATTGCCGCCGAGCCAACGATGCGAGACCAGCTTGCCGTCTTCGGCCCCGTAATCGGGCATCGTGAGGTTCTCTTTGGGCATGTGGCAGGTCTGGCACGTAGACACCTGGTCCTTCACGTAGAAGGGGAGAGGATTCTGCTTGGAGAACGAAGCCTGTTGCCATTCGTCGTAAAGGAAGATGGCGCGCTGCCACTTGTAGTGATTCAGCATGCGCGGGAGGGCTGCCTTGTGGCACGCGCCGCAGAACTCGCTGGTGCGATAAAAGTCCTTCATCACCGCCTTGGAGTGGCGATCGAGATGGGCCAGGATCTCCTTGTCCGGAACCTCGCCGTAGATGGGCTTGTCCTCGGCGTCCACCAGCACCGCGGGCTGGGCGAGGACATAACTGCCGGTGCCGCGCGTATCCACTTTCTGGATGGAGTGGCACACCGCGCAGGTGATGCCGTCGGCATCGAAGCTGCGATTGATAGGCGAACCCGCGGTCAGCGCGCCGGAAGTGAGCGCGATGGGATTGTGGCAACCCTCGCAATGACGCGTGTATTCGATGCCGCGCGCGCTGATCAGAAGATTGACGTTCTTCACGTACCAGGGATTGCGGAAGGAATTGGCGTGCACGGTTTGCCGCCACTCCGCATAGGCCTGCTGATGGCAGTGTCCGCAATAGTTGGCCGAGAGGAAGTTTTTAGGGTCAATAAACTGGCCGGTATCGGTGGTGGCATTCGAAGGCAGAAAAGGCTGATCGGCGGCGAAGGGAAGCCGATAGTTTTCGGCCACGCTCTGGGAGTAGACAGTCCTGGCCGCGGCGGGATCTTCCTGCGCGTGGGCCGGGCGCAATCGCCACGCCATGAATGCACAGGCGCACGCCAAGGCAAGCAGCAGACTGCCGGTTAGACGCACCACAAGTGAGACGGAGACGCGGGGAAGCATCGTGTGAGCCATCATACGTTTCCGCGCGGCGTCCGGGCATCGGGAATTGGACCAAGAAAAATCTCCACCGAAAGGTGGAGATTTGGCCCGTGCAGCCGCCACAGTTATGCTTCGCAGTTTTCAGGAGCCGGGTGGACCGCTTTCTCCACCTTAAGTTGGTTGTCGAGCGCTTTGCGGCCTGTTATCTTCGCGGCGATGCTTCTCTTTTCCCGGGGTCTTACCTTTCCCCGATCGAGGTCCGATGCAACGCAAATTGTTGGTGCTCCTTCCACTGCTCACACTGTTCGCTCCGCTATTTGCACAAAATTTCGCGGCGCAATGGGAGCAGCGCGCAAGCCAGACTCAAGCCAAACAGCCCGCCTGGCCGCCGCCACTTATCACGACCTATGTCGGCTTGATCCAGGTCGCCCGAACCGATTTCATCCGCCAAACCGCTTCAAACCATGTCGAGACATGGAATCTGGACGGAAGCAAAGGTCTCAATCTGATCCCGTTTGCCAATACGGAAGTCGACGTGAATCTTCCGCCCTATCTTGAGCACAGCGCGCCCAGCGCCGCCAACGGCGCGGGCGATATGTCGTTTCTTTTGAAATATCGCTATCTATCTGGCAACGCAGAGCACGGAAACTACGACCTGAGCGCATTTCTCTCGTCCACGATTCCCACCGGCAGCTACAAGAACGGCAGCCTCGATGCAACGATTTCTCCCAACGTGGGGTTCGGCAAGGGCTTTGGGCTGTTCGACGTGCAGAGCACGCTGGGCGCGAGCCTGCCGGTTGCGGACACCGTCAAGCTGGGGCGCACGGTGGTGTGGAATACGGCGTTCCAGGCGCACCTTGCGAAGTATTTCTGGCCGGAGGTTGAGTTCAACTCCACCTGGTATAAGGGAGGGCCGAACGACGGCAAGAACCAGACCTTCGCCACTCCCGGATTGCTTGTGGCGCGCAAGATTCATGCCGGCGACGCTCACAGCCGGCTAGCCGTTTGCGCGGGCGCAGGCGAGCAGATCGCGACCAGCAGATTCCACAGCTACAACCACGAGATCGCGATCACGACGCGGCTGCTGTTTTAGCGCGGCTTTCGCACGTTTTCGCGGCTTAGAGCCGGGCTTCTGCCTCCTGCCCGGCCTTCGGGGCGTGGACGCCAAGCGTTCACGCCCGTACTTTTTCCGGCCGCATCGCTATTGCCGCGTCCCAGCCGCCGCAGCCGGAGCGCTCGCTGACTGCTCCTTGCCGGTTCCCTCGGCGATGGTCACAATGCGATCCACGCCGGGCACGGTGAAATGCTCCACCTTGCCGCTGGGCCAATGCACTTCGATATCATCAACCGTCGTCGCCTGGCCCAGGCCAAAGTGGGGACGCGGGTCACTGGTGGAGGCGTAGCTGCCGCCGCTCAACACGTCTTCGCGCTGCTTCATGCCGTTGGCGGTCACGTACACCGTCGCGCCCACGGCATCGCGCGGGCTTTTGGGCCCGCCCACCAGTTTCATTTCCAGCCAGTGATTGTGGTCCGGGCTCACGTTGCGCAAGAGCACCGGGTGGCCATCCATCACGTTGATCACTACGTCGATCTTGCCGTCGTTGAAGAGATCGCCCACGGCCATTCCGCGTCCTGAGATCACATCGGCGAGTCCGGAGCCCTCGACCGCCGGAACCGCTTCAAACTTTTTGCCGGCAAGGTTGTGGAAGAGCATGGGCCGCTGCGCCCACGTTGTACCCCATGGGTGCTGGTCGACTTGAGGGTACACGTGGCCGTCGGCCATCATCAGATCCTTCCAGCCGTCGTTGTCGTAGTCGAAGAACGCGTCGCCCCAGCCGAGAAAGGGCACCGAAATCTCGGCGATACCCAACTGGTAACTGATGTCGGTCAGGTTGCCGTCGCCCTCGTTGCGGTACAAGGGCTTGTAGTCGTCGGAAAAGGTGGTGTTAAAGATGTCGACCATGCCGTTATTTTGAAAGTCGCCGGCCGCGATGCCCATGGATGCGGTTTCGCGTCCCGTCTCGTTCACGGCGTAACCCGACGCGTAGCTCACGTCCTCGAATGTTCCGTCGCCCTTGTTCAGATAGAGATAGTTGGGCGTCGAGTCGTCTGCCACCAGCAAATCGACCTTGCCGTCGTTGTTGATGTCCACGAACAATGAGCTAAGTCCGTAGTAGCCGGGCGCATCGGCCACGCCGGCCTTTTCGCTCACGTCGGTAAACGTGCCATCGCCATTGTTATGAAATAAGTGATCGGGCTCGCCCTTCAAGCCTCTCGGCCCGCAGTTCACCGGCACGCCGCGGAAGGTGCAAAACGAATCCGGCACGCCGTTTTCACCGCCCGAGGGCAAATTGTTGCGGTCGAAGTGCACGTAGCCGGGCACAAACAGATCGAGCCGCCCGTCACCGTCGTAATCTCCCCACGTGGCTCCGGTTGACCAGTTGCCCAGCGTCACGCCGGCTTTATCGGCAACATCGGTGAATGTGCCGTCGTGGTTGTTGTGATAGAGGCGGTTCTTGCCCCAGTTGGTCACGTACAGATCCGGCCAGCCGTCGTTGTCGTAATCGGCCACCGCGCAACCAAATCCCCAACGGCCGTTGGTCACGCCCGCTTTGGCGCTCACGTCGGTGAAGGTGCCGTCGTGGTTGTTGTGAAAGAGCGCGGCATGGGGCGGCGTCTCTTTGCCGTCCAGGGCATCGAAGGTTGAGCCGTTCACCACGTAGATGTCGAGCCAGCCGTCGTTGTCGTAGTCGATCAGGCAGACTCCCGAGCCGTTGGTCTCAATGATGTATTTCTTTTCTTTCGTCCCCATCTTGTGGGTCCAGTGGGTGAGACCGGCACCCTCCGAAATGTCCTCGAAGATCACCGGGCCGCTCTTCACGAAGCCTCCCGCGGTGATCGGCCGGTGCTGTTCGTCGAATTGGGCCGGCTGCGGAGGGCCCGAAGCCGTGCCGCCGGTTGGCGGCGTCTGCGCATCTTGAGCAGTGGGCGAGGCGGGCTGGCCGGAAGCGGGAACGGCGGAATTTGCCGCCTGTGACAGAAGCGACGCGGGAACACTCGCGAAAATCAGTCCTAGAAAGAGGGAAGCACGCGGAATCAGAAACATGGCAGCAAGTATACGGGGATGGGGCGGAAGACAGGATCGACCGAAAGGTTGAGACGGCCCGGTTACTTCTCGCTCACCTTGTAGGGAATTGCAAAGCGGCCGATCTGGACGATCGACTTATCTTCCGGCGGCCAGATGCGCAGGCTCTCCACGCGGCTCGAACCCGCGATTCTGTGCGCATCCGTGGTTCCCACCAGCGCGCCTGTCGCCGCCTGGTTGAAGTGAACGCTCAGGGTATCGCCTCCCTCCTCGCGGCTCCATCCAAATGCGTATTCGCCGGGCTTCAGCGCGACGCCTCCAATCTCCACCGGCGCTTGCACGATCAGGTAGTGCGAGTACTTGCCTTCCGCCGAGTAGCCCGCCGTAATCAGTACGACTCCGGCGATAAAGCGCCCGTGCTCATCCACAATCCCCGAGGCCGTGCGCATCTCCGTCTCGATGTGCTCGCTCTCGACGGGGGCGCGCGAGGGCAGCACCGATTGCAGCTCCGCGGCCGTGGCCTGCCGCCATGAAGATTTCTGCGCCGGCGCCGGCAGCGCCGCCAGCAAGAGAAAAACCCCGCAAAGCATCGCGCTCTTAATCGTGTTCTCCATCATGAATTCGGCTTTCTCAACGATTCCAGCGGAACCATGCCGCGCTGAATCGCCGCTGTGGCCGCCTGCGTCCGGTCCGTTACTCCCAGTTTGCCCAGCAGGCTGTTGATGTGCGTCTTCACGGTCGCCTCTGAAACCTCCAGCTCGGCCGCAATCTCCTTGTTGCTCCTGCCCTGCACGATATGCTCCAGCACTTCGAACTCCCGCGGAGTCAGGTCCTGCGCGCCCATGCGCTCAGCCAGCCTCTCGGCGATCGCCGGCGGAATATACGACTTGCCCGCATGGACCGCGCGAATGGTGCTGATGAGCTCTTCGCTGGTCATGCCTTTCAGCAGGTAGGCGCGCGCGCCGGCCTTCAGCGCGCGGTAGATGTCCTCATCGCCGTCGTAGGTGGTCAGCACGATGAACCGCGCATGGGGCGTCTCCATGCGGATGCGTTCGATCACGTCCACGCCGCTCAGCCTGGGCAGCCGCAGATCGATCAATGCGATATCGGGCTGGTGCTTGCGGAACTGGGCGATAGCCTCCACGCCATCCGCCGCCTCGCCCACTACGTCCAGGCCGTCGGCCACCTTCAGCAGGGCCGCCAATCCCTCGCGAACCACGTTGTGGTCTTCGATAATCAACACACGAATTGGCTTCGCCGTCACCGTTCGAACCTCGTCTCTTCGCGCGCTTCGCCACGCGCCGGCGCGCGCAACCGTATCGTGGTTCCCTCGCCAGGCGCGCTCGCGACTTCCAGCGTTCCGCCGATGGCCGCCGCGCGCTCTTTCATTCCGGTCAGCCCGAAGTGACCCCGCGAAGGCCCCGCCGTCCGATCGGAAGCGCCGCCCCGTCCATCGTCCCGCACTTCGAGCGCGATGGTCTCCGGCCCGTACTCCAGTTGCACGGAAAGCCGGTGGGCCGCGGCGTGCTTCTTCACGTTATGAATGGCTTCCTGCGCCACGCGCACCACTTCGCTCTCCGTCTCTTGCGGCAGCGCGCGATAAGCCCCAAAAACGCTGAACTCGGCGGTCAACCCGTTGCCTCCGGCCGCCTCCGCCATGCGCCGCAGTTTCACCGGCAGCGTGGTCTCGCCCGCATCCTGCGTGCGCAGCGCCCAGATCGATTGCCGCGCATCGGCCAGCCCATGGCGCACGTATTCGCGGGTCTTGTCCAGATGGTTCGCCGCGTCCCCCACTTTGTGCTGGCGCAGCAGCTCCGCCAGGACCTCCAACTGAACCGATACGCCGGCATAACCCTGCGCCAGCGTATCATGAATCTCCCGCGCGATCCGGCTGCGTTCGCCCAGCACCACCTGGAACTCGCGCCGGGCGCGGCGCAGCCGGCCCCGCAACAAAGTCACAACCGCTGCCGCCGCGGCCGCCAGCAGCAACAGGTAAAACCAGAGAGTCTGATAGAAATGCGGGCGCAGCTCGAAGCTGAGCGCCGCGCCGCTTGTGTTCCAGACGCCGTCGTTGTTCGCCGCCTGCACCCGGAAGGTGTACCGCCCCGGCGGAATATTCGTGTAATACGCCGTGCGGCGCGTGCCGGCCTCGGTCCAGCCGCGGTCAAAGCCCTCCAGCATGTAGCGGTAGCGTACCTTTTGCGGCGCAACGTAACTCAATCCCGCGTAGTCGAACTCAAAATGCACATGCCCTGCGGAGACTCTCAACCAAGAGCCCGCCCCGCGCAGTCTTGAGTCCGCTCCATGCAATGGTTGGGCGAGGTCGTCGACCGCGAACCTTTCGAGAGCGACTTCAGGCGCAAGCATGTTCACGGGAAAGTGCGCCGGATCGACTTCCACCAGGCCTTTGGGCGTGGCAAACCACAGGCGTCCGTCGCGCGCTCGCCATGCCGAAGGATGGCTGTTGGTCGCGGTCTCGCGGCTGCGCAGCCCGTCGGCGGTGCTGAATTCCATCCAATGCGAACACATCCCGCCCGACCCTGCCCCACGCATGGCATTGCAATCGCAGCGCGCGATGCCGTTGCCGGTGGCAAACCAGAGGTGCCCACCGCCATCGTCCAGAATCGCGTGAATCGTGGTCTGATCGAGCCCGTTGTTCATGGCCGCCGTGAACTTGTGCCCATTCCACAGGTCCCATCCGTGGTCCTGGGTGCCGATCAGCAGTGTGCCATCGCTGCGCGCCAGGAGTGCCGTGATCACGTTGCTTGAAAGTCCGTCCGCGGTGGTGAAGTTGGAGATGGCGTTGTTGCGCAACCGCGAGAGCCCCGCCAGCGTCGCCACCCACAGGTCTCCGCTTGCATCGCGCGCCATTGCGCCCACCAGGTCGCTACCCAACCCATTCGCGTGCGTATAAGTTTTCATCTGCGCCGTTTGCAAACCGCCATTGCTCACGACCCAATGCGTCAGTCCTCGCCGCGTGCCGATCCACAGCGATCCATCTGCGTCAATCAGCAACGACCGGATGAAGTCGTCCGGCAATCCATCGGCCGAAGTGAACACGTCCACACGGTTGCCGCGGATCCGGTTCAGCCCATCCGGCGTGCCCACCCACAGGTCGCCGTTCCGCGCCGCGGCCAGCGACAGGACGACATTGCTGGCCATCCCGTTTTCGACTGTAAAGGTGCGCGCCACGCGCCAGCCCGCCGTGCCTTCGTCGCGGCGGAGGGCAATCACGCCGTCCGATTGCGTGCCTGCCCACAGCATTCCGCTGGCGTCTTCGACGACCGTGGTGATGCGGTCGGAAGCGAGCCCGTCGCGCGTGTCGAGAGTGCGGAATCGCTGATCGCGCAGGATGTCCAGCCCGGCAGTCTCGGTTCCCACCCACAGATTTCCCTCGCGGTCTTCCATCAGCGCCAGGATCGACGCCGTGGCCAGCGGATCGGTGACAGGAAAGCGTTCGACCTTGCCTTTCACCCAGCGCACCAGCCCCGCATCCGTGCCAATCCAGAGCGCGCCTTCGCGATCGGCAAAAGCCGCCTGAATACGGCTGCCCGGAAGCTCCCGGCCCGCGGCCAGATGGAAAGCGACAGCTTGAGACTTTCTGCCCGGAGCGAGATGCAAAGCGCTTCGATCACCCATCAGCAACATGCCGTTCGGCATCTCGGCTTCAAAAACCGTCGCTCCGGGAAACTCCGCCGGCGAAGGCAGCGCGGCAGGAGGAAATGCGCCCGCATTCGTAAGCGGCGCAAATCGATCTCCTGCCATGCGGGCCGGACCCTGCTCCGTCCATACGCGGAACTCCCCATCGGGGTCTTCACCCAGCGCCAAAATGCCGTTGCCGGGCAGGCCGTCGTTGGTCGTGAAGACGCGAAAAGCGCCGTCCTTCCACCGCGCCAGTCCGGTGTTTGTCCCAATCCACAGCGCTCCATCCGGGGCTGCCAGCAAACAGCGAATGTCGCTGCCCGGCAACGCAGGAGCGGAATTGCGGTCGTAGGTCTGGAATTCAACGCCGTCGAAGCGCACCAGGCCCGCCTCCGTGCCCAGCCACACGAATCCATCCTGGGTCTCGGCCAGGGCCTGGACGGTATTCTGCGGCAGGCCGTTCTCCATGGCCCATGCCTGCCGTCCGTAATTGGCGAGTGGTGTGGAGGGCTCAAGCGCAACGGCAGCGGCTGCCCAGCCCAGAAGCACACAAGCTGGAAGCGCCCAACTTAGCGCAGAGCGTCGTCGATTTCGCGGACTGTTTTTCGACGCAGACAAGCCGTTCTTACGCCCCCTGCGGGGGCTAGCCCGCATTTCTCAGACGTGTCTCGACTGCAGGGAAAATGTTCCATTTTCAACTGCCGCCGGCCCTGCGAGGGTCTGGAGACCCCCGCTACAGCCGGTCAGGAGACCGGCGGTACTGGTCTTCGTCGCGTGAGAGAAATGCGGGCTAGCGTTCGCTTTCGGATCCGTTCCCCTGGACTCACACCTCCACCCCACGGACCAAGATCTGTCCGTGGGGACCCCGGTCCTGGGGCTACCGTCTCTTGCCCGCTTCGCGGGCTCTGCCGGCCTAGCTCCGCTAACCCCGCCAACACCGCTAGCTCCGCTGAGGACCATCTTTCTTACCGGCTGAAGTGCACGCAGGTGCGGCCGGAATACAGGCGATAACCGCCGGCAGGATCTACCGTCACCTCGAGGGGCCGCGGCCGGCTCAGGGCTGCGTCGGTCGCCGTCTGCGCCGTCAGCACATCGCCGCCGCCCAGGTCCGTCACCAGAAACTTGCCGCCGTCGAGGAAGCCAAAGCCATAGGCGCCGGCGGGCAAGCGCTTGCCGCCGATCTTGAGCGGAACTTCGGTGATCAGGTAGCCCTGGTACTTCGACGCCACGCCCGTCGAATAGCCGCTGGTGTCAACCAGGCCGGCCAGCACGTAATGGCCGTCGGCAAACTTCACGCCGCCGGTGTTGCGCATCTCGACGGGCGCGGTCTGCCCGTTGTAATACACCTTTGCCGGAAACAGCTTCTCGAGATCGGCCGGTTTCAGCACCATACCCGCTGCCGCTTGCGCCGCCATCCAGCCGGACGTTCCCAGCGCAACCATCATGGCCGCGCCCGCTATCAACTTCGTCATCGCCTGCAAACGCATCGTAAAACCTCCTGTATCGAACTGCCCCTGGAGTATAGCGCATTCATTTGCCTCGCCCAAAGAAGCGTCGCGGCCAGGACCCACACGGCATGTGCCGGCGCTCGGCTCACCACAGGAAAGAATCGGGACTGCCGGCGCTGCCGATTTCAAGCGTCAGCGCACCAGCGACATTTTTTCGAAAGAAATGGAAAGTCGGCTTGACATCCAAATCGTTCCGGGCTACTCTGAATTGGAAAGCCGACTTTACATGCCCCCAACCGTCGTCAATCGCGTGAAGGAACTCCGCATCGCCCAGGGCTGGACCCAGGAGCAGTTGGCCCAGGCCGCCGGCGTCTCGCGGCAGAGCATCAACTCCATCGAACGCAACCGTTACGTGCCCTCGCTGGAGCTGGCCCTCACCTTCGCCCGCATCTTCGCCTGCCCATTCGAGCAGATCTTCCAATTGGAGAACCCAGCATGACCCATCCCGTCCTCAACCGCATCCTCATGCTCGACCAAGTTGCCGACGAAAGGTATTGCCAGCATCAACGCCGCTCCACCAGCGCGGCGGCCATCGTGGGCACGCTCACGCTTTTCGCACTGCTCGAATATCGCCTGCTCGTCGAGCACCGCGTCCCCTGGGATCTGATCTGGGTGATCTACGCCATGGGCGCCACAAAAATCTCCCTCATGCTCTGGTATCGCTTCAGAAACTAACTTTTCTTCAAGGAGTACTTCCATGTGCCTGTTTCGCCGTCAACTCGATCCAAAATCGCGCCGCATTTACGCCGCCGGAAACCTTTGCCTCTTTGCCGGCATCGCGCTCACGATCTTTCGGGGAGGCTTCGCCCATCTCCATCCAGTCCTCTTCGACGGCCTGCGCTTTCTGCTGATCGGCCTGGCCATCGGTCTGCTCTACTGGTCCGCGCGCCGCAGATGCGGTTGCGCATCCCACTCCTGAAAGGAACTCCTATGTCCCCGCTCGACACGTGCAGTTTGAAAAAGTCGTTGCCGGTTCTTTTTGCCCTGCTCGTCGTGGCGCAGATCGATCTCGCCAGCTCCGTCGGCTGGCCGGGCGCGCTCCTGTCGCTGCTGCATCTGACGCCCGCGCCGGACGATCACTGCCGCAGCGTCTGCGCAGGCATCGGCGCGTCCCTCGACTTCTGCGTGATCTTCCAACTCGCCCGCATCTGGGCCAAACGCGCACTGCAATCCGGCCGCGATTTGCGGCACGACTAAAACCGCTTCGAATGAACTCACGCCTCCCTCTGGAGAAAGGAAAAACCCATGTTTCTGAACTGTTCTTGCGATTCGATTAAGAGCCGGCCCGCGGCCATGCGGATGCTCGCCGCCGGCCTGCTCCTGGTAAGCTGCGGCATCGCCTGGCAGCACCTCTTCGCGCCCCTGCTCCATCTTTCGGCGGATCAGGATGACTTCTTCCGGGGCCTTTGCATGGGCCTGGGAATTACGTTGGAGATCATGGCGCTCGTGGTGCTGGCGCGCATCCGTGCCAACCACCAATGCAGCGATTCCTCTGGCAAATAGGTACCGAACCGCTTGCCCCGCCCTCGCGGCGTCTTGGATTTTGCCGCCAGGGCGGGGTTCGGCGCGCCTGCTTCTATACTGAACCCGTGACGATCAATCGCACCCGTTCGCAGGCTCTCCAAGAGCGCGCCGAGCGCTACTTTCCCGGCGGCGTCAACTCGCCGGTGCGCGCCTTTCGCGCCGTGGGCGGCGCGCCGCCGTTCATCGAGCGCGCCGTGGGCGCTTATCTTTACGACGCCGACGGCAACCGTTACCTCGACTACTTCGGCTCCTGGGGCCCGATGATTCTGGGCCACGCCTTTCCGCC
>PLSB01000176.1 GCA_003165005.1 Acidobacteriaceae bacterium | reverse complement strand
TGATCCCGCCTCCTACCCGATCGCACGGTTTGCCGCGACTACGCCTCCACCACGGAGATATGCAGCTCCTCCTGCGAGCGCAGGAGCGCGGCGTGGAACGCCGTGATGATGAAGAACAGCCAGCAGCCGATGGCGTAGGGAATGTACGGTGCCAGGGCCTGCGCCCACGCATGATGCATCCAATGCGACGAGCCGGGACTGAACAGGTGAAAAAGATTCAGCAGATGGAATACCGGGGCCGTTGCGGCCGAGCCACCGGTCAGATTTAGGCTCCAACGCATCCATCCAGGGCACCAGCGCTTGTAGGACTTGAGCAGCCAGCGGCCCTCCTCGGTGCGCCGCAAGTGAATCTGCACCATGATTGCCGACGCCACACAAACCAGGAACAAACCGCCGCCGATCCAGTAGTAGCCATAGGGGCGCAGTTTGCCATGCATGGCAATGTTGACGCACAGCAACACCGCGCTGGTAGCCAGGCCCGCGAGCCCAGCAATCTCCGCCAGCCCGCAGACCAGGCGAAAGGTCTGCGAGATCACCTGCGGCATCTCGTCCAGCGCGGGCCCGCCCACATTGAGCGGCGCGTGGAAGGCGAAATCCGAGCCCGCCACGTCGCGATCGAGGAGCACGGAGTCGGTGGGGTCCTGCGGATTCACGTGCACCGGCACAGTGCGCCCCTTGAACTGCGCTACCCATGCCTTTGCCTGCTCCTTGCTGCCGAAATTGCATTTGTAATCGCCCATCTGCAATTCGGGATTGCGATAAAAGTAGCTGAGAGTGGCCACGTAAAAAGGCGGTTTGTTGATGAGTTCGTAATTGGTGGCGGTTGCCACCTGGATGGTCGCGGTGATCGTGGGCCAGTTGAGCGCCGCGCGCTTGCGCTCCCGCGCCTGCCACTTCTTTCGCCAGCGGCGGGCGGCAACAGCGATCACGATGCCGGCAAAGACGACCAGGCCCGGCCGGTTAGAGACCCAGGCCGCACCGGCAACCAGCCCCGCTCCGATCTGTTCAGGCTGAAACATGGCCGAGAATTTCGCCCTTGCGTTTCACGGCGATTATCGCACAGGCCTCTCGCGCACACGCGGCTCAACAGCCCCGAAGGTACGCCCGCGCCCCAGGGTGATACGCTCATTCGTGACGGTTTCCGATGATGAGCCGACGCACGCGCAGAACGCTTTTGATTGTTGCCGCCCTGCTGGTCCTGGTGGCCGTGGCCGTGGTGTTGCGCTCCAAAGCGCCGCCCGAGGCCGCGCGGCTGCTGCCGGAGTGCGACGGGATCGTCTACATCGACCTCAGGCCCATCCGCGCGCTCTTCCACAAAGAGCTGAAGCCGCCCCAGCGCTCGGCCGAGTACCAGCAGTTCATCGACGCGATCGGCATCGACCCGGAGCGCGACCTTGACCAGGCAGCCATCGCCCTGCATCGCATGAGCGACCCCAACGGACCGAACGGGCCGGCGGCTTACTCGATGGTGCTGGTGGGCAAGATCACCGGCCAGCGGCTGAACGCGTGGCTCGACACGCATGCCGCGGCGCGCGAATCCTACGCCGGGCACACCATCTACAGCATTCCCTCGGAGGGCCGCACCGTGCGGGTGGCGCAGATCGGCTACGACACCATCGCCGCCTCCAACTTCCCCACGCCGGAGAAGATCCACGCCATCATCGACCGCCATCGCACGGCCGCCTGGCCGCTCTCCGGCTCCACGCTGCTGGAGCGCCACTACCACGACGTGCCGCTGCTCTCGCTGGCCTGGGGCGTGGGCCAGATCGGCCTTCCCTTCTCCGAGAGCGGCGCCATTCACATCTTCGGCCTCGCCGTGCCGCTCGAGCCCGACTCAACCATCGTCGCCAGTCTGCGCTGGACGGGCGCGCTTCACTTGCGCGTCGAAGAGATTGCGCCCTCCGAGCCGACGGCCATCAGCCAGGCTGCGGCTCTGGCCACGCTGGTCACCATAGCGCGCGGATTTACGCAGCCGCTCGGCGCAAACTCCGCCAACAACAGCCTCAAGGAGCTGCTCCAAACCGCCGAAGTGACGCAGCACGGCGAGCGCGTGGTGGTCACAGCCACCCTGCCGGGCAACTTTTTCGCGGGACTGTAGCGAAGTCCGCTGCGCGATCGGCTGCCGGCGCATCGAAGTTATTGTCCGCGCGCTTCCCTGATCGCGCGCGCGATCGAGTTTCAGTTCACCGCATGAGAGGTTGCATGAAAAAGTTTCAGTGGCTTGTGAACGCCGGATCGTTCCCCGGCTTGATGATTCTTGCAGGCGGGTTCGTCGCCTTCGGCGCCACGGCGCAGGCGCAAAGCGCGCCGCAACATCCCGTCCTCACCGGCCAGGCCGCATTCACCGACGCCGCGCACGAGGCGCCCGGCATCCGCCGCCATCTCACGGTTGCCGACCTGCCCGATCCCGCGCCCGAGCAATCGGTCGACAACGGCCCCAACATCGTTCCCCGCCCCGCCAATGCCTGGCCCATCGCGCCCAAGGGCTTCAAGGTGGAGCTCTACACCACGGGCCTCGACAACCCGCGGCTGATTCGCTTTGCGCCCAACGGCGACCTCTTCCTGGCCGAGAGCGAATCCGGCAAGATCAAGGTCTTCCGCGGCGTGGATGCGAACGGCCAGCCCAAGCAAACCTCGGTCTTCGCCGAGGGACTGCACCAGCCCTTCGGCATTGCGTTTTACCCCAACGGCAAACATCCGCAGTGGGTTTATATCGGAGATACGGACGCCATCGTGCGCTTCCCCTACCACAACGGCGACCTCACGGCGAGCGGTCCCATGGAGCACGTCGCCGACCTGCCCGGCGGCGGGCGGTTGCGGGGCGGCGGCCACTGGACGCGCGATCTTGCCTTCTCGCTCGACGGAAGCAAACTCTTCGCGTCGGTCGGCTCGCACTCGAATGTCGACGATGCAGACACGCACCCCGAGGAGTTCCACCGCGCCGACGTGCTCGAATTCACGCCCGAGGGCAAGTTCCTCGAGATTTATGCTTCGGGCCTGCGCAACTGCGTGGGCGAGGCCGTCCACCCCACCACGGGCGAGCTCTGGTGCTCGACCAACGAGCGCGACGCGCTGGGCAACAACCTGGTGCCCGACTACATCACGCACGTTCAGGAGGGCGGCTTCTACGGCTGGCCGTGGTGGTACATGGGGGTGGGCGGGGGTAAACAAGATCCCCGCCACGCGGGCAAGCATCCCGAGCTTCAAGACAAAGTCATCACGCCGGACATTCTGCTGGAGCCCCACTTCGCTTCGCTGGAGATGACCTTCTACGAAGGTCACCAGTTTCCCGCTCAATACAAGGGCGACGGTTTCGCCGCCGAGCACGGCTCGTGGAACCGCGCCCTGCGCGCCGGTTACGAAGTGATCCGCCTGCCCATGCACAACGGCCACGCTACCGGCGAGTACGAGGATTTTCTTACTGGTTTCACGGTGGCTTCGGGCGATGGAGACGTTTGGGGCCGGCCCGTGGGCGTGGCCGTAGCGCCCGACGGATCGCTGTTTGTCTCCGACGACGGCTCACGGTCGATCTGGCACGTGATCTACACCGGCAAATGACGGCGCGCAGCAGTTAGCACGCATTTCGACTCACCGCCGGCTCTTTCAACCCGCGGCGCATGAAACTTGATCGCCTTCCGGCGCCGGCCTAACCCGCATTTCTCACACACAGCGAGAGTCTGTAGCGCCGGTCTCCTGACCGGGGCCCCCAACGAACGATTTGTGTTCGTT
>PLSB01000019.1 GCA_003165005.1 Acidobacteriaceae bacterium | reverse complement strand
CGAGATCGAAGGCCTCCTCAAACTGCATTACCAGTTCGACCACGTCGAGGGAATCCGCGCCCAGGTCTTCCTGGAAGCTGGCGCCGGGGGTAACCTCGGCTTCGTCCACCTGCAACTGCTCGACGATGATCTGCTTCACTTTCTCTTCAACGGCCATGCGTGCTTCTCCTCGTGTGATTAGGAAATCAAGAAAACTCTTCGGGGGCTCGCAACCCTTGCTCTGCCCCGCGTGCCTAACATACCGGCCCGCGGCGGGGGATGACAACCGTCGCGCGAACAAAAAACTGCGATCGCCCCGAAAGATCAAGTCTACCGGGCGGGCCGGGGGGTGTAAAGGCAGGGAACAAGGGAACATGGGAAGAAGGGAATAAGAAAACAGGCGCCAAGGGAGCGAGGGATGCTGAGCAAAACCGACAAGGAGAGAATTGCATAGGTTCAGGGCGTAAATTTGGCGAAGAAAAACTGAGATTGCGGGCGCAGAATTCGCTTAGCTGGACCTCTCTTCGAATTCGTCGATGTCGGCATCAGTTAAGTTCTCTGCGAGGTCTTCAGTCTCCTCTTCGCCGTCTGCGCCGGGCTCGATTAGGGGCGTACCCACTTTAGGGGCCATCTCTAGAATCTCCACCGCACTCAGGGTCTTGTTGATCGCTCGGGTCCGTACTCCAACTTCATGAAGCGTGTTCTGAACGGTGCCAACCTGCTTCTCAACTTTGGTCATCAGGACGCCGAACTTACCGAACTCGAGCTTCGTAGCGGCCAAAAGGTTCCACACTTCGGACCCCTTCTTCTGGATTGCGAGGGTCCTGAATGCCATTTGCAGGCTGCTGAGAATGGCCATCAGTGTCGTGGGTCCGGCGACCATCACCCTTAGCTGAGATCGCAGTTCATCGACAAGACCCGGCTCACGCTGGACCTCAGCGAACAATCCCTCCGTCGCAAGGCACATGATCGCAAGGTCGCTGGTGATTGGCGGAGAAATATAATTCTCCGAAATCTTCTTTGCTTCCGTCTTTACACGTGAGAGCAGAGCCTTTCGGGACACTTCGGCAGCCTTCTTGTCGTCGCGGGAGTTTGCTTCTTCGAACCGCTCCCAGTCCTCCTTCGGAAACTTCGCGTCTATCGGCAGAAGCGCTTCAGAGTTCTCTCCGTTTGGAATTCGAACAGCAAATTCGACGGACTCCCGGCTCCCAGGCTTGATCTGGACATTCTTCAAGAACTGATTTGGAGCAAGCATCTGTTCAAGTAGCAACCCGACGGCGAACTTCTCTCCGACGGTTCCTCGATAACGAACATTTGTTAGGAGTCGCTTCAGGTCCCCGACCCCAGACGCCAGTTCCTTCATCTCCCCGAGTCCTAGCTGAACCTTCCCGAGGTGTTCGGTGACAATCCCAAAGCTCTCCGTGAGACGAGTTTCAAGGGTCTTGTGGAGCTTTTCGTCAACGGTCTCTCGCATTTCGTCGAGCTTTTTTGCATTTGATTCATTGAGTTTGTCGAGCCGTTCTTCAACTGTTTGGCGGAGCGTCGTTTGCTGTGACTCTGCGCTTTCCCTGAGGGCCGTCGTTTGCTGCGCCATCTCGTTGATACGGTTGGTTACATCTAACTTGAGTTCGTTAACGGCATCACGGATGTCCCTGCTTAGCCTCGATAGTGTTCCGTCGACGGCTTCCCTCGATGCGATTCCCTGATCGGTCTGTGCCTTTCGGAATTCGTTGAAACTTTTGATCACTTCTGCCTGAAAACCACTGAGCTGAGTGTTGATTGACTCCCTTAGGTTCGTCTGCTGCGTGGTCAGATCTCCAGTGAGCTTATCTAGCCGCGCGTTCGTCGAAGTGCGCAATTCCTCAAGCGTTGTTCTCGTCTGGTTTCCAATTTGCGTGATCGAATTCACAACCTCTTGTCGAAGATTAGAGAATTCTGTCGAGAATGCCGCAAGCAATTCTGTTCGCAGGCTGGATGTGGACTGTCCCGAAGTGAGGACGAACTGATCGTGCTTAGTCGCTAGCTGGTCGACTTTTGAGTCAATTTCGCCTGCCAGGGCGACAAGTCTATCAATCGCTTGCGGGGTTGTATCCAGACCCTGGCCGCTTCCGCTACCTCGTCGGGAAAAGGCGACCAGAAGCAAAAAAGTGATCGCAACAAATTGCAGCGCAACGGCGATTTCGACCCAAACCGGCACGGTACCTCCAAAGGCTAGGAGCAGGGCTTGTTGCAAAGCATTTTAGTCGATCCAGCCTCAGTCCGGCCTGCGACCACTCGGTATTGTGCCCGTTAGGCCGCGGCGGGGGGGCGCCGGCTCAATGCTTGCCAATGGAATGTGCACGGCTGGTAGCCCCGATCCCAGCGGGATACAAAGTTGAGGGTGCCCCCGGTCCCTCGCTCTTGGGGACCGGGGAGGAAGCATAGTGCCTACTGCAACCGCCGAACCCGCGGCAAGCGCGCAAACGCTTTATCAAAAGTGATCATCTCGCCCGCGCCCGATGCAAAGGAGATTTCCGAAATCAAGTGATCGGCGAAGCCCACCGCGCCCTTGCGTGTGGCCTTCAGAGCTTTCCAGGCCAGGGCCGGCGACTCAACCACCACCCCGCGCGTCTGGAGAAGGCTTTCGATGGCGTTCAGGACTCTTTCTCTCTCCCATTTGCCACGAAGCACCCATGCCAATTCCGCAAGAACAATCAGAGGAACGAAGACTCCGCCCGCGGATCCGGCTTGCGCAAGTGCAGAGCGTGCCTTCGCTGCCTGCGCCGTGTCATCGTTCAGATAAGCTCGCGCCCAAACGTTGGTATCGGCCGCGAGCATCACCACTTCCTCCGCGCCTTGGCTTCATCCATTTCTTCGAACGTCATCACGCCTTTGGAGGTACCGCCCTGGTCGGCCATCCGCCAAAGATCCTCGAAGTCATAGAGGACCGGCTCGACTTGAACGGCGCCGTTGACAGGGATACTGAACCGGATGCGACTGCCTCTTTGGACGCCAAGACGCTTCCGCAGTTCCCTGGGCAGAGTCACCTGTCCTTTGGAAGAAACTGTCGCTTCAACCGTAGCAGCGGGTTTGAAAGAGGTGGAGGGCATCATTCAGCCTCCTTACATTTTACGACAAATTGCCTTACATGCCAATGAGCCGCATTCGTTTTGCAGCAACAACCCCGGCGAATTCCGGATTCCGATGGGATCCCCGGCAAACCGGCCGTTATTGCGGCGGCTTGCTTGGCTGGACTGGTGCGTCCGGACCGCCCGGTGCCGGCGGCGGCGTTTGCTTCACGCGCTTCAGCGTCAGTTCCATGCCGGGGAAGTCTCCCGAATCGGACTTCGTGGTCATCTTGATCTCGTCGCCGTTCACCACCGTGCAGATGTGATGGATGGTCATGCCGTTGAACGAGACATCGAAGGAGAACTTGTCGCCGTCGACTTTGCCGTTGCCGATGTCGATGGGGTCGCCTTGCGGGCCCTGCACCGAGCCGGTGAGCGTGGCGCCGTCCTGCTTGAAGGTGAAGGTGAGCGGAAAACTGTTGCCGTCAGGCGTCGTCATCTCCGCCGACCAGGTTCCTGTGAGGTCGGCAGCGCGCATAGAGGCCGTGCCGAGCGTCATGGCCAGTGCAGCGCAAATCGAGAGCAGTGTTTTCATCGAGGTCCTCGCAGCCATGATACAGGCGTCAGGTTTCAGGTGTCAGGTTTCGGGTGTCAGGGCCGCGGGCCGTGAATCGTGAACAGTGCGGGTCTGGGGACCCGCACTCCAGCCGGTCAGGAGACCGGCGCTACTCGTCGACTTCCGCGAAAGCTTCGCGGAGTCTGCGCCAGGTGGTTTCCAGGTCTTCGGGCAGGACGCGGGTTTCGGCGACGGTGGTGGTGAAGCTGGTGTCGCCGACCCAGCGGGGCATGGCGTGCAGGTGCACGTGGCCGGCGACGCCCGCTCCGGCGGCCTGGCCTACGTTCATTCCAAAATTGAAGCCGTGGGGCGTGTAGAGGCGGTCGAGAGCGCGCTCGGTGCGCTGGGCGAGATCGATGAGCTCGTGCGCCGTGGCGACGGGCAGCGCGGCCAGCCGGTCGAGATGCGCGTAGGGCATCACCATCACGTGGCCCGAGGTGTAGGGGAAGGCGTTGAGGCAGATGAAGCAGGATTCGCCGCGCAGTACGAGGCCGCCCGCGGCTTCGGCCCGGTCACGGGCCATGCCTTGGGCTATGGCGTAGTCAATGGCGGCGATGAGGTTGCAGAAGACGCAGCCATGATCGCCCGGCCAGGCGTCGAGCGCCTTGGGCACGCCGGCGCGGACGGCCTTGTCGGCCGTGGTCACGTAGGCAAAACGCCAGGGAGTCCAGAGATGATCCATTGCGTGGCTCGCTGTTGGTAACGATAAAGCAGGGAACAGGCAGTAGGGAATAGCGAGGAGGGAGCAGGGACTAGGAAATAGGGACTGGGGAACAGGGAACAGGGAACAGAGAACAGAGAACAGAAGGCAGGGACGGGCTTGTGGCATGCGGATCGTGTTTCGTGGGCTGTGGGTGTACCCGCTCATCCAGTGATTCGCCCGCCAAAAAGATTGCCCGCCAAAAAGATTTGCATACCTGCCTGCCCTGTGCTACTCTTAACAAGTTGTTAGTGAGCAGTGGAGCCTCCCGGTGGCCCGGAGCGAGATTTGCGGGTCTGCCCCGATTCGGCGAAGTTGGGCATGAATCGAGGGAATTGGGAAGCTGGTTCGTTGGGTTGGTCGAGGCTGGTTGATACCCCTCCGTAGACCCCTCGAGGGAATCCCTAGAGAGAACAAGCCATTGCACGACCCGGGAGATGATCTCCCGCGAGCCTTAGTGGCTCGGGCGCATTGCGCTGGCCGCTCTTTGATTTCTTGCGCAGCGCGAACGGTCCATTCAGGAATGGGTTGCCCAAGAATGGGTTGCCCAGGTTGGTTCGGGCGGGTTTTCCACTTGACCCGTGACCAGCTTCCTGATAACTTTAGAAGGTTCGCGCAAAAACGCTCAAGTCTGCTGTTGAAACAGAGAAAAACAGCGTTGCGCATCAAGTTCGAGGACAGCCGGACCCAAAGTCCGGACCTCGATCCAAGGGGTCTCGCTCAGGCGAATCGCCCTCAAGGATCTTTGACAAATTGGTTGAACGTGCCAGTCGTGAGATGCGATCAGGTTTGGCTTGATCATCTCACAAGGTAAGGTGCCCCGCTCACTTTCGCGAGAAAGCAAGCGCGGGCACGGTCGACCCAAACCGACCTCCGTCGGGACGGGAAGACATCAGGTTTCAAACGAGAGTTTGATCCTGGCTCAGAATCAACGCTGGCGGCGTGCCTAACACATGCAAGTCGAACGAGAAAGTGGAAGCAATACCATGAGTAAAGTGGCGCACGGGTGAGTAACACGTGACTAACCTACCCTGGAGTGGGGGATAACTGAGGGAAACCTTAGCTAATACCGCATAACACCT
>PLSB01000074.1 GCA_003165005.1 Acidobacteriaceae bacterium | reverse complement strand
GCTCTCCCGGCTGACCTCCAGAACCTGTGCCTCGCCATAATTCCATCCAGACACGTTGAGAGAATGATTCCTTAACTCGGAGGCAGTTTGTCGCAGGTTTTCGACTAGGGAAGGGGCGGTTGGTTACCTCGAATCGTCACGAAGACACCGCCAAGTTGATGGCGAAAGGCCGGTGGGCACACCTCTTCCGCAGTTCTACTTCAACCTTGACGAAATATCTTCGCAGCAGCGGCTCAGGCGGCCAGGTCGTAGCGATGATGCAGACCGCCCAGCCTTGGCATCGCTATTACTCTGCTCCTTGCATCGGAGTTGCTCACTGTCGCGCGGCCGGCAGGCGTTCCTTTTGCCAATGCAAGATGCGTGCGATCCTCGTGGTAGTAGCGGACGTACTCGTTCATCAAGCGTTTCAGATGGCGTTCGTTGAGAACGATCACATGGTCGAGCAGATCGCGGCGGCAATTGCCGACCCAACGCTCCGCAACACCGTTTTGCCACGGACTGCGGAAACTGGTCCGCTTGGGCTTGATGCCAAAGCTCATTGCCGTGTCGATTCCTTCTTCGTTGAATTGCGTGCCGCTCCTATTGCTGCGATGCTTTAACTGAAGGCGGGAAGCAAGCGCTGATTCCATGAGCATATGCGCTCGGCAAGTTATCACCATCGATCGAAACATACTCTAACTGCGAAAGGACAGTAATGTTTCACATGAATAAAGGCCTTCGTGTGCTTATTGTTGAAGTCGCACTATTCTCGTCGCTGGTTGTTGCATGCTTCAATGCAGTAAAAGCGCCCGCGCAGACTTTCGAGATCCGTGTCGATCGATCGAAGCTGTCATTCCAGAGCGAAGCCGTCCGGGAAAAGACGCCTGAAGATATCCACGCCCTTGGAGCCACATGGTTTCGGGATGGAACCAAGAAGAATTCGAACGCCCGCATCACGCCTGATCTTCCTCCCGCTTTGGCGCCTTTGCCGTCGAGCCTCTCACAATCAGCTCCGCCTCTATCTTCATCTGCGCCGCTGAATCCTGGCCCGACATCAGCTTGAACAGGTTCTCCATCGCCATCTGTCCCATCTGCCGCATCGGCTGCCGCACCGTGGTCAGCGCAGGCGCGAGATACGCGGCAAAGAACAGATCGTCGAATCCCGTCACCGACACATCCTGTGGGACTCTCAATCCGCGCGCGCGAATCGCCCGCATCGCGCCCAGCGCCGTCATGTCGTTGTAGCAGCACACGGCCGTCGGCGGCGTGTTCAACCGCAGCAGCGCATGGACGGCTTCCATCTCCGCATCGGGCCGTCCGTCGCCCTCGACTGCCAGCTCCGGCGCAAACCCGATCCCCGCTCTTGCCAGCGCCGCCTTGTATCCCGCCCGCCGCGCCGCGTCCGATTGGTAACCGTTCCGGTCGCCCAGATACGCGATCCGCCGGTGTCCCAGTTCGATCAGGTGCTCCGTTGCCGCCCGCATCCCCTCCTGGTTGGCAATCGTCACCGCATGCACAAGCTCGCCAGGATACTGGTCGTTCACCAGGACAATGGGAACGTCCAGCGCTTTGAGCAGCAGAAGATACAGCGCTCCCACGCGCGACGACGTCACAACGATCCCGTCCACGCGCCGCTCGGCAAGCTCCTCGATCGCTCTGCGCTCCCGCTCGGGATCGGCGTGCGCGTTGGCCAGAAGCACCGCGTACCCGCGATCGGCCGCCGTCTCTGCAACGCCGCACGCCACGGCGCTCGAAAACGGATCGTCCAACATGGTCACCAACAGCGCAATGGTCCGCGTCCGCCGTGTTACCAGCCCGCGCGCCACCGCGCTGGCGCGATAGCCCTGCTCCTCGGCGATCTTGCGGATCTTCGCCGCCGTCTCCGCATTCACCAGTGGACTGTTCTGCAGCGCCCGCGAAACCGTGGGGTGCGACACGTGCGCCAGCCGCGCAATGTCCTTAATCGATGGTTGCCGCGCAGCTAGCGCCGGCAAGCGCTTTACGCTCCCATGCGCAACTCCCGCCGGCTTGCCTCCATCCCTTTCCGCCATCGAGCAAACTCCTTATTGCACACGTGTACGGCAACCATCAGTCTCCCCGAACTCACGCCCCCTCGTCAATGCCTTCGCCGCGACGGTACGGAAAAACCACAGTCGATGCGTCCCGAAGCCGCGACCGCCAAGTGGATTTTTCATGGAGAAGAATCCACCCTCAATGGCCCCAGAAAAGTGCAGAGCGACTTTGGTTTTGCTCTAGCCGGCATTTCTCACAGATGTCTCGACGGCAGGGGAATTGGGCCATTTTCAGCCTCTACCTGCCCTGCGGGGGTCTGGAGACCCCCGCTACAGCCGGTCAGGAGACCGGCGGTACGATTTTCGATGGCCTGCGAGAAATGCGGACTAGTAATCTGGATAGCGGCAGCCCAATGCTCCCATTCGTTTCAAATCCCGCCGGCCGCTCTACTGGACAAAACGCGCTCACCGCGGATTCCGGCGCGGGCGATTCTGGCGGGCTTGAGCGCCGCATCGGCCTCCGCTCCGCAGTTCTCTTCAACATGCTGGAGATGATCGGCGTCGGTCCCTTCATCGCTCTTCCGCTGGTCATCGCCGCCGCGGGTTTTCGCCTCTCCGTCTGGGCGTGGGCGCTGGGCGCCGCCATCGCCATCGCCGACGGCCTCGTTTGGGCCGAACTGGGCGCCGCCTTCCCGCGCGCGGGTGGTTCGTACGCATTTCTCCGCGAGATCTACGGCCCGAAGGGCCCCGGAAACTGGCTCAGTTTTCTCTACGTCTGGCAAGTCGGCTTCACCGCACCGCTCGCCATCGCCTCCGGCTGCATCGGCCTCTCCGGTTTTCTGGTTGTCTTCTGGCCCGGCCTCGACGCCGCGCCCATCGCCGCGCTGCCCGCGGTCCATTATGCCAACTTTACCGCCGCCGCCGCGTGCCTTCTGGTCACCGCGCTCCTCTATCGCAACATCAGCTCTGTCGCGCGCATGGCCTGGGTGCTTTTTGCCGGCGTCATCGCCGCGCTCGCCGGCGTCATCGTCTCCGGATTCGCCCACGCCGCGGCCACCGGCGGCTGGCACATGCCCGCCGCGCCTCCGCTCTCCGCATTCGGGTCTATTGGAGCGCTCGGCGGCCTCGCCCAGGCCACGCTTCTCGCCACCTACTGCTATTGGGGCTACTACAACATCTGTTTTCTCGCCGGCGAAGTTCGCCGCCCCGAGCGCACCATCCCCCGCGCCATCCTGCTCTCGGTCCTCTTCGTCTCCGCGTTGTATGTCCTGATGAATCTGGCCGTGCTGCCATCGCTCGGCGAAGCCGCATCGCACACCGGCCTTCCCGGTCAGCTTGTGGCCAACATCGCCCGCTCCGCATTCGGCCCCTGGGCCGGATACACCATCGCCGCGCTCATCGTCTGGACCGCCTTCTCCAGCGTCTTCTCGCTGCAGCTCGGCTACTCGCGGGTGCCCTACGCCGCAGCCTGCGACGGCAACTACTTCCGCTATCTCGCCGCGGTCCACCCCAAGCACGGCATTCCCCACCGTTCGCTCGTGGCTCTCGGCCTTGTGGGCGCCTTCTTCTGTTTCTTCTCGCTCACGCAGGTCATCACCCTGCTTGTCATCACGCGCATTCTGCTGCAATTCTTCCTGCAACAGATCGGCGTGATTCTGCTGCGCATCCAGCGCCCCGATCTTCCGCGCCCCTTCCGCATGCCGCTCTATCCGCTGCCGCCGCTCTTTGCCATGGCAGGTTTCGGATTTCTCCTCGTCTACCGCGTCCACGCCGTGAAAGAACTGGCGGTCGCCGCGGGCATCGCCGTCTCCGGAACGCTGCTCTATCTCCTCCGCGCCCACCGTCTGCGCCAATGGCCGTTCGCGTCTGCGTCTGCCGCAGATCCGCAGACGTAATCTCCGCATTCAAACTGAAGAAGAACGATCCGCCCATTGCATGAGCGGAATTCGAGCACGCCTCTGCAGCGTCCCCGGAACTGCGACCCCGGCGGCTGTGAAGATGACCAGATTCTTCAATACAGGGTCAGGACTCCCAGGCGGGGCTAGAACTTCTTTCCACAGCTCAGGCAGGTCCACACCATATTGCCGCTTCCGACATATCCGGCGTACCACTTCCAGCCCCTCTTTCCAGCCTGGACTTGAGTGGAATGGCAGAAAGGACACTGTACAATCGGGCCCTGCGGGGCCGAGCCAAGCATCGGTTGAGGATACTGGGGTTGAGGATTCTGTGGTTGTGCTGCGGGCGCTGACGGGGCTGGATTCTGCAGCGGTTGCCCACAAGCGCCGCAAAAGCTGGACGGGAGGTTTACCGCTGCTCCACAGTGCGGGCAAAAGGCAGTCGAAGGTTGATTCACGTCGTTCTCCTCAGTCGAAACCCGTTGACGGGGTTGGAAATGCTGCCAAAGTTTCTGGAGTGTGTCTCACAAATGGCCGCCGTACCGAGATTGCCATCCCTCCGGGGTTAAAGCCCACAAGTTTCTTGCGGTGCTTTCGGCACCCTTCGACTTCGCTCAGGGCAGGCTAGAAGTCGTGCCCTTTCAAAGCCGCTTTTCCCGTCGTGCCCGCAATTATAGCCCCACGCCGGGGGTTTTGCCCCAATCCAAACTCTCCATCGTGCGTACGAACGATGTGCGTCTCAGGATTCTGCCGGGCAAAAATTTGTTACCCTCCGCCCCTCCACAGTGTCTAATAAATGCAACGGACCTTCCCCAAACGAGGTCATCCATGCTCATCGGCAAACCGCCCGATATTCCCTCGTCGGAGATCACCTCCCGCGACGACTACTTCCGCTATCTTTCGCGCCGTCGCTTCCTGAAACGCGCGGCCGCGACGGGCGCCGCGGCTCTCGCAGCCAGCCGTCTTGCTCAATTCATCTCGCCGCGCGCCGTCCACGCGGACACTAAACTCGAAACCGTGCAGAGCCCGCTCACTACCACCGGCGAACAGCTCACCAGCTACGAAGACATCACACACTACAACAATTTTTACGAGTTCGGCGTCCAAAAGGGCGACCCCGCCAAAAACGCCGGCGGCCTGCCCACACGTCCCTGGACCGTCAAAGTTGAAGGCAAAGTGGCCAAGCCCCTCACCTTCGACATCGACGACCTGCTCAAGCTGCGCCCGCTCGAAGACCGCGTCTACCGCCATCGCTGCGTCGAGGCCTGGAGCATGGTGATTCCCTGGGCCGGCTACTCGCTCTCCGAGTTCATCAAGCAGTGCAACCCGCTGCCGAGCGCCAAGTACGTGCAGTTCCTCTCCTACTACAATTCGAAGGTGGAGAAATGGGGCTACGAAGATCCTGGCATCAACTGGCCCTACTCCGAAGGGCTGCGCATGGACGAGGCCATGAACCCGCTCACCCTGCTCACCTTCGGCCTCTACGGCGAAACCCTGCCCAACCAGGATGGAGCGCCCGTGCGCATCGTCGTTCCCTGGAAGTACGGCTTCAAGTCCGCCA
>PLSB01000223.1 GCA_003165005.1 Acidobacteriaceae bacterium | reverse complement strand
GTGGGAACACAAGACGCTTACGAAAGAAGTTCCTCTTCAATTGGATAAAATCAGGCACAAAAGATGCCAATCGTGTCTGATTCACGACCATCAACGTTAGTGCAAATACGGGCTGGTCATTGTGGTGGGGAGGGTTAGCGATAGTCCCCAAATCGCCGGTTTCGTCCATGTATGCGATGTGCATAGCCCACCAACACTAAAGCCGCCTTGCGGCGGCTTTAGGATTTTCTGCCTCGCGGAGCGAGGACAGTAGATAGTTATTCTGAAATGAGCATAGCACCAATTGCTTGGACACGCAAGGACCTCAACCTGATTATGTCATTTGCCTTGCGTCGTCTGCCCGCGAGTGAAGGGAGGCTTACCAGACTTTCGCCAGGTTCGCCAGACTTTGGCGATAGTCTTCCGCGTCGATCCTGCTCCGCACTCCGAATTCCCCAAGCAGCGTCATCATCTGCCCCACGGGCAGGCCGGCCACTTTGGCCGCTTTGCCCAGGGAGGCTTCGCCCTTCCTGTACCTCTCCACGGCAAGCAGTATCCTGCCTCGTGTCACCAGATCGCGCACAGCCTTCGACAAATCGCTCTGCTCTTCCACCGTCATCGCGGAAAGGAATTCAAAGTTGTCCCGGTCCATCCGGATACTCATCGTTTTGGTCATGGCTGTTCCTCCATTCGCAATCTGGCATCTTCTAAAATCGCGTCCTTATACCATCCATACCGGGCGAGCGCCGAAAGCTTTATCAGTGCGTCGCTGCGGCCAATCAGGCCCTTTTGCCGGCTTCGCACCAGAATGCCGATCGCCGTAGTGAACGGAACTCCGGACAGCCTGCAGGCATTCATTCCGTCCTTGTCGTCGATGCCCACCAGAAGAGCCCTTTCCTCGATCGCCAGGGCAATGGCTTCGGATTCGCCCCTGCCCATGCTGAAGTCTTCTTCCAGTTTCGCGACCAGCTTTCTGTTCCTTACGATCTTTGCCTTGATTCTGGACTCGTCCAGAGCCTTGCGAATGATCAGCGAATCGAGCGTCTTCTTTCCGCCGCAGCATTCATTTTCAACCGCCTTCGGAATCGCGGCCTCCATGCCGATCTCCGTCAAAAACAGATCCAGCAACTCGATTTTCGCGATCAGAATCAGCGTCGATGAGTCGAATACGAACATTATGACACATTATTACATCTGTAATCATACCCCGATGCCTTGCAGAGCGCAATCCGGCTCGGCTGTTGATGGCAGCATCTGCAATGTCCCGGACGCCGCGCCGGGGGTCTGCTCATCAGCTCGAAGATGTATCATTTCCGTCAGGCCCAATCAGCCTTTGCAAAATCTTTTCCTGTCAGAATCATGCGGGCGCTCGTGTTGTGATTTGCCGTTCGCGGCTCGCCCGATCAATCCTCAAAGGGAGCTCTTTCCATGACCTTTCCTGCCTTGCGTGGCGCCGCGATTCATCTTGCATTCGCCCTCCTCTTCCTAGCTTCAGCCTTTCCGCTCAGGGCACAGGCTCCCGAAGGCCGCCGCGGTTACTATTCGAGCCCGTCTTTGCACGGCGACACCATCGTCTTCACCTCGGAGGGCGATCTTTGGACGGTGAGCGTGCGCGGCGGCGCAGCGCGGCGGCTCACCACCGGCCTGGGCATCGAGGACGACGCGCATATTTCGCCCGACGGAAAGACGGTGGCCTTCAGCGCCGATTACGAGGGACCGATCGAGGTGTATACCATGCCCATCGATGGCGGATTGCCCCAGCGCCGCACCTGGGACGGCGAGTCGGAGCCGGAAGGCTGGGCGCAGGATGGACGGCTGCTGATTGCAACCGCCCGTTACTCCACGCTGCCGGAGATGCAGCTGGTGCTGGTAGACGATCGTGGCGGGCGCGAGATTGTGCCGCTGGCCCAGGCGGCGGAAGGGACTTATTCGACGGACGGCCACACGCTCTATTTCACGCGCTGGCCGAAGCAGCCGAGCATGACCAAGCGTTACAAGGGCGGTACGGCGGAGAACATTTGGAGCTTTGACGGCAAGGATGAAGCGGTGCCGCTAACCGGCGACTTCCCTGGCACTTCGACCAATCCGATGTTCTCAAACGGCCGTGTCTACTTTCTCTCCGATCGCGATGGCGTGATGAATGTCTACTCCATGGACGGGCAGGGCGGCCACGTGAAGCAGGAGAGTCATCAGCATATCTTCGATGTCGCGTCGGCGTCGCTCGACGGGGGGCGCATTGTTTACGCTTCGGGCGCGGATTTGTGGCTGCTCGATCTGAAGAGCGGGAAGGAAGAGGTCATTCCCATCACGCTGGTTTCGGACTTCGATCAGCTTCGCCAGCACTGGGTGACAAAGCCGTTCCAATATCTGACCAATGCGCATATTTCGCCCGATGGATCGGAGGTTGTGCTTACCGCGCGCGGCGAGATCTACGTCATGCCCGCCAAGCCCGGCCGTGTGTTGAAGGTCGCGGGCGAATCGGATGTGCGCTATCGCGATGCGCGTTTCCTGCCCGACGGCAAGAACATCCTGGCGCTATCGACCAGGAGCGGCGAGACAGAGTTCTGGAAGTTTCCGCCCAATGGCGAAGGCGCGCCCGAACAATGGACCAACGATGCCAAGGTGCTGCGCTGGGAAGGCGTTCCCTCGCCGGATGGCCTGTGGCTGGCGCATCGCGACAAGGACCAGCAGTTGTGGATTTACGATGTCAAGGCCAAGACCGATAAGCTTATCGCGCAGTCGATGAACGGCGACTTCAATCATCTCACCTGGTCGCCCGATAGCCGCTGGCTCGCCTGCAATGAGACCGCCGCCAACAGCTACGACCAGATCAAGGTGCTCAATATCGCGTCGGGCAAGATCGAGACGATCACTTCAAACCGTTTCAACAGCGAGGACCCGGCGTGGAGCGCGGATGGCAAGTGGCTCTACTTCCTCTCTGACCGCAATCTCAAGTCGACGATTCCTAATCCGTTCGGACCGCGCGCGCCACAACCCCACTTCGACCGGACGATGAAGATCTACGAGCTCGCGCTCACCCCCGGGCTGCGTTCGCCGTTCCTGCCGGACGATGAGCTGCATCCCGATGGCGCGGAGAAGAAAGAAGCAAAGCCACCCGACACCCCAAAGCCACCCGACACCCCGAAGCCACCCGACATCCCAAAGCCAACGGAGAACGCCCCGCCTGCCGCCACAGACAGGAAGCCGGCGGTTCCCGACACGAAGCCGCCGAGCAATGAAACCGACAAGGCCGCCGGGAAAGGCGAGAAGAATCCATTGGAGGTGAAGATCGACTTCACCGGCCTCGACTTGCGTCTCAATGAGGTTCCCGTGCCGCCGGGCAACTACGATTCGCTCGACGCCGCGGACAAGCGGCTCTGCTGGACCAATGCGAGCGAAGGCGCCGAAGGCAACGCCGCGCTGCAATGTCTCGACATTGCCAACAAGGGCGACGAGCCGGATACCGTGCTCTCTGGCGTGAAGGGTTTCGAGATCTCCCTCGACCGCAAGAAGATGCTGGTCTTGAAGGGCGACAACTTTTTCGTTTTCGATTCTGATGTGAGGGGCGCGGGATTGTATGACCCTAAGACGCTCGCCAAGAGCGCCGTCGACCTTTCGCATTGGATGATCGCGACCAATCCCCGCGAGGAGTTTCACGGCATCTTTCTGGATGCATGGCGGCTGGAGCGCGACTACTTCTACGACCGCAACATGCAGGGCGTGAACTGGACCGCGATGCGCGACCGCTATCTGCCGCTGGTGGATCGCGTGGCCACCCGCGACGAGCTCAATGCCGTGATTGCGCAGATGGTGAGCGAGCTTTCGGCGCTGCACACCTTTGCGGGGGGCGGCGACGATCGCAAACCCGCCGACATGATCGGAATCGCGACCCTGGGCGCGTTGTTGCGCCGCGATGAGAAGGCCGGCGGCTATGTGGTGGAGCACATTTACCTCCACGATCCCGATTTGCCCGACCAGGCGCCCCCGCTGGCGCGGCCCGATTCGCTCGTCAAGGAGGGCGAAACCATTGTCTCGATCGACGGCCAGAGCCTGTTGAACGTCAGCGACGAGCGCGAGCTGCTGCGCGGCAAGGCCGGGCAGCAGGTGATGCTCAAGGTGAAAAACGCCAAAGGCGAAACCCGCGATGTGCTGGCAACGCCCATCGCCGCAAACACCGACAATCGCATGCGCTACGCGGAGTGGGAGTACACGCGGCGGACGCAGGTTGAAGCGGCATCGAAGGGCGCCATCGGTTACGTGCACCTGCAAGCGATGGGCGCGGACGACATCGATCAATGGGCGCGCGACTACTTCCCGGTTTTTGACCGCCAGGGTTTGATCGTCGACGTGCGCCACAACGAAGGAGGGAATATCGACTCGTGGCTGCTGGGCGAGCTGCTGCGCAAGGCGTGGTTCTATTGGCAGCCGCGCGTCGGCAATCCGGCGTGGAACATGCAGTATGCCTTCCGCGGGCACATTGCGGTGCTGTGCGACGAACTGACGGCCTCCGACGGCGAAGCCTTCAGCGAAGGCTTCAAGCGCCTGCACCTCGGAACGCTGATCGGCACGCGTACCTGGGGCGGCGAGATCTGGCTCTCCGGCAGCAACGTGCAGGCCGATAACGGCTTGGCCACGGCTGCCGAGATCGGCGTCTATGGGCCGGAGGGAGTCTGGCTGATCGAGGGCCACGGCGTGGATCCGGACAAGACAGTCGAGAACCTGCCGCATGCCGCGTTTGCGGGCGCCGATGCACAGCTCGATGCGGCCATCGATCTGTTGACGCACGAGATCGAGAAAGATCCGCGGCCCGTCCCGCCGCATCCGCCCTATCCGGACAAGTCGTTCAACTACAAGCCGTAGTTGAGAACCGGAGACGGCAAGCCCGCATTTCTCACGCGCAGCAAGAACCTGTACCGCCGGTCTCCAGACCGGCTGTAGCGGGGGTCTCCAGGCCCCCGCACCCCGCGCCGCAGCCCCGTCCCTATTCGAGCGGATACGCCCCAGGCGTCTTGGCCTCTGCTTCGTTCCATCCCAAAAGCGCGCGCACATCTGCGGGAAGAAGATCGTTGGCGGGCGCATTGGCAAGGTCGTGCTGCAGCTCGAAGTTCCCCAGGTCGGGCCCCTTCAGAACCGAGCGGGGCGATTGATCGATCTCGACGCCGTTCTTTTCAAACCCGGGCTCCAGCTTGCGAAACTCGGCCAGCGAAGCCGCCTCGGCGGAGCAGTTTGTCCCCGCCGTAGGAGCATAGGAAATCAGAGCCGGTATTGTGCCGGAGGCGGCGGCGAAGGGAGAACGGATGTAGACATTGCCGTCCACTTCTTTCGCCTCCGGGTGCTCGAGCTTGCCGCAAAGCGTTGGTTTTTGAATGAACCCAAGCAGCGGAAAACGGAAGTCATCCGTGGCCATCAGGTTATGGACAAAGACATGGCCTTCGCGCTGCTCCAGGCCCGGACCCGTTGTGGCATGCCAGTCGAAGACATCGCCCGCGGCCACGCGTTCGTTGCGCTCAAAGACCACGGGCGCATTCACAAAGGTGTTGTTGTAGGCACGCACATCGGCCGAGTTCAGAACCTCAAGCCCTTTGCCCGAATTCACCACCACGTTGCCTGCGATCGTCATGCCGCGCGAAATCTCGACGAAGAGGCCGTTCAGCGCATTCTGCACCCAATTGTCGACCATGACGCCGTCGTGGTTTCCCACGTCGAACCAGATCCCGTTGGAATAACTCTGGTCGGTGACCAGGTTGTCGCGGACGGTGACGCGCCAGGTCTGATTGAAGATCTTGACCGCGGAAGGGAAATAGCCGGTCAACTGCTTGATGTTGTTCCGCCGGATGATGTTCTTCTCAATCAGCACATCCGAAGAACCGATCACGTAAATGCCTTCCGTGCCGGTATCGCTGATGAGTGAATTGCGGATGACGAGCCCATCGCCCCGGAAATAACCCGCTACACGGGAGCAGTAGGTGATGGTCACGTTTTCAATCAGCGTGTGCGTCACTTCTTTGCCATAAGTCGCCGGATCGGAGAGGCCGACCGGCTCGTTCGTGGGCTCGTCGGCCGAGGTGAAGTGCTTCTTGCCTTCGATCTCAAGCGCGCGATACGCATATTGCGTAAACGTAAGGCCGCGAATCACCGGGCCTTTCCCATCGGAGACTTTGCCGTGCGCGGGCCCGCTGGTGCGCACCAGCGCGCTGTCCTGGGCGGTGATTTCGACCAGCCGGTTGGTGGGATCGGCGCCAATGTAGACATATCCGTTCTTGTAATCGACGTAGTACGAATGCGGATCGAGCTCGCCCTCCCAGCCTTTGGAGGTCAGAAGTTCGCCGTCGATAAAGACCATGTCCATGTTGAACCGGTAGAGCGGCGTCCTCATTCCCTCGTGGCTGCGCCGCCACCACGGCAATGGCTCTCCGGGAAAAAGATGTTTCCAGGGAGTTCTCCACACGTGGTTGGGCAATGCCTCCCATTGCGTTGCGACTTCTGTGCCCTTCAGAACCGGATGCTCGTCCCCATACGGCTGCAGCGTGATGCCCTGGTTCAGCACCAATCCGCCCGTTCTGTAGATGCCGCCCCGCAGGACGATGGCATCGCCCGTCACCACGCGCTCCATCGCCGCCTCCAGGGTTGTGGGATGGTCAAGGCCGGTTCCGCTGGCATCGCTTTTCCCGTCCGGCGCAACGTAGTAGACCGTTCCCGCTTTGGGGATCTCGTAATGCCGGTCGATCGGCCCATAGGGCCCGCCTGAAGGCTGCGCGTAAACGAATCCGGCTAGAAGAATGGAGAGGAGGGGGAAACGGAGGAAGGGGCCCAGTCGCATTGGCAATCCTTTGTCTGGCGCTTGCCGGCGTAATGCCGCGCGCATCAAGCTTTTTCGAGCATAACCATTTTATGCCACGGCTCATGGATCTTTCGGTGGCGTCTGTCAGCTTGTACTGCAATCACGAGAACATCCCTCTTCTCGGTGTAGGGTGACGATCTGGCCGGTTCGCAGCCTTTGCCCCGGAGGGCCGCGACGAAACAAACCAAACAACTCTGCACCAACAGGAGATTTGCTCTAAGGCTCTCTGGGGGCCATCTTTGAGAACTGCCAGGCCAGGTCGATGAGAACGCGCTCTCCGGCCTCATGAAGATTCGCCCACCCATGGATCTCCATGGATGGGCGAGTTTGTGTAAGGAAAATGAGCGATTGCGCGCGTTCAGCTGGCTAAGCTACATCGAACTGCTTACATTGGAAAAGATCGACGAGATCGCTGACGCTATGTGTTTCGAACTCGAGACCACCGAGACTGCAATCAGTGCGCTCACCAAAGCATATTCGATAAGATCCTGGCCCTCTTCGTCGCTTGCAAGGTTCAGCATGGTCAGGTAGAACTTGAGCATCTTGCGGTGCATTTGCTCGCCTCTCTGACCTCAGCATCAACCCTGAATCTAAGGGGGGAGACCCAAAATGAGCAATGCATCCTTCGCTGCGCGAGCTGCCCAATAAGTATTGCGCCGTGGCGCATCGGTAATAGGAGAATGGTTACCCTTTCCGCCTCCCTCCGCGCATCGATCGTGAACCGGCGCGGGGTTCTTCCAGAGAGCGGTGGTCGATCGAGACAAGGCGTCAATAAAATGACCTCTCGCAATGGAGAGGTCGTGCCGTTATCCGGATTCTGGAGCCGACGGTCAGACTTGAACTGACGACCTGCTGATTACGAATCAGCTGCTCTACCAACTGAGCTACGTCGGCCTGCATCTTCGATTGTATCTTTGCGCCGGAGGAAGGTAAAGGCGGGCACTGGCCGCGCGGAGCTATACTTCTGCCCATGCAAATCGATCCTGTTCTTGAATGGCAAAGGCTGACCGCGGAGTACCGCGAGAAGAGCGAGGGCGAACTGCTCGAACTCGCCGGCGACTTCGCCGATCTGACGGAAACCGCGCAGCAGATATTGCGCAGCGAGATGCGCAGCCGAGGCTTGGGCGATCCGCAGGCGCCGCGCACTGAGCCGGGAGCGTCGGCCCCGTGGCGCCGTCCGCGTGTCGAAGCGCGCGTACTCAATGAGACGGAAGATGCGGACTCCATGACGATGCCAGTGGTGGCCGGTCTCGGCGGCAATACGCCCGCGCTGGTCGCCGATGGAGATGGCGGCGAGGTGGGCGAAGCGGAGCCTCACGATTACACGTGGCTCACATACCTTTGCGAATGCGAGAGCAGAGAGCAGGCGGTACAACTCTGCGAAGCTCTGCGAGCGGCGGGGATCGATTGCAGGGGTAGTTACGGCCTTGTTTATCCCCGCGTGTACGTCGCCGCCGATCAACTCGATCAGGCGCGCCTCATCGCCGCCAAACCGATTCCGCGGGAGATCGTTGACGAGGAAAAGGAAGAACCTCCGGAGTTTGTCGAACCCAAATGCCCCAAATGCGGATCGGACGACGTCGTTCTCGAAGGCGTGGACCCCGCAAACATCTGGCGCTGCGAGCAATGCGACGAGCAATGGACGGAAACCATGCCGAAGACGGAAGATGGAACGCCCAACGCGGCAAATGACTCGCAATAAACGGAAAGAGCCGCCCGGCAACGGGGCAGCTCTTCCCTCAGGGAGAATAGTTCCAACGGAGGAAAAACCATCAGAACTTTCTGGCTGCATAGTAGGGATGTGGGAAGGGAGTGTCAAGGATAAATCGATGAGGAAATAAATC
>PLSB01000326.1:227-16357 GCA_003165005.1 Acidobacteriaceae bacterium | reverse complement strand
GTGCCTTTGCGGTACTCGGTGTGCAGTTGGCGCGCGTATTCGACGGCCTCGGTGAAGCGCTCGGACAAGACGAGGCGGGGATTGTGGGTCACTGTAAATCACCTCCAATGCAAGATGTGAAGAGGTTAGGATATCGTAGGCGGGAGGACGCAAAAGACGCTTCGGCTCAGGAAAGGCGCTTGATGAAGGCGAGGGCCTNNTAGCGGGGGCTGGAGGGGCGGTCGAAGACGCGGCTGACGACGATGGTGTTGTGCGCGGCGTCGTAGTGGCCGAGCGAGCGCTTGGCGTGGTGTTCGCTCCAGGTGAGGTCGGGACGGCCGAGCAGGCCGCCGAAGAAGCGCAGGTTGAGCGATTCAAAGATCTCTTCGAGATGAAAGTAGCGGCCCTCGGGTCCGAAGTAGCGCTTGACGCCGCGCGCGGTGCGGATCAGCTCGGTTTGGCGCGTGACGGCGGCCGAGGAAGCGAAACGCTTGTAGCGCAGGTTGTGCGCCCGCTCGATGGGCTTGCGATAGAGCTTGGCGAGCAGGATGTGCGCGATGGAGTGCAGGACGGATTCCGGCGCGCCTTCAAGCAGATCGGAGAGGCTGGCGAAGATTGTGCCTTCTCGCAGGCGGATGGTGGTGTTGAGCGAGGTGAAACGCCGGAAGCGCACCTGGATAGGCGGCATGGGCGCGCGCGGACGAAGGGCGCGATACTCTTCCTGGAAGATGGGAACGACGTCGAGGGGCACGAAGAGCAGAATAGCAGGGAACGAGCCGCCCCAGCGGGCACAAATCGCGCTCTGGGGACCCCGGCAGGGAGCGAGTCAGTCAGCGAGTCGGCAAGTTTGCCGCGCATCAGTGATCGAGACCTGCGGAAGATGATAAGTTGTTCGCTTCTTCGCAGGTTGGCGTCGCTTGGCGACGTGGCAGGTTGGCGAGTTCGCGCGGTTTTCCTCTTTGGCGGGTTGGGAGCAGGGGAACAGTGTGAGTGTGAGTGATCAGTGTGCACCATCCACTCACACTCACACTCACACTGACCACTGACACTTGCTTTACTGCGGCTCGTAGCGGTCCTGGCCTTTTTCTTTGGGATGGGCTTTGAAGTAGGCTTCCTGGCCGGCGGTGATTTCCTTGGCCTGGCCGGCGAGATCGCTGGCGCTGGCGATCGCCTCTTTCAACGACAGCTCAAAGCCGGCTTCGCTAGGCAGATCGCGCAGCACCTGCTGCCAGCGCGCGATGGACTCGTTGAGCCCTTTGAGCGACTTGCGAATATCGGCCTTGCGTTGGGAGTAAAGGTCGAGGTTGTCGCCAAGCTCATCCATGAGGGCGGAGAAGTCCTGCAACTCGCCGTCGATGCGGTGGATGCGAGCCGCGGATTTGGCGCGCGGGATCAGCCCTTTGATGGTGCCGGAGGAGTCGTTGAGGAACTTGACGTACAAGTTGACGCGGGCCGCGGGATCGATGCCGGCTTCGGCGATCTGCTCCTGCTGCATTTCTGTAAGGGGTTCGCGCTTCCGCTGCTGCGCGGCGAGAGGCGCGGCGAGCAGAAGACAGACGAGGGCGGTCAGGAAAGGGCGCATGGCGGCAAGCCTCCAGCGGTCTTGTTCAAGTGTAAAAGACGGGGAGCAAGGAGGAGTGTGGAGTGTGAGTGTGAGTGTGCCGGACAGATGCAACCACATTCACACTCGCACTCACACTCGCACTCGCGCTGACACTCGCACTCGCGCTCGCGCTCGCACTGACCCCTACTTGTGGAAGACCTGCATCATGGCGGCGTTTTGCGCCTGGGTCACCTGCGCCAGGGTCTGTTCGAAGAGCGGGCGGTCTTCAACGCTGCTCGAGTGGAGCATCTCGCTGAGACGAAAGGCCGAGTGGCTGAGCAGGATCTCGGCGTCCTTCAGGCGCTTGTCGTTGTCGGCCAGCGAGAAGTGGATCTTCTGCGCGATGCGCTGCACCTGCTGGAGCAGTTGCGTGGCTTTGTCGATGTCGCCGGCCGCGTATTGGCGAATACTCAACTCCGTCATTTGCTGGATGAGCTGCGCATAGAGGAAGCATTGTTCGCGCGGCTGGGCCTGGTTGGCGCGCGCTTCAAGCGCGGCGATAGCACTGGAGTCAGGCGGCTTGTTGTCGCCCGAGGAAGCGCACAAAGCCGCTGCAGACAGGTTCAAGGTGAGTACGGCGACGATTGGAACCCGACAACGCATGAGGACCCTCCACCGATGCGGTCTTGCCCTCAAGTGTGGTCATAGTACGCGCATTTTGGAGGCGCCCGCAAGAGCAAAAGGACACAACTTTGATGTCGTGGATAAATAAAGTGCCGGAATAGGCGAGGGGAAAACGGGGCGAAGGGCGGGAATTTGAGCCTTTGGCCCTTCAGTCCTGCTTGCCGCGCCGCAAACCTTGCCGAAAGGACAAAGACCCGGCGAGGACGGCGCTCCGGGTGGATTTCGAACGGAATTGGATGTTGCTTGGCGGTCCCTATTTTTCGAGGATTTGCAGGCGCTGGCGGGCCTGCCACTCCTGATCGGGCATTTTGCCGGCGGCGGCCTGGAGAAAACGGTGATAGCAGGCGGCGGCTTGTTGCTTCTGATGCAGTGCATCGTAGGAGATTGCCCAGAGGAAAAGGGTCGAGGCATTTTCCGGCAGGAAGCGGGAGCGCATGATGAGGGCGTGCACTGTAACGTCGGGATGGCCGGCGCGGGAGGCCGCAAAAGCCAGGCCGCTCCAGCCGTCGGCGTTGGCGGGATCGATTTGCGTGGCCTTGTCGAAGACCTTCATGGCCTCTTCCATCTGGGCCTGGCGGACGAGGTTCTGGCCGTGGGCGACAAGGAGATCGGCGTCCTGCGAGTTGGCGGCGAGGAGGCGGAGGTAAAGCCGATCAGAGCCGGCATAGTCTCCGGCGACGGCCAGCACCTGGGCCAACATGCGGGTAATGGTCGAATCGGCGGGATGCGCATTGTGGAGTTTTTGGAGGAGCGGCAGGGCGTCGGCATCGTCCTGGGCGACGAGCACCGCAGCCAGTTGGGCGTTGAGGGTGGGATCGTCAGGGGCGCCGGCGAGCGCGGCGCGGAGGAGGGTTGCGGCCTCGGGATACTGCTTGCGCAGGATGAGGATGTGCGCCAGGCCGGCGTTGGCGGGGACCGAGCGGGGATCTTTCAAGAGAACGCGGCGATAGGCGGCTTCGGCGGCATCGTTCTGGCCGGCTTGTTCGGCTAGCTCGGCGGCGAGGAGCGTGTCCTCCGGAGTTTCTGGTGAGAGCTTGAGAGCTTCAAGAAGGTCGTTCGAGGCTGCGGCGGGATCGGTCGAGCGATCGATGCGCGCCAGGGCGCGCCATGCGCGGGCTTTCAATGCGGGACCGGGCTCGCCGGGATCGAGCGTGGCGGCGGTGACGAGTTCGGGACGGGCTTCGTCGAACTTGTTCTGGCGGGCGAGAAGCAGGCCCAGCGAGATGTGCGCCTCAAAAGATTTTGGATTGGCGGCGATGGCGCGGCGGTAGAGGGCAGCCGCGTCGTCCAGGCGATTCTGGGCATCGGCAACGTAGCCGGCATCGAAGAGGGCGCTCGCATCGGTGGGATGAGTGGCGAGATACGCGTCGAGTTTGGACTCGGCGGTTTTCCAGTCGGAGCCGGCGATGGCGGATTCGGCCGCGGCGACTTCAGCGGAAGGAGTCGAAGGATTCTCTGCCGATGTGCCGGCCTGGGAAGGGACTCCGGAGCCAGATGGAGGTGGAGAATTCTGTGCGGAGACGAGCGCTGGGCAGTAGATCAGCGCGAAAAGCAGGGCGAAAAAGGCGAAACGGAGCACAAAATCCCTCAAGAAACAGTTTAGCGGGCGGAGCCTGACCGGGACGGCTGAGTGTTCGACGCGCGGGATGGGAGAAGGGAGTCGGAGACGGATCGCGCGTCTGAGCAAAAGTGACCGGATCAGCACGCGCGGAAGGTTCATAGTGAAACAAGGAGATGGATCATGCCAGAGCAATTTGAAAACCCGGAAGCCGCGAAGCTGGAAGACGAGACCGTCTCGGAGGAATCGGCGGACAAGAAGATAGAGCATGTGGCCGAAAAAGCCGCGCGCAAAGGCATAGATACCGAACAAGAGTACGACAAGGATCACAAGATATTTACCATCTAAGGCATTTTCCGGATGGCCGTAGTGTCGCCCAAAGGCAAGCATGGGCATTTTCTTCCACCCCACAGACTAAGACTTGTCTGTGGGGGCCCCGGTTGAGGAAAATGCCCACAGTCGTTCCAGACGGCACTCTATACCAATCCGGAAAATGCGATAACCGGCATTGCGGGACCTTCAATCCAGAACGAGAGGCAAAGAAGGAACCGGCAGGTGCCAGAAAGACCTGACAAATCCTTTGACTTTAAGCATGAAGATCCATATCCCGCTCAACTCGGCTTACCTTTGCCAGGACTGCGACGCGATCGGTAACAGCTCAATGCGCTGTCCGGCGTGCGCGTCGGGGGTTCTGATGGGACTGGCCGGCCTGTATGACCGCGAAGAAGAGAGCGTTGGGTCGAATCTCTTCCTGGCTCCAGCGCTGGCGGCACAATTGCATTAGATCGAGGACGGACGCGGTCAGGGTTGGATCGTTAGGGATTCCGGGAAGCGGAGCGGGCGCCGGCTCGCTTCCATTCGGCCAATCTTCGGGCCGGCTTCACAATTCAAAGCGAGGGAAAGAGAATAGGGCGAACTCGTTCGCGCATTCGATTAAGCTCGCCGGTATTGTGCTTGAGGAGATCGTGCCCCCAGGCATCGTTTGTGCTTTCGCGGCAGTCTCTTGCCAGCGCTGTGCCGATCTTTTCTGGGGAGATCCCAAACGTACGCTTCAGGTCTTCTGGTTTTGTCATGCTACCGAGAACGAATACTCTCTCCGCCAGATCCGCTGGTATTCTTCGTCTTGCCTCCGTCAACCTATCATCATGTCCGTCAAAGTCGATCAGAAGTACCATATGCCTTTGGGGATACTTGTGCATTCGTGCAACGTGAGCCGACTCAAAACAATCCAGTACTTTGATCCAACCTCCCGCTTCCGCTAAAACCTGAATCGACCGTCGGGCAAGCGACGGATCCAGCAAGAAGCCGTTTGCCAGTTCGCTGTTTGCGCGGTCCTCAGGGATCACCAAGACGTGCGGTTGAAAGTCATTCGGGCTCATGACCAGAGGTCACCGGTAGCCAACAAGTCAGCAAGGTCGCCGTTCACTTGGAGTTCTTTTAGGGAGCGCACTACCGTGGGCTCGAGATGACTGTTTCTGAAAAGGGCCAGAGTGTTCTCTTCTGAGAAACGGCGTATTGCTTCAGGATTATGCGATGTGGCGATGAACTGGCCGCCGGACTGGAATCCCCTTCGTAGCGCCACTACGAATTGCCCAACTTCATTCAGGGACAGGTAATTGTCGGGCTCGTCCCAAAAGCAGACAAGTGGGCCGTACGAGGAATTTGCGGCGAGCACCAGCGCACAGATCACAAAGCACTTTTCACCGTCTGAAAGGTCATCAAACGGGTTTGCGAAGCTGCCTTGTTCGTTTGCAAACTGGATTACCATGCTGCGGGATTCTGCGCCAATCAGCGGGTTGCGAATGTCTTTCAGGTCGGGCATTACTTGCTTTAGGTATTCGTCGACCGCTGCGTACGCGTATGGTGCCGAAGCAAGCAGCCCCGTAAACCATGCGCCCAAGTCAGTGACGGTACGGTTTGGCTGCAGAGTCCCCTCATCGGATTCGCCGTGGATCAAGCTTGGGATCGGGCGGAGAATGAGCATCTGGGCAAGCCACTGCTTAAAGACAGATATTGGGTCGTTCGGTGGGGCGAGCTGGATGATCGGTAAGGCCACGAGGTGCCAGTCGATCACGAATTCGGCGGTCTTTTCTTGGTCCCATTTGGCAAGATGAACTTGTGCTATTTCGCGGGTGTAAACTGCCTTTCCGTCGACTGTCAGCTTCTCCTCAAGTACGCGCAGTTCCTTGAATTTCTCGGGAAGCTCGAGGGCGAGGGCATACCCATAGATCTCTTTTTTTAACTCGACCTCGACCTCGAAACGCATGGGAACATCGGTGATGCCTCGAGTAAAGTCTTTAGGCTTAACCAATTCGCCAACTCGATTCGTTCCTCGCGCGATTTTCTGAAGGATTTCAAGCGCCGATCCTACAGTTGTTTTGCCAGCGCCGTTCTTCCCAATCAGCAGTGCGGATGGCATGCCCGCGACGGGCAGATCGAAGTTCTGCAAGCACCGGTAGTTGTTTACGTAAAGGCGGCGGATCACAGCAACATGATACATGGAACGGGGGAGTGTCGAGTTGGAATGTTGGGCAGACGGGTTGGAGGGACTCAAGTTAGGCCATATTCCCGCGGGCCGGCTTGCCGTGCAATTTATAATAAGAGTGGGCGGTTGCGTCCCAAGGCTCGCAGAGAGCACTGTGACGCGGCCCAAGAGTTTCACCGGTGCCTTCTCTTTGAACGATGCCATCACCATCCGCGGCGCGCGGACACACAACCTGAAAAATCTCTCGTGCGACATTCCTCACGGCAAGCTGACGGTGATCAGCGGCGTNNGCGCGGCAGTTTCTGGAGCGGATTGAGAAGCCGGACGCCGACGAGATCGACGGCTTGGCGCCGGCCATCGCCATCAAACAGAAAAACACCACGCGCAACCCGCGCTCGACGGTGGCGACGGCGACCGAGATCTACGATTACCTGCGCCTGCTCTACGCGCGTTGCGGCGAGGTGCATTGCACGGAATGCGACGGGCTGGTGAAGCGCAACTCAGTGGACGAGGCGGTCGAGGCGATCCTGGCGTTGGGCGAGGGAACGCGGCTGAATGCGCTGTTTCCCGCGATGATGGCGACGCCGGAGGCGGAATCCGCAGCAAAACCGGAGAAGTCCGCAGGCCGCACGGCGAAGAGGACGGCAGATTCCAAAGCGGCAGGGAAGGCGGGCGACTCGCCCCATGTGGAGGCGATGAAGGCGCGGCTTTCCGACTTGCGGTCGAGTGGATTCAACCGGCTGTGGCAGCAGGGAAGGATCTTTGAGTTCTCCACGCCGGAATCGCTCATAGATTTGGATCTGTCAGCTCCGCTGTTTATCCTTTTGGACCGGATTGTTGTAAGTGCCGAGAACCGCGCGCGCATTGTGGATGCCGTAGAGACGGCGTATCGCGAGGCGGGCGAAGTGATTCTTGAAGAAGCGCCGCGCGATGAAAAGTCCGAGGGCAGGCGGCTGCGTTTTTCCGGTGCGTATGAGTGCACCCGCTGCCATCGGCCGGGGCGCGAGCCGGAGCCGCGGCTGTTCAGCTTCAACAATCCCTTTGGCGCGTGCCCGCGCTGCCAGGGTTTCGGCAACACCGTGGACTACGACCTGAACCTGGTGATTCCCGACCCAGGGTTGACGTTGCTGGGCGGCGCCATCGACCCGTGGAACCGGCCCAAGTACAAGCCATGGTTCACCGAGCTGCGCAAACGTGCGGCCGAACTGGGCGTGCCGCTCGAAGTGCCGTGGCGCGAGATGCCGGCGGCGGCGCGCGAGACGGTGTTGCGCGGCAAAGACGGATTTGCCGGCGTGATGGGCTTTTTTGCGCAGTTGGAGCGCAAAAAGTACAAGCTGCACGTGCGCGTGATGCTCTCGAAGTATCGCGGCTACGCGGAGTGCCCGGATTGCCGCGGGCAGCGGCTGCGAGCCGAAGCGCGGGCTGTGCGTCTGGGAGATGGAAAGGCTGCCGCGAAGAACATTTGCCAGGCGACGGCGCTGACCGTTGCCCAGGCCAAGGAGTTTTTCGATGCCCTCCAGCTTTCTCCCATGCAGGAGGAGATTGCCGGGCCGATTCTTACCGAGGTGCGGCAACGGCTGAGTTTTCTGGACGCGGTGGGCCTCGAATACCTGACGCTGGACCGGCTGGCCTCGACCTTGAGCGGCGGCGAGGCGCAGAGAATTCAACTGGCGACCTCGCTGGGATCGCAACTGGTGGGCGCGCTCTACGTGCTCGACGAGCCCTCGATCGGATTGCACACGCGGGACACGGCGCGGCTCATCGCCATTCTCGAGAAGCTGCGCGATCTGGGAAACACCATTCTCGTGGTGGAGCACGACGCCGATATTCTGCGCGCGGCCGATCATCTGCTCGATCTGGGGCCGGGCGCGGGCGAGTTCGGCGGCAAACTGCTGGCTGAGGGCGTGCTGGCCGAGATCGAGGCCAATCCGGCGTCGCTGACGGGGCGTTACCTGAGCGGGAAGATTCGCATCCCGGTGCCCACGCGGCGGCGCGCGCCGGGCCGCGAGAAGCTGGTGCTGCGCGGGGCGCGGGCCAATAACCTGCACGGGCTGGACGTGACGATTCCGATGGGAATGCTGGTTGCGGTGACGGGTGTCTCCGGATCGGGCAAGTCCACACTGGTGCACCAGGTGCTGTATCGCGCCGTGGCGCGAGCGCTGGGACAGACGGACGGCGGCGATCCGTCGAGCGTGTTTACTGCGTTGAGCGGCGCGGAGCGGCTGAACGACGTGGTGCTGGTGGACCAGATGCCGATCGGGCGCACGCCGCGGTCGAATCCCATCACGTACATCAAGGGCTTCGACCTGGTGCGCGAATTGTTTGCCGCGCAACCCGAGGCCAAGCGGCATTCGTTCACGCCGGGGCATTTCTCGTTCAACGTGCCGGGCGGGCGCTGCAACACCTGCGAAGGCGACGGCACGGTGACCGTGGAGATGCAGTTTCTGGCCGACGTGGAACTGCCCTGCGAGGACTGCAACGGCACGCGCTACCAGCAACGCATTCTCGAAATCGAGTACAAGGGCAAGAACATTCACCAGGTGCTCGAGATGACGGTGAAGGAGGCGCTGCGCTTCTTTGCCGGGCAGACGAAACTGCTGGAAAAGCTGGCGGTGCTGGATGAGATCGGGCTCGGCTATCTGCGGCTGGGGCAGTCGGCGACAACGCTTTCGGGCGGCGAGGCGCAACGCGTAAAGCTGGCCGCGCATCTGGCGGCGGTGCGCCAAGTGAATGCGGCGGCCAAGCCCTCGCAGGCCAGCCGCGTCCTCTACATTCTCGATGAGCCGACGACGGGACTGCATTTCGACGATGTGTCGAAGCTGCTGACTGCTTTTCGCAAGCTGATCGACGGCGGCGGCTCGCTGATCGTGATCGAGCACAACCTGGACGTGATCAAGAGCGCCGACTGGGTGATCGATCTGGGGCCGGAGGGCGGCGAAGGCGGGGGAAGAATCGTGGCCGAAGGAACGCCCGAAGATATTGCGGGCAATCTGCATTCGCATACGGGGAAGTGGCTGGCGCGGGTGCTGTGAGGAACCTCAGCACCGTGTAATCCGGCGCCTCGGAAAACGCTTTATACCTGAATGACCAGTTCGCTATACGGCTTCAGCTTCGAATCCACAGTGAGCAGATGGAGCGGTTCGGAGATGGCTTGCGCCACCAGCAGACGGTCAAACGGGTCGCTGTGGTGCATGGGCAGCGTGGCAACGACGGCTCCATGCCTTGAAAGAACGGGCAACTCGATAAAGTCGTTTTGCCCGGTCCAATGGATGATCTTCAAGGGATCGGCGTTCATCTTTCCCAGACGCACCTTGATGGCAATCTCCCAAATCGATGCGGCCGAAAAGAACACCTCATCTGCACTCTTGATGACTTCGAATGCCTCTTGGGAGACCTTCTGGTGCTCGTAAAACCACCAATAAAGAATATGTGTGTCCAGCAAAAGGCGTTGCATTATCGCCCCTCGAACTGGGCCAGGATCTCGTCCGGCAGAGGATCATCGAAGTCGTCCGCGATCCAGCCCTGACCTTCGAGGGCGCCGAATCCAATCAAGCGCTTTTCCTTCCGCATTCCCTTCTCATGAAGGCTCGTCAACCGCGCCGCTGGTTTTCCGTTCCGTGCGATCACGACGTCCGTCCCGGACGAGGCCAGATCGACCAGCTTCGAAAGCTGGGTCTTGGCTTGGTAGATATTTACGGTAGGCATGATCTGCTCCTGACCTGACTAGGTCTAGTCTATCACAATTGCCTTCAAGGCAACCGCGAGAAGCACCAGCCGTCCCTGTGCAGCCAGCAGGATTCGTCTTGCGCGTGAGCATCGCAGCGCAGGGAACGCACGCTTGTGCCGTCGTCGCGGCGAAGCGCGTGGGCAAGCTCGTTGGCGATGGCGGGATCGCGCGCCCCTGCGAAATCGACGAAGAAAACCGAGCCGCGCAAGGTGGCTGCGAAGTGGTCTGCGCTGGTGCGCGTGAGGTGCGCCATGGTTCCGGGGCCGCGCGTGGAGGTGAGGGGAAAGAGGAGCTTGCCTGAAGGTTTGACGGCGGCGAGCCAGGCAGGCAGAGGGTGCGTGGCGCCGGCGCTGACGACGATCGCATCGGCGGGCTCGAGGGGGCCAAGCGAGCCGTCGGCATGGATCACGGTGACTTGCGGCCAGGACTCGAGTGCGGCGCGGGCGCGGGCCGCAAGGCCCTCGTCGACCTCGATCGCGGTGACTTTGCCGGCTGGGCCGGCGAGCTCGGCAAGGATGGCGGTGTAATAGCCGGCGCCGCAGCCGAGGTGGAGAATCTGATCGCCGGGGCGAATGCGGAGCAGGTCGAGGTGAATGGCCCAGAGGCTGGGCTGGCCGTTGTTGAGGTGCTTCGATGCGTCGAGCACGATGAGCGAGTCGCGATAGACGTGGGTGGGGTCGGCGTCGGAGGTGAACCAGCTTGTGCCGCTGCTTTGAATGATCCAAGGACCGGGCCCCACGAAGCACTCGCGCGGCACGGTTGCAAAGGCGGCGAGGATCGCGGGCGAGGAGATGCGATTCAGCCGGCACAACTCTTCGGCGTACAGGCGGCGCGCGGATTCGACGGAGTCGGCCATGCGAAGCGCTCTACTCGGCGCTGGCGTCAGGATAGCGAATCAGCTCTTGCGCGCGTCGGCCAGCACTTGCAAATACGCGCGGGCGGTTTCAGTGATGGCTTCGGGGTGGCCTGCGTCGATGGCGGCGAGATTGACCAGGTCGCTGCCTACGCCGAGGGCGCGCGCGCCGGCCTTGATGAAGCTTTCGGCGGTCTGGAGCGTAACGCCGCCCGTGGGAATGAGCTTGAGATGCGGAAAGGGCGCGAGCAGAGCCTTCAAATAGCTTGCGCCGCCGACGGCGGAGCAGGGAAAGATCTTGACGTAGTCCGCGCCCGCGTTCCACGCCGTGATGGCCTCGGTGGGCGTGAGCGCGCCAGGGCACGACACTTTTTTGTTGGTTTTGGTCACGCGGATTACGTCGGGGTGAAGACTCGGACTGACGACGAACTCCGCGCCGGCATCGATGGTGGCCTGAGCCTGCTCGGCGGTGGTGACGGTGCCGGAGCCGAGCAAGAGGTCCCTCGGACTGTAGGCTTTTCGGAGTTCATTGAGGAGATCGATGGCGCCCGGAACGGTCATAGTGACCTCAACGACGGTGACGCCGCCGGCGATCATGGCGTCGACCACAGCGCGGCCCTGGGCAACGCTCTTGGCGCGCAGAACGGGAATGAGGCCGACGCGCTCGATGATTTGCAGGGTGGTTTCGGACATGGGTACCTTTCAGCGAGGTTAGCGGAGTTCGCCGCGCTTCGCGCGTGTTGGCAATGCAGAGAGTTGGCAAGTTAGTGTCTCGCCAGTGCAGCATCCCTGCGGTGGATGAAACAAGCCGTTGTTCTTTCGCAGGTTGGCGTCGCTTCGCGACATCGCAGGTTGGCGAGTTCGCCCAACATTTCTTTCTAGCGGGTCAGCGCGCAATGCACGCGGAGCCGCCTTTCTAGCGCGCGATGCGCGCCGATTCTCCCTTCATGATGCGTTCGACCTCGGCAAGCGTGGCCATGCTGGTGTCGCCGGGGGTGGTCATGGCCAGAGCGCCGTGCGCCACGCCGCATTGGACCGCCCAGTCGATACCCTTCGCGGCGAGCAGGCCGTAGATGAGGCCCGAGGCGAAGCTGTCGCCGCCGCCCACGCGGTCGAAGATGTCGATCTCGCGCTGCGGGACGTGGACGATCTTGTCCTCGTAGAGCGCGATGGCGCCCCAGGCGTTGCGGCTGGCGGTTTGCGCGGTGCGCAGGGTGCTGGCAACGAGCTTGAGGTTGGGATACGCGGCTGCGACCTCGCGCAACATCTCTTCGTAGCCGGCGATGGGCAGCTCGGCGAAGTCCTCGCCAACGCCTTTGATGGCGATGCCGAGCATGGCGGAGAAATCTTCCTCGTTGCCCAGGAGCACGTCGACCTTGCCGACGAGGTCGCGATTGACCTCCTGCGCCTTGGCCTTGCCGCCAATGGACTTCCAGAGCGAGTCGCGGAAGTTGAGGTCGTAGGAGATGGGCGTCGAGTATTTGCGCGCGGCGTCCATGGCTTCCGCTGCGACCTCGGCGGTGGAAGCGGAGAGCGCGGCGAAGATGCCGCCGGTATGGACCCACTTCGTGGCGTTCTGGTTTCCAAAGATCCAGTCCCAGTCAAAATCGCCGGGCCTGATCTGGCTGATCGCGGTGTGGCCGCGGTCCGAGCAGCCAACGGCGGCGCGCAGGCCGAAGCCGCGCTCGGTAAAGTTGAGGCCGTTGCGCACGGTGCGGCCGACACCATCGTAGGGAACCCAGCGGATAAGAGAAGTGTCGACGCCGCCTTCGAGGATGAAGTCCTCGACGAGGCGGCCGACGGGATTGTCGGCGAGCGCGGTGGCTACAGCGGCGCGCAGGCCGAAGCAGCGGCGCAGGCCGCGGGCCACGTTGTATTCGCCGCCGCCCTCCCAGGCGCGAAAGTGGCGCGCGGTGTGGATGCGCATGTCGCCGGGATCGAGGCGAAGCATGACCTCGCCGAGGCTGACGCAGTCCCAGCGGCGGTTGGAATCGGGAATGGAGAGCGAGTTCATGGTCAAACATTACTGTAGCGCACAGAGGTTTGGACGGTCAGTGAACGCTTACGCGGTTTTGCGAGCCGCTTCGCGCAATTTTGCATTTGATATACTGATAGGGCAGTGCGGAAGTGGCGAAATTGGCAGACGCACCATCTTGAGGGGGTGGCGCCCAAAAGGCATACGGGTTCAAGTCCCGTCTTCCGCACCAAAGATTCTCAGCTCCGGGCCGGCACAAACCTCACCCTCATGGCCAGAGCGAGTTGGAAAGCAGCCAAGAATGTCGATTCTGTTCTACTTCGTGATCGTCCTGCACGTGATAGTGTGTTTTGTTCTGATTGGCGTCGTCCTGTTGCAGCAGGGCAAGTCGGCCGATCTTGCCGGCGCCTTCGGCGGCCAGGGTTCGCAGACCGCCTTCGGCCCTCGCGCCGCAGCCAACGTGCTCACGCGGGTGACCACATGGTCGGCCATCATCTTCATGTGCACGTCGATCGCGCTCGTGGTTCTGTTTGTGCGCTCCAGCGGCCGGCACTCCGTGCTCGAAGGCACGAAACCGGCTCCGGTGAGCGCTCCCGCCAAGCCGGGAAAATGAAGCAGGTTTCAGGGTTCAGGGATCAGTTTTCGTGCAATGAAGCGGGATTTTGCTCAATCCCGCTTAATTCTGCATGGACAAAGCGGCTTTTCCTTCGCTCGCGTCTTCAAATAGCTCTGAAGTCGATGAACTGAATCCTGAACCCGAAACCTGAACCCTGCTTTTCACACCGGCGGCATGGCATCCACCACCGGCACGCCGGGCGGCGGCGTAAAGTGGAAGGTCTCGGCGGGGATCGGCGCATCGGGCAGCTCCCCAGTGAAGGTGAAGCGCGTGTTCGCGCCATCCACCTCTACCACTTCAATGGCCGTGATCGCACCGGCCGCTGTCACCGTCAACGACAAGCGAGTCACGCGGCTTTCCTGGCCTTTAGGCAAGCCGGTGAGGGTGTATTGGCCGTTTGAAGCCGCAACGAGTTTCAGGCCGCTCAGTTCCTTCGCGAGCTGTGTGTGCCCCAGCAAAAAGCGCAGCGGGGACCGCAGATCGTCCATCTCTTTGGCGGGAATGCGCTGCACCTGGGCGTCGCCCTGGGTGTAAAGCCACGCGTATTTGCCGTCGAGAAGAAAGATCTTACCGGCAGGTGTGCTGTACTGCCACGACATACGGCCTGGCTTGCGCAAAAAGAGTGTGCCGGTCTCAGTGCGCGTCATGCCCAGGCCGGCGTAGTCCTCGCGGAAGCCGGCCTTGAGCGAATGCAATTGATCGTAATGGCGGTCGACGCGTGCGGCCAGCTCGAGCGCCGTTACGTGAGCGGGCTCTTGTCCAAAAGATAAGGGTGCGCGAGCACTGCCGCCGAGCGCCAACACTGCACAGGCAACGGCAAAGCGCAGACTGCAGGCGCGAAACAGACCGAAACTGAACTTCATTGCAGCGATTGCGTGCAGTTGGAGCCGCCGGTGGAATCGTATTTTGGATTGCCGCCAAACTGGTCGGTGCAGAAGCCGCGATTGCCCGTCTTGCCCGGAGACGCCGGCACCGCCGTGAGCTGATAGCCGGTGATGCGATCGGTTCCGTTCACGGTCACCTTCTCGCAGTTGGAAACCTTGAAGTTGTAACCCGCTTTGAACCCCGACAAGGCCAGGTCATTGTCCAGCAATTGCGCTCCGGAGGGAGTCGGCAATCCCGTTCCCGGTATGCCGCCCAGGGCTTTCAGGTCGCAGGCGAATCCGTTGGCTGGGTAGGTGGAGTCGTACTCGATTTCGGCCTGCGTAATCACGCGCAGCGAGTTGATCGCCGACACCTCATTGGCGCGGATCCTCATGGAACCGATGGTCTTCATCGCCATCAGCATCAGAATCAGGATGACGGCAATCACGATGAGCAGTTCCATCAAGGTGAAGCCGTTGGGCGTAACGGAACGGCGAGCACGATTGCGGGCAAAGAATGTCTTGCGATTCATTGAGTTTCCAATCCCTTGTGGGCCGGTATCTTCCTGGCCCACCGAGAAAATGCTACAACGTAGGGACGCAAATGGGAAATCGACCGCTCAAAAAGCAGTGATCAGTGAATAGTGGTCAGTGGTCAGTTCCTTAGTGCTTGAACCAACGTTTTCGACTTTCAGGCCGCGTTTACGTGCCCTGAACCAGACAATCAAAGACTGCTGACGCTGAGCGTCCCTGCAAGATCCAACTGATCACTGACCACTGAAAACTGACAACTGGCTTTTCAACACGCCAGTCTCGTCCGGCCCAGCTTGACGCCGTCCAGCCGGCCCAGAAGCGTGACCGCGATGCTCTCCGTGTCGAAGAGCCGCTGCGCCATGGCCTGCACGCGCCCGGCTTCCACCTCGTCGACGTGGGCAATAATCTCCTCGGCCGTGATGAACTGGTGGAAGTACATCTCCTGGCGCGCCAGGTTTGCCATGCGCGAGTTCGAGCTCTCGAGGCCCAGCAGAATGTTGCCCTTCACCTGGTCCTTGGCGCGGGTCAGCTCCTCGATGCCGATCGGCATCTCTTTCAGACTGCGGAATTCAGCCAGGACCAGGTCCACTACATCGAGCGCCTTGTTCGTCGAAGTGCCGGCAAACACGCAGAGATTTCCTGTGTCGCGATAGGGGCTCAGGTCCGAATAGATCGAGTACGCCAGGCCGTGCTCCTCGCGGATAGTCTGGAAGAGACGCGAGCTCATGCCGCCGCCCAGCACCGTGTTCAGGATCAGGGTGGCGTAGCGGTTTTCGTCGGTAATGGGCGGCGCGGGCACGCCCAGGCAGATCTGCACCTGCTCGAGCGCCTTTTTGTTGCGCAGAAGGATGCGGGCGCTCGGCTCGGGCGCTTGAAGCTCGTGGAGCGCGCCGCCGCCGCCGAGGGACGAAAACTTCTCCGCCACTGCCGCGGTAAAGCTGTCGTGGTCCAGATTCCCGGCCGCGGAAAACACCATGTTGCCGCCGTGGAAACGGTCGTTGTGGTAGGCGAGGAGCTGCTGCTGGCCCAGCCGCGCAACCGTTTCAGTGGTGCCCAGGATCGGCTTGCCCAGCGGATGTCCCTTCCAGAAACTCTGCGTGAAGAGTTCGTGCACCAGCACGTCGGGATTGTCTTCGTCGATCTTGATCTCTTCCAGAATCACGCCGCGCTCGCGCTCGATGTCGGGCAGCGCGAAGGTGGGGTTCATCACCAGGTCGGTCAGGATGTCCAGCGCGATGGGCACATGATCCGCGAGAGACTTCACGTTGAAGCAGATGGTCTCTTTGCTGGTAAAGGCGTCCAGGTTGCCGCCG
>PLSB01000326.1:0-176 GCA_003165005.1 Acidobacteriaceae bacterium | reverse complement strand
GCCGTTCGGCAATACGGTGCGGCGGCGGTTTCTCTCGGTGCTCATCGGCAATAGGTCGAACCTCGATTGTAGGCCAAATGCGGGAAGCCGGCTGCAGGCCGCCTGGCGGGGAGGGTTTTGGGTTCCCAGTCTGGAATTCCAGGGAAACCGCTAACCCGCATTTCTCACAGGCCGCC
>PLSB01000030.1 GCA_003165005.1 Acidobacteriaceae bacterium | reverse complement strand
ACTTCAGTCGTGCCGTAAATGCCGACCAATGAACTAGGGCTTTAGCCCCTGATCGACCATCCCGTTCAAACTGACCCACCGCTTGCACGCTTCCGTTTTCCTTTATCTATTCCAGCCTAGTGGTCTGACCTCAAAAGACGCAACTGTCTGCGCATTTCTGCACCAATTCCGGTGCATTTGGCCGCGGCATTCTGCCCCCGCACGTCCCAGGCTGACACCTGAAACCTGACACCTGCCTTCTTACTCCACGGCGCGGCCGGGGGCAATCCCCGCCAAGGGTCCCGCCAAAAGCACCAGACCTGCGGCAATCGCCGTCCGAAAGGAAGTCATAGGGCAATTGTTCCACTTCCGCCCTTTTTGCGGCCAGTTCTTCAAGCGAAGATCCCATCGCCGGTAGCGTGTCTTACGGGGTAAAACATCATTAAATATCAGAAAATTAAAAAGTTATTAGATAGCGAAGCCACTTTTTGCGTTCTCATCCAACGCCGCTCCACGCGCTCTTTTCTGTTGATTTTTGAACAAAATAGCCGTAAAATAACAATATATGTTCCTCGGGTTCTCTCGCTCCCCCAGCCCTGTCCGAGGATAGACCGCAAAACCTTGTTTCGAGGACACAAAAATCGATGGCAAAGCNNCCATTGGCCCTGTTGTGCCCACTGTTACCTCCTTTGAGTCAATCACGAAGGAGTTCAAGTTGCCTCCGGATCAGTTCATCCGGTCTACCCGCCTGCGTGAGTGGGCGCGCCGTAACAAAAATTCGAAATATATCCCCGAGGCTCTGCTCGAAGCCTGGGGTTTTGAGATTGAATCCACGTTGTAGGACTTTCGCCAGTTGAAGCAAAAACGCCGCCCGCGGGCGGCGTTTTTGCTGCCTTGAACCGGAAGCGGTGCAGTTTTCGAAGCGGCGGCCTTACAACCGCCCACAACCCGAGAGCCGAATCTATCTCCCCACTGATCAGGCCCGTAGACGGTGACAGACTCTCCCACCCATACCCCTAAAAAAACGCGGAAAAGGATGGGGCGCCCAGGTCTCATCTCTGAGGGCCGGATTACTATTTGCTGCCGCTCTGCCGCAAGAGCGCCGGCCAGTTCACCACCACCGTAATCGGCTCGGGCTTGGTTTGGGTTGCGGGCGCCAGCATCAGGAATCGCTGGTCGTCGGGCGAGGGTATGTAGATGTTTCTCCAGTACGAGAGCGGGATGAGCTGGGCCTGGAAGAGCGGTTGCGGAATCCCTGCCTGGAGGGTCGCCAAACCGGTATTGACCGTGACCGACATCAGCTTTTCATCCGGGGTCAGATAGAGCAGCTCTTTGCCGTTCCGGCTCCACATCGGTTCCGTCCCGCCCGACGCCGAGATCTGCCACTTCCCGGTGTGCTCCGGGAAGGTCTGCACGTAGATTTCATTTCTTCCCGTTTCGTTGGTTAGGTAGGCCACGAAGCGGCCGTTAGGCGAGAACTGGGCGCTCCCAGCTTTGAGGCTGCCTTGAACGAAAGCGAAGGGCTTTCGCTCACCGAAGAGCGGCAAAGCCCACAGTTGCGAGTCGGTCCCCGTGTCGTAGATGGCATAGCGGCCATCGGCCGAGAGGTCGTTGAGATACTTGACTTGATCCTTGGACTGAAAGACTGGCTCCGTGCTCCCCAGGCCGTCCGCGGCTTGCTGATAGATGTCGTATTGCCCGCCGCGATTGGAGCTAAATACGATCCGGCGTCCATCTGCCGACCAGACGGGATTCACATTGTCGGCAGAGTTGAAAGTAAGGCGCGAACCGGTTCCGCGCTTCAAGTCGTAGACCCAGATGTCGCGCTTGCCTTCGTCCCCCAGCGCGACGGCAAGCTCGGTCCCGTCGGGTGAAAGCACCGGGGTTACGAAAATGTCCGGCTGGCCCACGACGCCCAGCTTCTGTCCCGCGCGGCTGAACCACGTCATTGCATCGGGGGCTGTGGCTGCCACGGTCTGATAAGCCAGCACGCCTGCGGGGGAGACCGAGAAGTATCCGTAGCCGCTGTTGGTTAACTCACCAACGTTCTGAGCAATCGGCACTGCCGGGCCTGTGAAGCGCAGCGCATTGGCATCGAACGGGCGCGCCATCAGCGTGCTCCCGTCCAGATAAAACAAGTAGCCCGGCGGAGCGTAGAGGGCGCTGGTGCTCGCCTGCGCCAAATGTTCCACCGTCTTTGCGTCCAGCGAGCCGGCGCCGATGAAGTACTCTCCGCCTGCGGAGACCCCAACAATGAAATGCAAGCCGTCGGGGAGAAACTGCGGAGACGAAAAGGCAGCCTCCTTGCGCGCGGCGTCCGGGGCAGCCACCAGCGCCGGCGCGCCGCCCGTATCGGGCACGCGGTAAAGACTGACGCCGCTGCGAAAGAGAATGACGCCATTGCGGTTCCAGGTGATGCCGACGCCGTCTATGTCGCAAAGCGTCTGTGGTGTCCCGCCCGAGACCGAAATCTTCTCCAGTTTGCCGTCTTCCGCAAACGCGATTTGCTGGCTGTCCGGCGACCAGGACGGCCCAACCGCGCCTTCCGTTCCCGGAATGGGCTGGGCAGTGAGGCTGTCGAGCGGGCGCAGCCAGAGGACCGGGAGTTTGTCCGCTCCGGCCCGGGCGACGAATGCCAGAGTGTGGCCGTCGGGCGAAATGCTTGTCTCGCCGCCGTAATCGAATTCCGTGTTTTCCGGCGGTGGGACGGTGAAACGAACGACGTTTGGCTGCGGCTTGGGCTTCAGCAGGAGCCAGACGGTGGAGGCTGCAAAAAGCAGAGCGGCCGCGCTAAGCGCCCAGGGCAGAGCGCGGCGCAGCCGCGAACGCCGTCCGCGTTCGGCAACCGGGCCGCCGGAGAGGATGCTTTCAGCGTCCGTGGCCGTGCCTGAGAGCGTCTCCTCGATCGCGATGCGCGCGTCGCCGATGGCCTGCAGGCGCTGGCGCAGGTCCTTCTGCAGGCAGCGCCGCATCAGTCTCTGGATCGCCGGCGGCGTGGTCTGGGGCAGCGCCGTCCACTCCGGCTCGCCTCGGATCACCGCGGCCAGCACGTCGGAAATCGTCTCGCCCTCGAAGGCTTTCCTCCCCGACAGCATTTCATAGAGCACGCAGCCGAAGGCCCAGATGTCGGCCCTCCGGTCCACCTGCTTGCCCTTGGCCTGTTCCGGCGCCATGTAGGCCGCCGTGCCCAGGATCATTCCAGCCTGCGTCGCCATCGCACTCAGCGTGGGCGAGTTCTCCGGGGTCACTGGCGCCAGCGAGTCCTGGTCGCTGAGCACCTTGGCCAGGCCAAAGTCCAGCACCTTCACCGTGCCCTCGGGCGTGATCTTCACATTGGCCGGCTTCAGATCGCGATGGATCACGCCGCGCTCGTGCGCGTACTCCAGTGCCTCGGCAATCTGCCTGGCCATGGGCAGAGCCTCTTCCGCAAGCATGGGTTTCGCGGCTGCTCCGGCGCGTCCGCCGATGTGTTCCGCCAGCGTCTCGCCCTCCACCAGCTCCATCACCAGCGCGCGCAAGCCCTCGGATTCTTCCAGGCCATAGATGGCTGCAATGTTGGGATGGTTCAGCGAGGCCAGGGTGCGGGCTTCACGCTCAAGGCGCGCCAGGGACTGGCTGTCATGCGCCATGGCCGCGGGCAGGATCTTTAGAGCCACATCGCGGCCCAGCTTCGCATCGCGGGCGCGATACACCTCGCCCATGCCGCCCGCGCCAAGCTTGGCGGTCACCTGATACTGGCCGATCTGCCGCCGCGAGGCGGGCGCGCTGGGAGCCGCGCCGGACTGCGTGTCTTTGGTTCCGATGTCCACGGTAGCTTCTCCGGGTGAAACCGATCATGAGCAGGTGCGCAACGATCCGGCAGTAAGTCTGCTCAGGAAGCCTTCAATCGGGCAGAAAGGCCAGCCCGGCTGAATTCGTCATTTGGGCCCTTTGCACGCGTCGAGAGAAAAAGGAGGGGAAACGTCCGAGAGCAGAAACAGCACGGATCTTCGAGAGAGATAACAACATCAGTCTCTTTCATTTCTCCTGGAGTTTCAAGCGAATTCGTAGAAGGCATTGAGCTTGCTTGCCGATCGGCATTGTTGTGCGGGCTCCTATTCAGCCCTGCGAGTGGATCATCGTGAAGACGGTGCCGATGGCTCCCTCAGCAGAAAGTGCGACGATCTGTCGTGAGCTCCGGGCCGATGACCGGCAATGCGGAAGCTACGCTCCCTCATCGTGCCCGCCCTTTTCTGGCGTTCCCTGCGTGGATAAGCGAAAATAAGGGGGCGTCATGCCCCAATCTTCCCGCACTCCCGAGCCTCCCTTTACCGACGTTCCCGGCGCACTCGACGAAATCCGCCTGGGGCGCATGGTGGTTGTGGTCGACGACGAGGACCGCGAGAACGAGGGCGACCTGACGCTGGCCGCCGAGCACGTGACCCCCGAGGCCATCAATTTCATGGCCCGCTACGGCCGCGGCCTCATCTGTCTTACGCTCACGGAGGAGCGCGCCGACCACCTGCGCCTGCCACCGATGACGCAGCAGAACTCCTCGCGCTTCGGCACCGCGTTTACTGAGACCATCGAGGCTCGCGAGGGCGTGACGACGGGGATTTCGGCCGGCGACCGCGCGCGCACCATCCGCACCGCCATCGATCCCGTCTCGACGGCCGCCGATCTGGCCCGCCCCGGCCACGTCTTCCCGCTGCGCGCGCGGCGCGGCGGCGTGCTGGTCCGCGCCGGCCAGACCGAGGCCTCGGTTGACCTGGCCCGCATGGCCGGTCTCACCCCCGCAGGCGTCATCTGCGAGATCATGCGCGACGACGGCGAGATGGCCCGCGTCCCCGACCTCATCCCCTTCAGCCGCGAGCACGGCCTCAAAATCCTCACCGTCGCCGAGCTCATCCGCTACCGCCTGCGCCACGAGCGTTATATCGTCCGCGCCGGCGAGTCGCTCATCCAAACCCGCTACGGCGAGTTCCGCATGATCGCCTACGAGAGCGAAGTGCAGGGCGGCGAAAGCCACATTGCGCTCATTCGCGGCGACCTCTGCCCTGGCTGCCCGGCCTTCCACGCCGGTCCGTTTCCCGATCCCGCCGCAAACGGCGCCGCCGCCGCGCCGCGCACGCCCTGCCCGCATCCGGTGCTCGTCCGCGTGCATACGCGCTGCACCGCAGGCGACGTATTCGCCGCCGACTGCCACTGCCGCGAGATCCTCGATCAATCCATGCGCATGATTGCCGAAGCTGGCTGCGGCGTCATCCTCTATCTGCACAACACCTCGCGCGGCTTCGAGATCGACCGCCTGTCCCCACAAGCCATCAGCGCCGCCTTTGATCCCGAGGGCTCGGCCGTCCCGGCCCGCGAGCGCGAGGAACATTCCGGCCGCCTCATCCTGCACCAGGAGCTGCGCACCCGCGAAGGCGCACAGGCCCGCACAGGGCGCATCCTGCGCGCCATCGGCCTCGGCGGCCAGATCTTGTCGGACTTGGGAATCCAGCGCATCCGCCTGCTCTCCAACACGCCCATGCACGTCCCGGCGCTCGAAGGCTTCGGGCTCGAAATCGTCGAGCAGGTGCCGATCCCCGTCAAAGAGTGCAGTAAAGCAGCCGTCCGTTGACGGCGAACAGCAGACAGTGAAGAGCAAACGGCGGACAGATGGCAGTTCGTGGTTCGTCTTTCACGGTTCGCAGGCCGTTGGACCCGCTCCCGTAGGGAGCGCCGATAATAGCCCAGGGTGGAGTCCGCCATTGGCGGACGAAACCCTGGGAACGCAAGCCCCCAACCGTCCCCGCCCCGTAGGGCCGGTCGAATTCTTCATGAAATCTTGGCCATTCTTGCCAATGTGCTCAATATTGACAACCTTTTCCCGCCCAATACCTGTAAGATTGCTGAAGCAGCTCAAGGGGAAAAATCTCGGGAAAGAGTCTCCGCCGCCAACCGGGCTGGCAAGATTCTTTTTCGTCAATTCTCCCCATCAGACGCGCACCGTCGAAATTCGCCGTAGCGCAACTTCAGCGCGGCATCTTCCCCGTTGAGGCGCCGCTTCCGATCCTCACCCCGCCTTACGGCACCCCGCAATTGCTGTGAAGCCAACCGCACCAGTACGGCGAAAGGTTGGTCCGCGTGCGCGTTCATCTTGTCAATCCCAGTGACAATTCCTTTGGCACCGCGGTCATCACGCCGCGCTGGCTCTTCGTGCTTGCCGCCGCCACGCCCGCTGCGGTTGGAGATCCCATTCTCGTCGATGAGTCGCTGGAGCAAATTGTGCCCGAGTCCATTCATGCGGGCGACATTGTTGGCATCAGCGTGCACACCGGCAATGCATTGCGCGGCTACGCCGTCGGCCGCATGGCGCGCGCCCGCGGCGCCTGGGTGGTCTACGGCGGAATTCACGCCACGCTCTTTCCCGACGAAGCGCTGGAGCGCGGCGAGGCGCACGCGGTCGTCAAGGGTGATGGCGATCTCGCCTGGGCCAGGGTCGTCACCGATTGCCTCGCCGGCAAGCCTCAGAAGGTCTACGAAGGCGGCCGCATCGAGGGCAGCGAGTTTCTCTCCGCGCGTTGGGACCTCATGGATCCCAGCAAATATATGTGGGCCTCGGTGCAAACCATCCGCGGCTGCCCCAAGCACTGCTCCTTCTGCAGCGTGTGGCGCACCGATGGACAGAAGCCGCGGCAGCGGAAGTTCCAAAATGTCGTCGACGAAATCATTGCGCTGCGCCGCCTGGGCTTTCGTTTCATTGCTCTCGCCGACGACAACTTCTATCCCGTCACCTTTACCGATCTGCGTCTGGCGCGGGAGCAGGGCAACACCGCAAAACTCGACGAGCTCACCGCCATTCGCAACGAGCGCCTGCTGCTGATGGAAGAATTGGCCAAGCTTCCCAAAGACATGGTGTTCTTTACGCAGATGACCATGGAGGCGGGCGAAGACGGTAACTTTCTCGACGCCATGCGCAAAGCCAACATCAAAGGCGCGCTGGTGGGCGTCGAAGCGGTGACTCCGGAGGGACTCAAGGCCGTCTATAAGGACTGGAACTACTCCGGCGAGGCCCTCGCCAAACAACTGCAGACCTTCAAGCAGCACGGCGTGCACGTCCTCGGGTCGTTCATTTTTGGCCTGCCCACCGACAGGCCCGCCACATTCACCGCTACGGTCGAAATGGCGATCAAAGCGGGCGTCACCTTCGCACAATTTGTCATGATGACTCCGTTTCCCGGCACCGTCGACTTCGGGCGCTGGGAAAAAGAACAGGCCGTCGATCCCGTGATGGTGGGCGGCGTGCCCATCACGCGCTACTGGATGATTCCCACGGAGGTGCGGCCCAAGATGTTCACGCCGCATCCCACCATGAGCTCGGATGAGATTCGCGAGCACACGCAAAAAGTGTGGGACCGGTTCTACACGTGGGGAGCCATCTGGGAACGATCGGCTTGCACTCCGACTCTGCGCGCCAGGCTTGGCTTCATCTTCCTCTCCAAGCTCTACCGGCAGATGTATGCAGGCACCGGCATCTCCACCGACAGCGCGCGGCGGAAGAAGTCGAAACGGTGGGCACGATGGACCGCTCGCCAATGCAAGAAGCTGTTTGAGGCACGGCCCATGCCGGAGCTCGAAGGGCCGAAGTGGCAGATTGGAATGCCCGGATTGGGTCAGGCTGCGTTTGAAGGCGCCGGCGGACCCGAGAGCAGAGGCCCGTTCACGGTGCTGCCCGGCAACTAATCTCCGGCGCGATTGCCGCACACGCTGGCCGCAACGAACTGACCCCTGAAACCCTCGAAATCGTCGAGCGGGTGCCGATTCCAGTGGAGGAGCGCAGCAAAACAACTGCCAACTGACAGCGAACAGTAGACAATTCGCTGCGCCTCCGCTCCTACACCCCCGCGGCCCTTTGCTCGACCTTCTGCACGGGCGCCTTGACCCGATCCTTCAGCTTCAGGAACGGCGATTCAATCACGTAATAGGAAAAGCAAGCGTAGAGCATTACCGCCGGAATTCGCGCCCACAGGGGCGCCATGTCTCCGACTACCAATGTTTGTCCAAGGTAAATCGAATAGGAAAGTGTGCCAATCCACACGACGGGGCGCCAGTTTAGAAAGCGTCCTACGGGTCCGTTCGCATCCCGGACCAAAAATGCGATCATTACCGCAATCATCGACGCCTCTACGAAGTGCTCCGGACCCAGCTCATATTTGCCCGAACGGACCAGGAACACCGACGCGAGAAACACAAGTCCCGCGCAGGTGGCCACCCATCCCCGGCGGAAATACCGCAGCCACGGCTGCCGGAACGCGAACGCCAGCAGACAACCTACAGCGATCGTATCCAACCGTGTTGGGGTGAAGAAATCGATGTTAAGCCGGCTATGGGAAAGATACAGCCAGAACCGGAGTATTGGAGCAATGAATATGCATCCGTAAAGTGCAAACGGAGCACGCCTAACGCCGAACAGCACTACTGTGAGCGGCCACAGGAGATAGAAGTGCTCCTCTACACAAAGCGACCAAACGTGTCCAATCGTGCCCGCCCCGAGATGCGGATTCAGGTTGTATGTATAAGTCAGAAGATAAGGCCAGGCGTGGTTGTTCATGGGCAACCACCCGAAATGGCTGAGCACAAAGACAAAGAATAGGAAGAAGAAATACGCGGGAAAAATGCGGAGGCTTCTCCTCCGGTAGAAGCCGGCCAACGAAATCCGCCCTTGCCTGTCATGCTCCCGCAGCATCAACGACGTGATGAGAAACCCGGAGATGACAAAGAAAACATCAACGCCTGCTTCTCCTAGATTCACTAGAGGCCTGTCCGGCGCTCCCGGAAGCAGAGGATGTCCCACCCATAGTTG
>PLSB01000285.1 GCA_003165005.1 Acidobacteriaceae bacterium | reverse complement strand
GCGCTTCCGCTGGTCCTTCGGCACGCTGCAGGCGGTCTGGAAGCATCGCGCCGCCTTCGTGCGCAACAAGGCCATGGGCCTCTTCGCCCTGCCCAACATTCTCATCTTCCAGATCCTCCTGCCCCTGGTCTCGCCCTTCATCGACATCATGTTCCTGGCCGGCGTCGTCAACTTCTTCGTCGATCGCCACTACCACCCCGAAGCCGCCTCGGCCGCCAGCTTTGAGAAGCTCGTCGTCTACTTCCTCGGCTTCCTGCTCATCGACTTCATCACCTCGTCGGCGGCCTTCAGCCTGGAGCGCCGCCATNNTCAAGCGCGCCATCGACGGCAAACCCTTCAACTGGGACAAGCTGGACCGCACCGCCAAGATGAGCAAGCAAACCGAAGCCCTGACCGCAGTGGCGCCGTAAGAACAGTGGTTAGTGGCTAGTGGTTAGTGATCAGTGGTCAGTGAACAGTGGTTAGCGAATAGTGGCTACAGCGTGTTTCATAAATTGTTTCGCGAAAGGGCACGACTTTTAGCCTGCCCTGAGCATAGTCGAAGGGTGCCGTAACGCCCGAACAATCAGCGCGGCTTTAGACCGGAACCAGAGATGCTGTACCCAGCGATGGTGGCCTCCCACCCTTGCGACAGAAAAAAGCCGCAAGGATGGGGCACGGAGCTCTGGGGTACAGCAATCATGGTTCCGCTCTAGCCGCCGAGGGATGCCTTTTTCGGAGTCTTGACTTTCACCACCGGCGGTTAGCGGCTTGTGGCGAAAGTCCGGTCTTGAAAGGGCACGACTTTAGTCGTGCCGTAACGCCGCACAATCAGCGCGGCTTTAGCCGCTGAGGGATGCCTTTTCCGGAGTTTTGACTTTCACCACCGGCGGTCAGCGGCCAGTGGTAAGCGTAGTGAGTCATAAGTTCGCACCACAATGAAATTGTCATCCTGAGCAATGAAAGTCGGCTGTCATCCTGAGCGAGTCGCCGTGGCGACGAGTCGAAGGATCTGTGGTTGCCTTTGCTTTTGCCTTTCGCACCGCCCGACCCGAAGAACCTGCATTCGTCCCCAGTCTTGTATCAGGGCACGACTTCGGTCGCGCCGAAAACCGCCCCCTCGTCTTTTGGAAATAAAGTACGCGGCGAAGCCGCGCTTAATCCCTCGCGCCCGCCGCTTCCGAGGCCTTGCACCAACCTTACGCCGCCTCTTGGTATAGATACTTTTGAAATCCTACAAACACCCGGCCTATCTCTTCAGGCACACCGAGATCCAAAATGGCGTCTGAAAGGGAATTGGAATACTTCAGGCGAAGCAATGGAGTCAGCTTCTCCTGGGCAAGCTCATCCACACCGACACCCACATAGTGGGCCAGGACGAAGTCGAGAAAGGCCTGCTGTTTGCTATTGAAGTGCGCACTGATCGGAACCTTTGCTCTACTGGCGCGTTCCTCGCGCGTGAGCGGCGGCAGAGCATAGGCCACATACGCCAGCACATCGAAGAGGTCGCTTTTCTCAGCATCGATGAGCTTCTGCATTTCCGCCAGTTGGTCGTGCCCAAAGCCTTTCTCTGCCAGCCCGTTCAGGAGCTTCTTTCTTGTGTCGGGAACGCTCCATAGCGCCCGGAGTTCCGCTTCATTCTTGAAGAACTCCGGCAGCTTGCCAAACAACATTTCCATGAACTGCTGCGCCGACATGGGAGTGCCATCCGGGTGCCAGAACGTGGTGCAGACCATGTGCTGGATGGCACGATCCTTGCCATCGGCAAGTTTCACTTTCGCCTTTTTCTTCTTCTCGCACACACACGGGCGCTGGCCGCAAACCTCGCAGGGTTCTTTCGGGCATTCACAAGGTGTTTTTCCACACACTAGGCACGGCTGCGGTGTTGGCTTTGCGCATTGGCAGGGGTAGGAGCCGCACTTGGCGCAGGGTTCCGGTTCCAGCGGCTCGCCATCCCATTCCGGATCGCTGAAATGGTAGTAGGCCTTCACGAAGTCGTAAATGGTGAAGTAATCCTTCCCATCGTAGAGCCGGGTGCCGCGCCCGATGATCTGCTTGAACTCAAGCACCGTGCCGATCGGGCGAATCAGAACGATGTTGCGAACGTTGCGGGCATCCACGCCGGTCGAGAGTTTTTGCGACGTGGTCAAAATCGTCGGAATCGTTTTCTCGTTGTCCTGAAATTCGCGTAGATACTGGTCGCCAAGTTCCTTATCGTTAGCGGTCACCCGGTGACAGTAATTTGGGTCGGTGCTCGTCTTCATCTGGTTGACTAGATCGCGCACGGCCAGCGCATGGTCCTGTGTGGCGCAGAACACTAGCGTCTTTTCCTTCTGGTCGATTAGGTCCATGAACACCTTCACGCGATGCGCTTCGCGCTCCTTGATCTCGATGATCTTGTTGAAGTCGGTTTCCGTATATAGCTTTCCGGTCTCAACTTCGCCTTCCACGATCTTGTCATCCGGCGTGTAGACATACTCGTCGAGCGTCGTGGAAATCTGCTTTAGACGGAACGGCGTGAGGAAGCCGTCATTGATCCCCTCCTTGAGCGAGTAAATATAAACCGGGTCGCCGAAGTAGGCATACGTGTCCACATTCTCCAGGCGCTTCGGAGTGGCCGTCAGGCCGAGCTGAACGGCGGGAGCAAAGTAAGTGAGAATGTCGCGCCAGGTGCTTTCGTCGTTCGCCCCGCCGCGATGGCACTCGTCAATCACGATGAAATCGAAGAAATCGGGCGGATATTCGCCGAAATAGGGCGACGCGTTGCCGTCCTTCGGCGGACCGCTCATGAAGGTCTGGAAGATGGTGAAGAACAGGCTGGCATTCTTCGGAACTTTGCCCTTCTTGCGGATGTCCTCCGGCTTGATCCGGACTAGGGCATCTTCAGGAAACGCCGAAAAAGACGTGAAGTCGTTGAATGCTTGGTCCGCGAGGTTGTTGCGGTCGGCAAGGAAGAGAATGCGCGGGCGGCGCGTGGGCTCTCCTGCGCACTTCCAGTCCGCCAGATTCCAGCGTGCATTAAACAGCTTCCAAGCGATTTGGAAGGCAATTGACGTTTTCCCGGTGCCAGTGGCGAGCGTCAAGAGGATACGGTCCTTACCGTCGGCAATGGCCTCCAAGACGCGACTGACCGAAATCTCCTGATAGAAGCGAATCAGCCAGGTGCCGCTCTTATCTGGAAAGGGCACGGCGGCAAAGCGTTCCCGCCACGCGTTCGCCTTGGCGAAGGTCATCTTCCAAAGTTCATCCGGCGTCGGATAGTTCGCCGAGAGGCCTTCCTCGCCGGTCTGCATGTCGATGCCGTAGATGCCCTGGCCGTTCGAGGAATAGGTGTAGCGAATCGCCATCTTTCCGGCGTAGTTCTTCGCTTGCGCCACACCTTCCGTCAGCGCCTCGTCCCACGCCTTGGCCTCGATCACAGCGAGCTTGGTGTTGCGATACTCAAGAACGTAATCCGCCGTGAGCGGCTTGCCGCGCCGCCCTTGGCCATCGATGCGACCAGGCGTAATGGGATACTCGCGCCGGATGCGGCTGCCCTCAACGACACCCCACCCCGCCGCCTTCAGCGCAGGATCGATGTGCTCGGCTCTGGTCTCGGCTTCGTTCATTGGTCCTTCAGCCCCTTGAGCTGTTTTGCCGGAGGCAGAAAGTTCTCTTCGCTGACCACCTTGCGACCGGACTGGCTCTCCAGTTCGTGACGGGCGCGACGAGCGATGCCGCCGCCCACGCGGGCCGCTCGGGCGTTCTCCGGCAAGCCGGTAGCATCGTCCGCCTCGGCCACATGACGGGTCGAAAGCTCTGCCAGTGCCGTAAAGATCAACTCGGCCTCGGTCATGTGGTCGCGCAGGTTCTGCTGCTCCAGGCCCTTTATCTGCTTATGGGCTTTTACCGAAACGCCCGACCACTCTTCGTGAATCAAATTGGTGAGGATTGCGAACTCTTCGCCTGGCTTGACCTCGTGGCCGGCCCAGTAGTCTGTCAGTTTATTGCGAGTCTCCTGTCCGCTCAGGCGGCGTTCGATCCACTTTTCGCTGCGCCCCTGTTTTTTATACGTGGCGCGGACGCGATCGATGGCTTGAGAGGGGTCATCCAACTCCTGAATCCGCTCATAGCCAACCTTGGCAAGCCATAGCTTGAACGGTTCAGCCTGGGGCGACGGGATCGACTGAATCAGCCGAAGAATACCCTGCACATTCCACGACAGCAGTTTTTGGGGGCCGCCCCCGGTTGCGAAGGTCAGCGAAAGGGGGGGGACAGTTTGTCCCCCCCCTTCAAACGCTTCACGCAACAAGGGATCGCGGCGGCGCAGTTTCTTGAGGTAATCGGAGGGGTTGGCCGAACCGGTGAGAGCAGCCACAAGATCGCGGAGGCCGCGCGCTACGGCAACAGCCTGCTGGTGGCCGTGCTCATCAACGGCCGCAAGTCCGACGCCCTCGACCTCACCTACGACCCCAAATCCGGCCAGCTAACCTTCGCCCCGCCCGGCGTGAGCCTCTACCTCGGGCCGTAAAGGCAGTGATCAGTGGTCAGTGAGTAGTGAGTAGTGAGCAGTGAGCAGCTCTCAGCCTTCGGCTCTCAGCGAATTCAGCGTCTCTAGACCATTTTCACTGGATGAATATCAAGCTAGCTCCGGCCTTCCCCGAAAAGCGACGGCCCGGGTTGGCTTTGTAACAGGGCACGACTTTAGTCGTGCCGCAAAGTGCCCTAAAATCGACCAGGGCTTTAGCCCCTGCCAAATGCTTGAGCTCCCACATCTGCCACCTGGCCAGGCACACGCCGCTCGTCTGAGCAAGATTGATATTCATCTTTCACTGATGGTGCAAGGAAACTCCGTGCCCCATCCTTTTCAAGTTCTTTGTGAAAAGGGTGGGAAACCACGAAACCCACACTATAGGAAAAGTGAAAATGCTCTAAATGCAAGAGCCCCGG
>PLSB01000321.1 GCA_003165005.1 Acidobacteriaceae bacterium | reverse complement strand
GATCTGCGCGTAGCGGCGGTCCACCGGGCCAGTGGTAGTGACCCCGCCCTTGCCGCTGGTATCGACGGTGAGAACCTGGGCGGAACTGACGGCGGCGCCAAGCAAGGCTGCCAGGGCACACGCGCCGGCGAGGCGCGCGAAACAGCTTTTGATGCGGTGATTCGCGATCAATGCCGCAACCAGGCCAATCCGTTGGGGCCCAATTCGATGGGGAAGTAAACGCCGCTTCATGGGAACCTCCCATNNGCCATTAGCTCTTAGCTTTTAGCTAGTGGCTGGGGGCTGCTCCCGTTTGGCTCGTTCCGCCGACGCTCCAGTCGCGGTCCTCTCGATCTGGACGAGGGTGGGCGCGGGCGGACCCATAGCGGCTTCGTGCTGGGCGCGGGCGACGGCGTCAAGATCGACGGGAATGCCGCCGGGCACGATGACGGGAGCGTTGTAGCGATAGTTAAGGTCGTGCGTGAGGCGGAAGACCACGGGCAGCGCCACGAGAAGCACCACGAAGCTGAGCCAACTGCCGTCGAGGCCGAAGGCTCCGCCACTGAGCCAGAGCGGACCCATGGGATCGCCCGCGACTACCGGCGAATGGCTGCCAACGCCGTTGATGGCGAGCCCAAAGAGCAGGGCGCGGNNCAGCCGAAGTTGAGGCCCCAACTGACCCACAGGGCGCGGGTGCGCAGATAGCACACAGAGAGGATGAGCCCGAGCACAAAGGAGACGGCGAAACTGGCGTGGTTTGCTCCCGGCACGAGTGCCTGCAGGATGGCGTAGATGGCGGCANNAGCGCGAAGAATGCCGCGTCGGCTACGAACCTGCCCCATGAAGAGGCTCCTGTCGACAAGGAAATGGCGATGCCGCCGAATACGGTCAGGGGCAGCACGCAGACCAGGGCCACGGCCCAACCGGTGGCAAGGCCAAGCCCAGCCTCTTCCAGGCATCCGGGACGAAGCGGCAGGCCCTGCTCATGGACGGGGTGCACCTGCCCGTCCATCCAGAAGCCCATGGCGGAATAGCCAATGAGCAGCAAAAAGACCAGCATCGCCTGTTCCGCCAGGGGAATCCAGGCATCGCTGACAAGACCGCGCGCGCCATGGAGGGCGAGCGAGCGCGCGAAGAAGAGATAAAGAAACGCGGCAAGAAATTGGAAGTAGTTGCGCAGACGGCCGCCGGTGTACGTGGGATCGGTCATGACCGCCTCCGGCGTGCAGCGCGAGCGCAGGATGCGGCGCAATGTGAAGCGCGCCGTGGGCCGCGGAGATGGTTTGAGGAAGCAGTCATGACAACGGTCTGAACTTTCAGGGAGTGTCTCGGTGTAAAAAAACCGCTCTTCAGGGGCTAAAGCCCCGCATTCATCTTGCGCGTTACGGCACGACCGTAGATTCGGCAAATAAACAGTGGCTNNGTATTTAGTTGCCGGATCAATAATGTCGTGCCCTTTCACGACGATATGGAGCTGGAACATTCGCAATCTTCCGGCGGGGAATCAGCCTTCCGTGTAGCACTGCGCGATATTGCGGAACTTCTGTTGCCGCGAGACGACCAGGAGATCGATGGGGACGGACTTGAGCCCGTTGAGGTTTTTTCTGAGCGCCGAGCCAAGCAGCCCGCAGCCTGCTTCGTGAGCGGCGTGGATGCCATCCGGCGGTTCGGAGACGATCTCGTCGACGCAGCCGAACTCGGCAACCTCGGGCGCGGAGANNTGACCGAGATGGTGGGCACGCGCAGGCGCGCCATCTCGCGCAGGTTGCGGGCGATGGCCTCGGCCTGGCCGCGCTCCTCTGCGCCCATGCCGGGATACGCGCCGGGAAGATCGATAAAGCTGATGACGGGGCGCGAGAATTTTTCTGCCAGTTTCATGCAGCGCAGCGCTTTGCGGTAGCCCTCGGGATGCGGCATGCCGAAGTTGCGCCGCACGCGCTCTTTCGTGGTGCCGCCTTTGCGATTGCCGATCACCATGACCTCGTCTGCGCCCAGACGCGCCATTCCGCACACGACGGCTTCGTCGTCGCCGAAGGCACGATCCCCGTGAATCTCGCTGAAATCCGTAAAGATTCGCTCGATCAGTTCCATGGGGTAGGGACGCTGGGGATGCCGTGCCCGTTCGATTCTCTCCCAGGCCGGCGAGACGGCCTGTGCCTGGGGACTAACAGCTGTTTCGAATTCGCTCATCGATGGTTTGGCGCCTGAGGGCAAGGCTGGCAGCCCTTCTGGTCATTCTACAGGTGTCAGGTTTCGGGTGTCAGGTTTCAGCTTCTAGCCATTGGCTGCCTGCTGTCCGCTGACCCCTGGAACCTGAAACCTGCTCTTAGCGCGATTGGCCAGCGTGGGTGGCTCGCTGGCCGGCCAGGCGGCTGATCTTATCACTCTCCTTCACCATCTCGTGGACGGCGAAGCCCTTTTCGGCGAGCGCTCCGGTGGGGCAGGCCTGCACGCATTTGCCGCAGGCCGTGCAGTTGTGCGCGTGGCCCCAATCGTCTTTGAGATCGCTGACAATGCGCGAGTAGATGCCGCGCGAGGAGACCTCCCAGACGTTGGCGCCCTCGACCTCGGCGCAGACGCGCACGCAACGCGTGCAGAGGATGCAGCGATTGTGATCGAGGACGAAGCGGGGATGCGACATGTCGACTTGCAGGCGCGGGTTGTTGTAGGCGTAGCGCACGTGGGTGACGCCGAGCGACTGCGCCATGGATTGCAATTCGCAGTGGCCGTTCGAGACACAGGAAGAGCAGATGTGGTTGCGCTCGACGAGAAGCAGCTCGATGGCCATGCGCCGGTAGAGCGTAAGCCGGGCCGATGCGGTCTTGATCGACATGCCCTCCTGCACGGGCGTAGTGCAGGCGGGCAGCAGGCGGTCGGTGCCGGCCAGCTCGACCACGCATAGGCGGCAGGCGCCGACGGCGCTGAGGCCCTTGAGATAGCAGAGCGTAGGAATGTATTTTCCATTGGCGCGCGCGGCATCGAGAACGGTGTCCCCTTCGTGCGCGGTCACCAGCTCGCCGTCGATGCGAACGGAGATGATTTTGGTGTTTGCCTTGGCTTCCATGTCTACCGGCTTTCGCTCAGGGGCTAAAGCCCCGTATTCTTATCGCCGTTCCCGGCACGACTGAAGTCGTGCCCTTTCACGAGGCTGCTTTTGCTTTCGACTCTCAACTTCCGCTGGGCGTGCCGCGCAGATCGCAGCGCAGGCAGCGNNTCGCAACGCAGGCAGCGGCGGCACTCTTCCAGCGCTTCCTGCGGAGTAAGGTTGGCGACAACTTCCTGCTGCGTCCGCGCGCGCGCGGCGGCAGGCAAGGAATGGGCGGTGTGGCGGTGCGAGAGGCTGGGCTCCGGCGGCAGAGCGTGGCTGTACTCGAACGCGGGAAAGAGCTGCTCCCAGCGGGCAGTTCCCGATTTTCCCTGTCCCGAAGTCTGCTGGCCCATCAGGCGCTCGTCGATCTTGCGCGCGGCCTGCTTGCCGCCGCTCATGGCGTTCGACATGTTGGAAGCGCCGGTGATCACGTCGCCGCCGGCATAGAAACCGGAACGGCTGGTTTCATAAGTGAAGCGATCGACAACGATGGTGCCTTCCTCTTTGAGTTCGAGGCCCGAGGCGCGGCAGAAGTCCATGTCGAAGGTCTCGCCCACGGCGAGGACGACACTGTCGCACTCGAAGCGCTGCACCTCGTCNNGCGTCTTGACGATTTCGATGGCCTTCACGCTGCCGTCCGTGCCGCCCAGGATGCGATGCGGCGCGGCGAGAAAGACGAAGCGCACGCCCTCCTCTTCGGCGGCCTGAATCTCCTCGTCGATGGCAGGCATGTCTTTGCGCTCGCGGCGATAGAGGATGGTGGCTTGCCCGCCCATGCGCAAGACGGTTCGCGCAGAATCGATAGCCGCGTTGCCGCCGCCGATGATGGCCACGCGGGAACCTACGGCGACTTTTTCGCCGCGCGAGACGGATTCCAGAAAGATGAGCGCGGGAAAGACGTTCTTGAGCTCGGTTCCGGGCAGATAGAGCCAGGATTCCTTCCAGGTTCCGATGGAGATGAAGACGGCGTCGTAGTTGGTGGCAAGATCGTTGAGCGGAAGGTCGAAGCCCACGCGGGTGTTGAATACGAATTTGACGCCCACGGCTTCGATGAGGTCGAGTTCGCGGCGCAGCACGGCCTTAGGCAGCCGGTACTCGGGAATGGCAAAGCGCAACATGCCACCGGCTTCGCTGCGTTCTTCAAAGACGGTGACTTCGTGGCCGAGCATGGCGAGATAGAAGGCCGCGGTGAGGCCGGTGGGACCGGAGCCGGCCACGGCAATCTTCTTGCCCGTGAAGGGCAGACTGCGCGCGAGAATCCGCTTGACCATGGAGCCGAAACGGTCGGACTGGAAGATGGAGTCGGCGATGAGGCGGTGCACCTCGCGCATGTTTACCACTTCATCGAAGGACTGGCGGCGGCAGCGATTGTCGCAGGGATGCTGGCAGACCCTGCCGGTGGAGGCGGGCAGCGGATTGTCCAGGACCACCGACTCGAAGGCGTCTTCCAGCCGGCCTTCCTGATAAAGCTCAAGGAAGCGCG
>PLSB01000132.1 GCA_003165005.1 Acidobacteriaceae bacterium | reverse complement strand
GCCTCATCCACGCCGGCCACGTCTTTGAACGTCACCTTCTTCTGCTGCATGGAGAGCAGGCGCGCGCGGCTTTTGCCGAAGGAAAGAGCCTTGTTGCCGCCCGACTGCATCTGGCGCAGCATGAAGAGCCACACCAGGATGATCAGCACGATCGGGCCCACGTTGTACAGCAGGGGGATCAGGAAGTTGCTCGACTCCGGCTTGATGTTGCAGGTCACCTTGGCCGCCACCATGGCCTTCAGCAGGTCGTCGTAGTTGGGCGGCAGTGTGGTGTGGAACTCGTCTTTGGAGTTCTTCAGGTGGCCCTTCAGGTCGTTGCTCTGAATGGCGACATCCTGCACCTGGCCGTTCTGCACCTTTTCGTAGAGATCGGAGTACGAGTACTCCGTATCTTTGGTCATGCTGGTGCCCTTCGACACGATCACCCACAGCATCAGCAGGCAGATGCCGATAAACACCCAGAACATGATGTTTTTAACGCTTGAGTTCACCCACTGCTCCTTGTTTGCGATCGAGGGGAAGACACTTCCGCGACTCCGGCCGACCGACTCTCAAAAAAACCACTCCTCCTATAGACGCTTGAGGGACCGTCAAAGTGGCAAAAAATACACAATCCCCCGGGGCACGCCAAAAACGCACCGCCAGAGGAAGCAGTACCCCGATTGTACTCCCCGGCCGGGAAAAGTTGGAGCAGTTGCGTTGCCTCGGAAGGGCAGAACTCCTTCGATCACTCTGCTTTTGGGCGGTTTTGGGACAGGGCCAGGGGGCTTTCCGCCGCGATTTCCTCGGCGGCAATCGTCAGGCCGGGTATTGGCTCCAGTTCCACGCCCCGCATCCACACGATCTGCCCGCCGGCCACGAGCACCGGCCAAATGGCCCGTTCGGTTCCCGTAACATGCTTGCGTTCCAGCACTTCCTTCACCTTGCGCAGCCCGCCGGAGTGGCGAAGCCGCACCCGGTCGCCGGGTCTCCAGTTGCGGAGCGTGGCCGTTTGCGGGGTGATGTTGTGACCGGCATGCTCATCTTCAGTTACTTTCGTGGGGATTCTCTCGATGCGCAGGCGCACTCCGAATCCTGGGGCGTCGAGGACGCCGGGAATCGGCCCGCTGTACTGCTGCTGATCAGTTGCGCTTTTGCCTTTGGCCGCACCGTCATTGCCCTTGGCTGCGCCGTCGTTGCCCTTGGCTACCCTGCCCGGAACGAGCGAAAACCTCAGCTCCCGCGCCGTCCGCTCGGCATGGAGGCCCTGCGGCAGCGCCAGCCGTTGCCCGGCGCGTCCGCCGAGAGCCAGAGACCGCACCGCTTCCGTCGCGGCAAAGTCGAGCGCCACGCCAAGCTGCTGGGCCGCGTGGCGCAGCAGCCTCCGCTGCAAGGCTGGCGCGAGCGCCGCCAGGCGGGGCACTTCGATGGCCAGGCCGGAGTCCAAGCGGGCCGCGCGGCCGCCGCCACGCGCCGGACGGCCGGGGAGAATCAGTTGCGGCGCCAGGCGAGCCAGCTCCGCCTGCCACCACGCCTCTTCGTCGCGCGCCAGTTGCGCCATCTGCGCCAAGTGCTCGCGCAACCGCGGGTTCCAGCCCTCCAGCAGCGGCAGCAGCTCGTGGCGGATGCGGTTGCGCGTGAAGGTCACATGGCGATTCGAGGAGTCTTCGCGCCAGTCCTGGCCCAGGCCGCGCAGATAGGCCTCGATCTCCGCGCGCGTCACGGCCAGCAGCGGCCGCAGAACGCAACCCTCCGCGTATTTGAGCTTCGGGCTGATTCCTGCTAAACCCTCGGTCCACGCCCCGCGCAAAAACTTGGCCAGTACCGTCTCTGCCTGATCGTCCAGCGTATGCGCCGTCACGACTGCGTCGAGCAGCCCTTTGGACATGAGTTCTCGGAACCACAAGTAGCGCAGCCGCCGCGCCGCCTCTTCGATGGTCTCGGAGGGCTTGCCCGCTTGCGGATCGGCCTTGGCCGCCGCAGCCGCATCCACGCGCGCCTCGTGAAAGCGCACGTCCAGCCGGGCCGCCAATGCGCGGCAGAATTCGAGATCTCCGTCGGCTTCTTCGCCGCGCAATCCGTGATGCAGATGCGCCGCATGAAGCACAAGACCCAGCTCCTCACGCCGCTCGACGAGCGCGCGCAGCAGCGCCACCGAGTCCGCGCCGCCCGAGAGCGCAACCGCCAGCCGCATGCCGGGCTTGAGCAGGGAAGTGTCGAGCGGCAGGCCCTGAATGGAATTGCGAGTGGACTTCGGCTTGGGCAGACGGGGCACGAGAGGATGATAGCGCGCCGGCGCCGATCCGCCAGGCTTTCAGTCCTCCGCCGGTTTTTCAGTTCCTCGACACGCAGCCCTGCTTCGAGCCGCAGTGACTTCAAATGCCAAGCCAGTAACTTCCGAATCGCCGGTCGCTCACCGACAACCGCGCAAGCGGTTGTCATCCCGAGCGCAGTCGAGGGATCTGCCCTAAAGATTCGACTAAGTCATTTAGATTTGACTTGTCAAAGACCGTCGAATCTTTATGGTCTTGGGTGGCGCAAAGCGCCATGTATGACTGCGGTTGCATTTGGCGATGTTCGTATCTTAGAGGATCGTAGTTTCCGGTTTGCGGGTCATCCGCCCACAACCATGCTCGTCGGCGTTCTGCACAACGCAGAGAGGGCAGATTCCCAGGAGCGTGGATTTGTTCCCGGGTTTGCGCTCATTTCCACGCGAGCAAATAGACCTGCGCCGCGCCCGTGTGGCTCATGATCGCCGGCTGCCCGTCTGCCGTCACGCTCACAAATCCATCGATCTGGCTCGCATCGACGTTTTCCATGCTCGCCACTTTCTCCCACGCGCCGCCCGGCACCGACAAACGATATATGCCCACCTTCTCCTGCGTCTGTCCAAAGTAGATCGACCGGCTGTCCAACGACCAAGCATAGTACCCCCAGCCCGCGTCGAACCGCCGCAGTTCCCGCCATTGCCTGGTGGCCACCGTATAGAGCATCATGCGCGACGGCTCCCGCGCTATCGCCACCATGTATTTCCCGTCCGGAGACCAGTGCGCCACGTAATACTTTCCCGCGCCCGCCATAGGCGTCACTTTGCGCGTTGCCATATCCAGCACGTACATCCCGTCGGGCTCGTGGGAAAAATCGTACCGGTTGAACGCGATCGACTGACCGTCGGGAAACCAGGTCGGCATAACCTCGTTATCGCCCGACTCGATGAGTTTTTCCGGTGTCCCGCCGTCCGCCGGAACCCGGTAGAGCTTGTGCCAGTCCGAATACACGATCCACTTGGCATCCGGCGACCACTGCTCCATATACGCCGGCGCGTCGGTCAATTGCAAGGCGTCGCTTCCATCCACGCGGCTCTTCCACAAATGTCCGCTCGGATATTCCGTGTACGCCATCCATTGCCGGTCCGGCGAAACCACAAACTCCAGCGCCGAAATCCCGTTCAGAAACGGCGTCAGAGTCCCGCTCCGTGGATCGAGCGCCAGCGTCGTACCCTGATCCAGCCGTCCAAGCACGAACAGAGCCTTGCTGTCCGGCGTCGGTGCGGAATCCTGAATATCCACCTGATTCCCGGTGATGCGCACAGCCTCGGGTTTCCTCCATGGCTCGTACCACGGTGGGGAAATGACTTCATAGACGTTGCCGCGACCCTCGATATCAGAGTGAAAGGTGAAATGCCGCCCGTCCGGCGTCCACTGACCGTTGGTTTCGTTGCCACCTTCCGGCCATTTCAGCGAGAGGGGATGGGGGTTGCTGCCGTCACTGCCCACTTGCCACAAACGGAAGCCCGCGGTCGATGAGAGCGACACCGAAATCTCCTTCCCATTCGGGGAAACGGACAGATACCATGGATCGTTCGGCGGGGTCCAAAGCTTCCGGACATTCCCGCCGTGTTCATCCATCACATAGAGCCCGTGGCTGTCTGCGAAGAAGATCGATTTCCCATCCGGAGACCATCGCGCCGCCTGGAAAGACAAATGATCGCCGAGCTTCCTCATCGGACCCCCAATCGTCGATCCCGCCCACAGCCATCCGCGCCCTAATTCGTTGTTGACATCCGGCGTGAAGACAAGGGCCTTCGATCCATCCGCCGACACATCAACCAGAATCATCCCCTCTGTCAAGCCCGGCATGGGGGCAATAATGCCGCCACTTGCCGCCATCTCTGACGGAACATTGCGGATCTGAAAATAAACACGTGTCCCGTCCGTGAGCAACGGCGCCAGCTTCGGTTCGCTGGAAAATGTGATTTGCTTCGAATCGAGCAGTCCCGTTGTCCGCGTGGGCGTTAGCAGTATCGCCGCCGCCACCCCGGCAACGACTGCCGTTACGCCTGCTGCCAGCCACCATGCGCGGCGTTTTGACGGCTCTCTCGTCACCGCGCCGGTGTAAGGCATCGTCGTGCGCAGATCGGAAAACTCCCGCATCAACCGCCGGAGGTCCGTCTCCATGTCTGCCGCACGCTGATAACGCAGTTCGGGGTCCTTCTCCAAAGCCCGCGCGACGATATGCTCCGCCAGTGGCGGCAGCTTGGGCCGAATCTCGCCCAAATCCGCAACCGGCTCCGCAGTAATTGCATGCAAAATAGAGATGTTGTTGTTTCCCTTAAACGGCGGCCGCCCGGCGAGCGACTCGTAATACAGCGCGCCCAGGCTCCATAAATCCGTTCGTGCATCGAGGTTGTTGCCGAGCGCCTGTTCCGGCGACATATAAAGTGGAGTCCCGAGCAACCCCTGCGTCTGCGCCAGAGACATGGTCGCGTCCCCGTCCGGCGGCGCCAGCATCTTTGCCAGCCCAAAGTCCAGAACCTTCGCGTCCCCCTTCGGAGTGATCATCACATTCGCGGGCTTCAAGTCGCGATGGATCACCCCGTGCTCATGCGCTTCCTTCAGCGCCTCCGCCACCTGCAGCGCAATCGCGGTGGCGTCCTTCACCGGCAGCGCGCCCTTCCTCAGCTTCGCCGCCAGCGACTGGCCCTCCACCAGCTCCATAACAATGTAGTCCGCGCCGTCCTGCTCGCCCACGTCGTACACCGCAGCGATCCGCGGATGGTTCAGCTTCGCCAGAGCCCTTGCTTCCCGATGGAAGTGCCGCCGCGACTCTTCCCCCGTCAATACTCCAGGAGCCAGCATCTTGATCGCGACCGTGCGTTCCAGCTTTTCGTCGCGTGCGCGATAGACGACCGCCATACCACCCGCACCTAGCGGCTCGACAATTAAATACCGCCCGAGCCGCGACCCCGCTGCCAATGATCCCACCCGGCCCGCGGCGGTTCCTGCCAGGGTTTCAGCTTCTGGGTTCGGTTTCGCGTGAGGAGACTTCGAAGGGAGCACGCTCATTCTGCAATTCTCCGCGAGCAGGGAATCAGCCCCAAGTCGCACCTCAGGCATCCCGCGACAGGCCCGATCGAGAAAGGCCGAACACCCATCTCGCGGCATATCGAGAGCATGCCCAAAAGCTGCTCTGCAATGGGCTTTTGGCTTTCCATCCCGGCCTTCCGTCGCTCGTTGTGCCCCGAAGGGGAATGTGGTTCATGGTACCACGCAGTAAAAGGGGCGCGTTATGAAATCCAGCCTTCCGGTTCAACGCCGGGTCGGCGATTCGCGCGATTTTCGAGGGCGCCAAGCGCATCGGCGATATGTTGTCTGCCCGTCAGAAACGAAGCAATAACTCTCGAGTTGCCGCTACTCCTCTCGGAACCCCGGAGAAGGCCTGTCATGTTGAGCGAAGCGCAACGAAATAGAAGTCTCTGCAGTTGCACTGCGGGCGCCAAGTTGGTGGATTGCCGCCAATCCGAAAGTTACTTTTTCTTTCACATCAGTCTGACCGAGTGCCTAACGAATCGAATTCAAGCCCTCCGGGCCGCAGGCCCGGCCCGGTGTTATACTCGCAGAGCTATGCAGGTCTTTGTCATTCTTCCCGCCGCGGGACTGGGTACACGGATGGCCGGTCCGCAGCCTAAGCAGTTTCTTGCCTTGGACGGCGTGCCCATCCTCATTCATTCGCTGCGCGCCTTTGCCGCGGCGCCGCGCGTCACGTCGATCTATGTAGCCGTGCGCAAGCAGGAGATGGAACGCGCCGAAGCGCAGGTTGCCGAGTACGGTTTTGCGGGCCGGGTGCGCGTGGTGGAAGGCGGCGAGAAGCGCCAGGAATCGGTAGCCAACGCGCTCCACGCCTTGTCCGCCCAGCCCGACGACATTGTTCTGGTTCACGACGCCGTGCGCCCGCTCATCGACGCGGCCACCATCGAGCGTACCATCGACGCGGTTATCGAATATGGCGCGGCCATCGTCGGGATGCCCGCCGTCGATACCATCAAACAAGTCGAGCGCACCGCGCATGGAGCCTTGATCACCGCGACCATCCCGCGCGAGTTCGTGGTGCAGGCGCAGACGCCGCAGGGCTTCCGTTACGGCCTGCTGGAACGCGCCTTTGCCGAGGCCACCGCCGACGGCTTTGTAGGCACCGACGAGGCCTCGCTCCTGGAGCGCGCCGGAATTCCCGTAGCCGTAGTCCCCGGTTCTCAGGTTAATCTTAAGATTACGCAGGCCAGCGACCTGGAGCTGGCGGAGTTCTATCTGAAGCAGCGGAGTTCGCGGAGCTAGCGGTCCGTGGCTGATGTTGAGCTTTGAAAGGGCACGACTTCAGTCGTGCCGCAGTGGTCGCAAGAAACCGGGCTTTAGCCCCTGGGGGACGTCTTAAGCGATGCCGGATCGCGGCTAGGACGCCCGCTGGTTCACGGCCCCAAGCAGGCGAACGAAGATGGCAAAGACGGACATACGCGTCGGTTTTGGCTATGACTCGCACGAGTTCATGGCCGGCGTGCCGCTGCGCATGGGCGGCATGACGCTGGACCACCCTGAAGGCCTGGCCGGCCACTCCGACGGCGACGTGCTGCTTCACGCCATCACCGACGCCCTGCTGGGCGCCGTGGCTGCCGGCGACATCGGCAGCTTCTTCCCGCCCGGCGATCCGCGCTGGAAAGACGCCGACTCCGCCATCTTTCTCAATCTCGCTCTCGAAGAACTGCAACACGCGGGTTTTCGCGTGGTCAACGTCGACACCACGCTGATCCTTGCCGCGCCCAAAATCTCGCCCATCGCCGGCGAGATGTGCGCCCGCGTCGCCGACCTGCTGGGCGCCGGAATCGATCAGGTGAGCATCAAGGCCAAAACCCCCGAGGGCCTGAATCTCGATCGCGTGGCCCAGTGCCACGCCGTGGTGCTGGTGGAGCGCGTGCAGGAACCCGAAGAACTCAAGAGCATGGAAGCGGTGATCGAGACCCAGCGCCAGCTCGAAGACGTGGTCGACGACCTGCTCGCCTCGGTCCACGGCGTGCCGAAAAAGCGCATTGTCGATCCGGTCTACGACACCGAGGACATCACGTAAAAACAGGGATCAGGGAAGAGGAATTGTGGGGCGGTCAGCGCGCGGAATCTTTCCCCGAGTCCCTTCCCGAAGCCCGCTGGAAGCGAAGTCTGGCGCCGGGACAAAAGCTCCTAAGCGCGCAGATTTCTATTGCGGATCGCGACGGTTTGGCCTTACTGTTGCTTCGAACCGGAATTCACTTCAGGAGCGCATCCCATGAATGATTCGCAGCAAATCAGCAGCATCTTTGCCATGATCGCCGGATTTTATCTGATCTTCTACCTGTTGATGGCGACGTTGTTCATCATTCCCACCTGGTTCATTGCCAAAAAGGCCGGCATGTCGCCATGGCTGTCGTTGCTTTGCCTCTTTCCGCTCACCGGCTTGATCCTGTTCTATATTCTGGCCTTTGCCGAGTGGAACGTGGTTCCTGTGTCGAAGCTCGTGGCCTATCCGCCGCCTGTTCAGCCGCCGTATCCGCCCTTGCCGCCCACAGCCTGATACTCCACCGGCACGGCGCTCCCTCGTCCTTGCGCAGACGCGCGACGCGTTTGTACCATGGTTTCGCGCGGCCGCGCGCAGACTCGAGGTGAACTATGGGAGATTTGTTGCAACCCTACCACTTGATTTTGATCGGTTTCATTTTTGGCTTTCCCAGCGTCATCATAGGCCTGATTCCGTTCTGGTTCATTTGTAAGAAGGCCGGTTTCTCGCCGCTTCTTTCTCTGTTGAACCTCATCCCCTTTTTCCTGGGCACGCTGCCGCTCGTCTATTTCCTGGCATTTGCTCCCTGGAAACCGGCGGCCGGGCTGCATTCCCCCGATTCACCGCAATCCTGAGATGGGCTTAGACTGCGGTGCGATAGCATCGTGTAGGAAAGCAATCGTCACGATGCCCGATTCAGTCTCCGCACCTCTCGCGCCTCCGCGCGTCCGCTTTGCGCCCTCGCCCACCGGTTTTCTTCACGTGGGCAGCGCCCGCACGTTTATCTTCAACTGGCTCTACGCGCGCCACAATCACGGAACCATGGTGCTGCGCCTGGACGACACCGACGTCGAGCGCAACACTGAGGCCAGCGCCCGCTCCATCTTTGACGGGCTGCGCTGGCTCGCCCTCGACTGGGACGAAGAGTACAAGCAATCCGAGCGGCTCGCCCTGCACCGCCATCAGGCCGAAGCCATCTTTGCCAAGGGCCTCGCGTATCGCGACTTCACTCCCGCCCACGCGACCGATGACGACAACTCCTCCGCGCAGGGCGCATGGCTCTTCAATCCCGGTATGCGCGAGATGTCGCGCGAAGAGAGTGACCGCCGCGCAGCCAGTGGCGAGCCGTTCGCGCTGCGCTATCGTGTGCCCCGCGGTCCAGACTCGGGAGTTGCCCGCATTCTGCACTTTGTCGATGGCGTTTATGGCGCGCAATCCCGGCCGGCCGACGAGGTCGAGGATTTTGCGCTACTCCGTTCAGACGGAATGCCGACCTACCATCTCGCCTCCTGCGTCGACGACGCCGATTTGCGCATCAGCCACATCATCCGCGGCCAGGATCACCTGACCAACACCTATAAGCACCTGCTGATCTTCGAGGCCCTCGGCGCTGCGGCGCCGCAGTTCGCGCATCTGCCGCTCCTGGTCGCGCCCGACGGCGCCAAGCTCTCGAAACGCAAACACGGCCCGGTGGTCAGCGTCACCACCTATCGCGATGCGGGTTTTCTGCCCCAGGCCTTCGTCAACTTCCTCTGCCTGCTAGGCTGGTCGCCCAAGAACGATCGCGAGTTCCTTACCCTCGACGAGCTCACCGATCTTTTCACGCTCGAAGGCGTCAATCGCTCCAACGCCGTCGTCAACTTCAATGAAGAGCTCCCGTTCGATGAAAAAGCCGTCTGGCTCAATGCCGAGCACATCCGCGCTCTGCCCGTCGACGAGCTGAGCCGCCGCCTTGAGCCTTTCTTCGAGCAGGCGGCCTTTCATCCTACGCCTGAGAAAGTCGCGGCCGTTACGCCGCTCATCCGCGAACGCATCAAGCTGCTGCGCGATGCCGTCTCCGCCGCCGATTTTTTCTTTGTTTCGGAGCTGGCCCCGTACGACCCCGCCGAACTGATCCCGCAAAAGGGCGACGCCGCGATGGCCCTGCGCGTGCTCGAGACCGCCCAGCAAGTCCTCGCCGCCACCAATTTCGACCACGATTCGCTGGACGCAGCGCTTCGCGGTGCCGCTGCGCAACTTGGCTTAAAAGCCGGGCAGGCCTTCCAACCCATTCGCGTAGCCGTCTGCGGACGCAAAAACGCGCCGCCGCTTTTTGAAACCCTGGTTGTTCTGGGCCGCGACACTTGCCTCGCCCGCATCCGCCAGGCCGAAGAGAAGCTTGCCCCACTCGGCTGATTTTGGCGCTTTCCCGAGCCCGAAAATCCGGACCCTGGAGCACCCGAAGAAACCACTCAATCCAAACTGAATAGACTCGATTGCGTCCAATCCAAGTTTGACAGTCTGTAATCGATCAATTACACTTCGAGCATGTATTCCGTCAGGCCGCTCCCCGAATTCACCGCATGGCTTGATGGATTGAAAGACTTGAGAGTACGCGGAGCGGTGGCGGCACGCATCAAGCGTCTCTCCTTCGGCTTGCTCGGCGATTTCAAGGCTGTTGGCGGTGGTGTGATTGAGCTGCGCATCGACTTCGGCGCAGACTGGCGTTTGTATTACACACAGTGCGGAGCCCGGATCGTCGTCCTGCTTGCGGGCGGTTCCAAACGCACGCAGAGGAAAGATATTCAACGGGCTAAGGCTTTGGCCGCATTGCTGAAAAGCGAAAAGGACAAGAAATGAGAAAAAACATTCGCGTGGACGACTTGCCGGAATTCGACCCCGCGCAATACCTTGACAACGAAGAGAGCATCGCCGTCTACCTGACCGGAATTCTGGAAGCGAATAACGCAGCCCTGTTGGCCTCGGCGCTGGGCGACATTGCCCGCGCGCGCGGCATGACGGAGATCGCCAAAGCCGCCGGGATTACCCGCGAAGCTCTCTACAAAGCCCTTCGCCCCGATAGCGCGCCGCGCTTTGACACCATCAGCCGCGTCTGCGCGGCATTGGGCGTGCGCCTGGTGGCTCAGCCCTTGCCAACCGGCAAAGCAGCCGCTTAAGAGCCTGTCCCTGACCGGCTCGCCGCGTGCCGGGCGCCCCAGGTCCGTCGGCCGTGGCGGAGGACCTGGGAGAGCATGAACCCCAATCATTCGAAACCTCTCCCGCGCCGCCCCTATTTGGCGCAGCCCTGCGGTGGAATAATGAACTAAAGCCATGCCCAACGAAGATCCGGAAAATCCGCTCTCTCAAAGCAACGACGTCCGCACTGTGAACAACTTCCTCCACGATCAGATCGCCGAGGACGTGCGCACCAAGAAGTTCGGCGACGCCCAAATCCAGACCCGCTTTCCTCCCGAACCCAACGGCTACCTGCACATCGGCCACGCCAAGGCCATTTTTCTTGATTTTGGACTGGCGGATGAGTTCGGGGGCAAGACCAACCTGCGCTTCGACG
>PLSB01000005.1 GCA_003165005.1 Acidobacteriaceae bacterium | reverse complement strand
ATACTTAAATTAGAAATGCTCTAGGGAACAGAGAACAGGGAACAGGGAACAGGGAACAGGGAACAGGGATTAGAAAAACAGGGACCAAGGGACCAAGCCACCCCATCGAGCAAAGATCGCTCGCTGGGGACCCCGGCAGGGAACAAGGGACACGGTTGCCCGTTTGTAGCGCCGGTCTCCTGACCCGCACACGCGAGCCCGCCGCACAGCGCTGAGCGAAGTGCTCTTCCTCCCCCTACACACCCACACTCACACCCGCACCCTACTCCCTACTGGCCACTCCCTATTCCCTGTCTCAAAGATGGACTGTGAACTGTGTTGCGTGGAACATATTTACAATCAGTGTCATACAGCCAAATCCCCGCATCGGCACAGAAACGGTGAAACTGGGCCGCAAACGGCGGGCAAAAAGGTCTGCGCCGCGAAGCGTATAGAATGCGGGGAGGAAACAGGCAAAGCCGGACGAAGGGCGGTAGATGGAGTGGCGGTTCTGGCGGTGCAGCAGATCCGGCGCATGCGGGGCGGCGCGCAGGGCCAGTTGATGCTGGGCGCGGACGGCTACATCTACGTGGTGAAGTTCCAGAACAATCCCCAGCACATGCGGGTGCTGGCCAACGAGCTGATGGCCTCGCGCCTGGCGGCGGCCGCGGGACTGGCCGTGCCTGAGACCGAGCTGGTGGAGGTTTCAAGCTGGCTGATCGAGAATACGCCGGAGCTCGAGATCGACCTGGGACGGACGCACGCGCGCTGCACGCCGGGATTGCAGTTCGGGTCGAGATTCGCCGGGGGATTGATGCCGGGCCAGGTCGTCGACTACCTGCCCGAGGAGCAACTGGCCGAGGTGAAGAACCTGGGCGAGTTCGCCGGGGTTCTCGCCCTCGACAAGTGGACGGGCAACGCCAACGGCCGCCAGGCGGTCTTCACGCGGCGGCAGCGGGAGCGGCGCTACAAGGCCGTCTTCATCGACTTCGGCTACTGCTTTCACGCCGGAGAGTGGCGCTTCGAGGATGCGCCGCTGCGTGGGGTCTATTACAGGAATGAGGTCTACCGGGAGGTTAAAGGGTGGGAGTCCTTCGAGCCCTGGCTGACGCGCATCGAGAACATGGCGGCCGAGACGGTGTGGACGGCGGCCAACCAGGTTCCCCCCGAATGGTACGGCGGGGACATCAGCGAAATGGAAGCGCTGGTGGAGAAGCTGCTGGAGCGGCGCAGCCGGATCCGGGAATTGATCGAGGCGTTTGGGAACTCGGATCGCAGGCCGTTTCCGAAATGGGGAGAGAAGGGTACGGAAGGTGCGGAAGAGGCTTGGAAAGCGGGCAGGTGGGGGGCTACGATGAGGGTGAACTGAAAGACAGGGAGTAGGGACTAGGGAACAGGGAATAGGGACTATGGAAGAGTGTGAGTGGTTTGTGGGCGCTGGTCATCCACACTCACACTCACACTGACCACTGGCCACGGATCACTGATCACGGTTCACGAAAGACCATGAACGGCATCCATCCCAGACGCGAATGCGAGTTCCAGCTGCTCCGGTACGTGCCGGATGCGGTGCGGAACGAGTATGTGCACATCGGCGTGATCCTGCGCGAGCGGGCGGCGGAGGACCAGGAGGGGCATACCGAAGTGCGTTTTACGCGCGACTGGCGCCGCGTGCGCTGCCTCGATCCGGACGCGGATACGGCGCTTCTGGAGGGCATGGAGAGCGAGCTCAGGCGGCGGCTGGAACAAGACTCCGGCGGCCGGCTGATGCGGATTCTCGAGGAGTCGCTCTCGCTGAATGTGCAGATGACCGAGCCCAAGGCATACCTGGCCGAGAGCATGCCGGCGGGCATGGAAGAGCTGATGCGGCTCTACGTCGAGCCGCCGGCGCGGGAGCGCACGGCCCGCGTGAGCGGACGCGCCGCCATCCAGTCGCGCATGCGCGCGGAGTTCGAACGCGCCGGAGTGTGGGAGCTTTTGCGCAAACGGATTGCGGCCTCCGAGTATACGCGGCCGGGCGATCCGTTGCGCATCGATGTAGGCTACCGGCCCAATGGGGTGGTGCGGATGTTTCACGCCGTGAGCCTGGACGCCGGAATTGGCGCGGGAATCGGCCCGGGAATCGGCTCGAGAAGCGGCTCGAGAAGCGGCTCCGGAACGGTCACGGGGCTGGAGATGGCCAAGGTCCTGGCCTTCTCGGCGGCAGCCTTGCGCGCCGGCGTGGAGCGCGTGGAGAAGGCCGAACTGGAACTGACGGCGATCGTCGAGCCGGCGGCGCGCCTGGGCGCCACGGACGAGGAGCCGGAACGGCTGGCGATGTACCGCTTCGGCGTGGAGACCATGGAGGAGCACCAGATCCGGGTGCTGACGACCTCGGATCTGGAGCGCGTGGCCGCGACGGCGCGGCGGGAGCTGCGGGTCTAGGGAGCGGGGACCAGTGTGAGTGCGAGTGTGAGTGCGGATCACACACCCACACTCACACTCACACTGGGCTCTGCTTACTGCCCTCTGACCCCTGCAACCCGCCCTCACACCCGCCAGTAATCCGCGCGCCAGCTCTTGATGCGCTGCTTGATCTGCTTGCGGCTCAGGTTGTGTTCGAGGGCCTGCTTGGCGAGCTCCACCACTTCGTCATCGGCGGCAAAGCGCAGCGCGACCAACTGGTCTTCGGTGAGCCGATAGATCTGCGCGTGCCACTCCGGGGAGGCGAGCGCCTGCAGGCGCAGCCGCTCCTCCAGCCGGATGACGCGGTCCTGCACCTTCAGCGGGTAGATCCGAATTCTGAACACCGCAATCAGCGCCGCGATGGACAACACCACCAGCCAGGCCGAGTAGAAACAGAGATGGTGCGCGGCGTAGACGATGGAGACGACGACGTTGGCGAGGAAGACCCAGGCCAGGAAGAAATGAAACGGCGGATCGAATCGCGCGTGGTTCTGGAGGTTTTGCGGTTTGGAATTGCTCATGGGGTACTCCGATCTGGTAGGGTCTGTTCACACGATTGGGTAGAAGCCGAAGAGACGGGGCGGATTTTCCCGATCGTCCGCCGCGGCGGATCGCTCGTCGTTCAGATGGTACAACATCTGCCGCTCCTCGCTTCGCGCGCCCAGAAAAATCCGCTCCCGCCGCTGCCGTCCTATTAGTCAACATGGAGTGAACGGTTCGGCTGAGCTGACCGTGGGTTAGGCTGTGATTCAGGAAGAAGCACAGCTCAGAGCCACAAGCGGAGAGGAACCGCTCAAGAAGGAAGAGCTACGATATTT
>PLSB01000235.1:794-19076 GCA_003165005.1 Acidobacteriaceae bacterium | reverse complement strand
CGCCGTGCAGTGGCCGTCCAGCAGATGTCGCGCAGGTCGTCGCCCTCGCGATCGTCGCGCAGGCTCTCGAAGTCGCGGCCCAGCCCGCGCTCGCGCAGTTGGCGAAGTTGCAAATCGATCTGACGGCCGCGCGCCAGAAAGATCTCCTGGTCTTCGCCTTGTCGAAGCGCGGGATAGACGCGCACCGTCTGCTGGAGCGGCGCCATGGCCCACTTGTCCACGAGCCCGACGAGCGACCGGTAGCGCAGATACACCGCTCCGGTGGTCACGTCGCCGCGTTCGCGCGGGTCGATTTTATAGCGTAGCGCCGCCCGCACCCGCGGCCAGGCGCGCAGGCTGTGCGTGGCCGGCACGCCCACCAGCGCCTCGGGCAGATCGTCGACGATGCGGCACTCGAGAATCGTTCCCCCGTCCTGCTCCACGGCAATCTCGATCTCGGTCGCGCTCGCGAGCGAAGGCGCGTTGCTCCACGAACGCTCCACGGCGATCCGCTCGGCGGAGGGCAGCCTGAGCCAGTCGAAGAAAGCCGCCGCCAGCACCAGCGCGTCCCACGGGATCATCCAAAGTCCCCACCAGGCATGGAAGAATCCCGGCAGCGCCAACGCCAGCCCCGCCACCAGCAGCCAGATGGTGCGCGGCGTAAATCCGAACGCAAACCAGCGCCGGCGCAGCTTGCATTGCCCGCGCACGGTTTCGGGATGGAGCGAAGCCGAGATCATTGCATGACCTAGAAACGCAAATCAAGCGCCATTGCCAAGGCACGATCCAACTCTGCCAGCTTGGAGTTTGGCAACGTTCCAACATAATGTGTCAGCTCTGTCTTGCGAACGCTTGCAATGCCATCGCACAAGATCCAACTGTGATGCTTCAGGCCAGCTTCGATCCCAATGCTCACTTGGGTTGAAAGGCCTTGTCCCGCGGTCAGCACAGGCGCGCAAACTACCGTGGAGAACTGCGAATCGATAAGGGCTTGGCGACTCACAATTACAACGACTCGATGCTTTTTCGGATCGCCCGGAATCTTCGATACTCGATACAACTCGCCCCGGCGCATGAACTAATCACTTTCTATCGCATAATCGATCGGCGCCTGATATTCCAGCACGTCTTCCATCTCGCGATTCAGGTAATCGATGTTTGCGTTGATAAGTTCCAGGTCTCGCGCGTTGATTGCTTCCCGCACCTTGACCTTGAAATACTCCCGGAGCACGCCCTCGATGAAAGCCGACCGCGAGGCCTTGGTACCGGCATTGCGATCCACCTGGGCAAGAATATCCGACGAAAGTGTGATTGAAGTCTTCTCTTTCATACTACTATCATACTACTCCGATCTCCGCGGCACCGCAACCGCCGCCACCACATCGCTCAGCACGCGATCGGCGTCGAAGCCCTCCAGCTCCGCCTCCGGCTTAAGCAGGATGCGATGGCGCAGCACCGGCAACACGGCGCGTTTCACGTCGTCGGGAATCACGTAGTCGCGGTCCTCGAAGGCGGCGAAGGCCTGGGCCACGCGCAGCAGGCAGATGGCCGCGCGCGGACTCGCGCCCAAGGCCAGCATCGGCCACTCGCGGGTGCGCCGCACCAGCTCCAGTATGTAGCCGTAGAGGTCCGCCTCCACGCGAATGGCGCGAATCTCGTCGCGCGCCGCCTCCAGCAGATCCGTGGCGAGCGGCTGAATCTTCGCGTCGTCCAGCAGGCTCACGCTCGTGCCATGGTGCCGCTCCAGCATCTGCCGCTCTTCGTCCGCGCTGGGATAACTCACCTTGATCTTGAGCAGAAAGCGGTCCAATTGCGCCTCGGGCAGCGGATACGTGCCCTCAAAATCGATCGGGTTCTGCGTGGCGAAGACTGTGAACCATTGGGGCAACTGCCGCGTCACGCCGTCGCTCGTCACCTGCCGCTCTTCCATGCATTCCAGCAGCGCCGCCTGCGTGCGCGGCGGCATGCGGTTGATCTCGTCGACCAGCAGCAGATCGGTAAAAACCGGTCCCGCGTGAAAGGTGAAGGCATCCGCCCCAGTTTTAAAGATCGTGGTGCCCAGAATATCGGCGGGCATCAAATCGGGTGTTCCCTGCACGCGCTGAAAGTTGAGACCCAGCAACCGGCCCACCGATTTCACGATCAGCGTCTTGGCAATTCCCGGCACGCCTTCAAGCAGCGCGTGCCCTTGCGTAAGCACGGCCACAAATACCTGGCCGATGACCTCGCCTTGCCCGGCAATCACGCGGCCTAGCTCCGCGCGTGCGTGCGTCAGCAACTGCTGCGTCGCCCTCGGGGTTGTGCCTTGCGCCTCTGCGCTCTCTTGCAACGGATTCTCCTCGCTCATTCCCATCTCCTTGCCGCAATAACTCCATATAAATCATATCCAGCCTGCGCGAATCATCTGATCACTAACCACTAACCACTAATCACTAATCACTGTCTCAATCCCGCTCTGGCCGCGGCCTCCAACGCCTCGCCGTGACGGCTCAAGGCCTGCACCAGCGCCAGCGCCTTCTTGGGTTGCAGCGTTTCATCCCCCATCGCCGTCTGGCAATCCGCCAGATCCTTCTCCAGCGCCTCGCTGGCCCGCGGAAAACGCCTGCGCACGGCGACGCCCAGTTCGTCTGCGCTCAGCGAACTCCCTTTCAGTCCGCACAGGTCGGCCATGCGCCGCCGGAAGCGCTCGTAAGCCAGCTCCACTGCGGTGGACGACGCGCGCGCCTCGCCATAAAGCGAACCCAGCGCCTCAAGAAACTCGACCGGCGTAGCTCTCACCGGCGCGGGCAGATCGCGCACCGGCCCGCGCCGCCGGCTGAAGCTGAAGATCACCAGCAAACCGATTCCGGCGAGGCCCGATTCCAGGAGCAACAAGGCCGGGCCGCGCGCGTAGTACCAGTCGGAGAAAACTTCGCCGTGCAGCGACTCGTCCCAATAAAAATGATGGTTCTGGGGCGTGCCCAGCGCATTCAGAAACAGGTTCAGGTTTTCCGCGCGTTGCATGGAACCGTTTTCGAGCGGCGTCGAGCTGGCCCACCAGATCACCTCGCCCTTTCCGCTCGCGTACTCGACCACCGCCGGTGCTCCAACGCAGTTGTACTCAACGCGGTCCAGCGGCCGGTTCAGCCCCCATGCCGCCTCCGGAACCATCCACACTTCGCCGGAGCCGGCCAACGGGTCGAGCCCCTGCGGCGTCAGCTTGCACGCCGCTGCGAACTGCGTCGAAGGCTTCACATTGCCATCCGGAGCCAGCGCACCGCCCATCCAGCCCGTCAGTAGCACGCGCCCGCCGCGGGCGACGATATCTTCCACTGCTTTGAAGTCCTCGGGCGAAGTGGGATTGGGCTCGGCGAAGATCACCACCGTCTGCGTGTCGGTCTTCGCCGCCAACTCGCTCAGCGGATGCTCCCACCGCTCCACGTTGTAACCGTTGGCCTGGAGCATTTCAAAGGCGGCGCGAGCGCCGTGCCTGCCCGTCAGATACGTGCTGGGCAGTGGATTATCGTCGCGGTCTTCGTCGCGCGCAAAAAGTGCGATGATCACGGCCAGCACTACCACGGCCGAGATGCAGCCGATGAGCAGCTTGCGGTCCTTGGGGTCGAGCGAGGCGAAGAGTTTCATTTCGCTTCCACTCCCAGCTCCGCGGCGTGATGCATTGCGGCGTTGAAGTCGGCAGCGGCTGCTTCGCGCCCGCCGTACCATGTGCGCTCAAAGCTTCGCGTGAGCGCCGTCAGCGTAGGCTTGCGCGGATCGCTTCCGCCGAGCAGCCCAAGATACTCGCGTGGCGTGCGCGCGCGGTCGGCCGGCCACAAGCGTCCCGACTCCAGCCGCGAGATCGACGCCCAATACACCGAGTGAATGGCCTCGCGCCACGCACCCGCGGCCGCCTCGGCCTCGGCCTCCTTCAGCCACAACTGCCACTCGCGAGCCGAGGGCGCTCCCGGCGTGCTCTCGACGTCGGGAACCAGGCGCACGCGCGCGTTGCGTTCCAGGCGCACCAGCAGCCAGATCAACGTGGTCAGGGCGCCGGCCACCAGCAACAGCTCGATCAACGTGCCAATCCACGGCACGCGCGCTCCGATCGCCCCGAGTCTCGCTTTGAGGTTGTCGAGCAGGTTGTCGAGCCACTCCCAAAAGCGATCGCTGGCCGAAACCTCGGTGGCGCCTTTGTATTCGCTGCGGGCTAGAATCGCGTCCAGCGATTTCCGCTGTTCCGTGTAGGCGGGATTTTCCGCGGGCGGGCTCTCGGCCTGTTGTTCATCCATCCGCAGCCGCTGATGCGCATCGTTGAGCAGAGCGTTCGCCTCCGGCGCCTTGTTCTTCGCGCTCGCGTGCGCTCCCAACACGACAGAAGCCGCGCCGCTGCCTTTCTTTCCCGCGGCACTCAAGACCGAGCGCAGCCAGTCGTAGCGAACCTCGCGCGGCTCGGATCCCGCGCCGGCCAGGCCCGCGACGCGATCGTCGGAACCCACGCGGCCGGGATCGCACGCGTTCTCATTCGCAGGCGGAGGGGTCTTGAGCTTCAACTGCGCCGCGCAATCGCCCACCACCCCGTCCAACTCGTCGAGGTGCTGGCGGTACTGGGCGAGATTCACGTCGCGAAAGCCGGAGCTGGAGGCGGCCTGCTGGGCACGCGCAAGCGGCATGGCGGCCGCGAGTACGACCCATGCAACCTTTGCCAGCCTCCTGCAATTCGCCGCAGAACTCATCGCTCTCCCAAGGTATCAGGCGGCGTAACCGGCGGAAAACCTCGCGGGCCATCGGCCGGCGGCGAGTTGGAGGGAGGCTGTGCGAGCCCGAGAATCCCTGCGGACCCGCTTTGCGGCTGCGGTTGCGTGAGCCCCGCCTGCTGCATCATCCACTCGATGTCGTAGCCCTCCTTGCGGATGCGCTGGTCGTAATAGAACAGGACCAGCGCGATCCAGGGCACGGGCACAAGGGCGATCTGGGCGCCCATGGTCACGACAACGTAGACGATTCCGCCGACAATCGCCGCGATCAGCGCCACCGTTGGGTCGTGCCCGCTGAATGCCCCAACCAAGGCGACCATCGCGGCCAGAAAATAGCTGATCATCGTCACCACGAACAACAGGGCCACAAGCAGCAGGTAGAGCACGAAGATGCGGCCGCGCGTTCCCTGGCTCAGGCGCCACGAACGCTGGAGCGACTGCCACGCCGTCTTCTTCTCCGCCACGCAAACCGCCATGCCCATCGCAAAGCTCAAAGCCAGCCAAACGATGACGCCGATCGCCGCTCCTCCCACGGCAAACACCAGAAACCCCAGCGCAAAACCGGCGCCCAATCCCGCGCCGGAGTGGGAGATGAGGTAAACCAGAGGCCCAATGACAACCACGGCGGCGCACATCGGGACCAGACAGGCCACGATCGCCTGCAGGAACAAAAGCCAGGAATAGGTCCAGAGCCTGGGCCACGCGCTCTTGAGCGCGGCGCGAATGGTCGGCCGTTCGCCGCGCTGCGCGCTCACCGTGGCCTCGGTGATGCCGGCGATGGAGAGTGCGTACGACACAAGGTAGAGCGGCAGAAAAACCACAAAGCCAAGACCGAACGCAGCGCCGCGTATCATCGCCGCCGGATCGCCAATGCCCCCGGCAATTCCCGGAATCGCGAAGATCGCCGCGGCCGGAATGGCCAGAAGGAATGCCGCCACCAATGGCAACGCAGCGATTCCCACAAACCGCCAGAAGTTGTTCCGGTAGAACTGGAACGTGCGGTCAAGTATCTCGCCGAGAGTCGAGGGACGTAGTGTCTCGTTCATGGTTGCACCCGCTTGCTCGAATTCGTTGGGGCGCAGGCGATCTCGCTTGCGCCGTCAGTTCAGAGAGCCCCCACCCAGTTCGCTCGTGGCCTGCTGGGGCAGAAGTCCCGCGGCCTGCATCATCCACTCGATGTCGTAGCCTTCTTTGCGAATCCGCTGGTCGTAGTAGAACAGCGTAAGCCCGATCGAGTAGATGGGGCCGATCAATGCGTTGATGGCGAATACGCCGAATTGCTGATACACCATCCAGCCGAGGGGAACGGGCTGCCCAGGATGCTTCACCACCAGCAAAATCATGGGGAATTCGATGAGGAGGCCCAGCATGAGGCGCACCACGAACACCAGCAGCCAGAGCACGAAGATGCGCCCGCGCGAGCCCTCGCTCAAATTGATGCTGCGCCGGATCGCCTTTCCCGCCGGCAATCCTTCCACCACGCACGCCGGCATGGCGAGCGAATACCGCAGCCACATCACCACGCCATAAATGGTCGCCGGGATGGACAGAAGCAGCACAAGCAGGAAACCAATCAGCGCTCCAGCCATCGCCCCGGGGCCCATGGTTGCGGGTTGCTGTGCACCTTGCGCCCCGAACATGGCCCCGCCGAACCCGGCGGCGAAGATGGTCCCAAACAGCAATATGTACACGCCAATCAGAGGCCCCCATGCGAAGATCATGGTCACGGTCATCAGCCACAGGTAGCGGCGCACCTGCGCAAAGATGCTGCTGACGGCCCCGTAAATCGTGGCCGGCTTTCCCAGGTAGATCCACGCCACGGCCCGGTTGAAGGCGGCGATCGAGAGTCCTGCCAGCAGCGAGATCAACAGTAAATTCGCCACGATCAACACGGCATACACCAATGCGAGATGCGGCGCAATCTCGGGATAGCCCATCAGGTGCATCGCGCCGACTTGGATCAACTGTACCGCCAGCATCGCGGCGGCAAAGATGGACGCAAGTCCCGTGAAGAACAAAAACCGCGAGCGGAAAAGGTCGGCCGTGCGGTCCAGAATCTCGCCCAGATTCAAAGGCCTTAACTGGTTGTCCATACCACCTCTTGTAAGCATGCAGCCGGAAGTGCGGCCCGGATTGCTGTTCCGGCAAAGCGGTCGCTGAAGCGGCACTCTTGGCCGTTCCCAAACTGAGCAAAGTGCCCCCGGTTTTGCCGTTGCAGGGATCGTAGCACAGGGGTGCAGGCGAGGAAGGTACTTTCTCGTCGGCTCGCTCTGGGAAAAATCGCCGCGCCCGCAGCGCCGGTTTCCACACCTTGCCCCCCAAAGCCCGCCTTTGGTTTGTTACGGCGGTAGAACGGCCGTCGCACGGTCATCAGCCTCGCACTTCGGCGCCAACCGTTAAACCCCGATCCTCCCGGTCCCGGGGCTTTTGCTTGCAAACCGGACGCGAGACCACCCAGCAAGCCCGCGCGGCGGGTCCGGCTTGCTTGCGAACGCCATTACCGGCTGGCAACAATGGTCCGCGCTGCCATCGAATCTATGTTCCTTTTCCGGCAGGAGTGCTATTGTGCTTTCAGGCGATGATTCCTTTTGCGGGACCGCATCAGAGCGGTTCCAGAATTTACGTGCTCTTTTGAGGGTGGCGAAAGGTGGCATTTACTTCCACCCCACAGACCAAGACCTGTCTGTGGGGACCCCGGTTCCACCCCACAGACCAAGACCTGTCTGTGGGGACCCCGGTTGAGGAAGATGCCACTCGGAAGTAGCGGCTCCGGGGTACAGCAATTCTGGAACCGCTGTATCGGCCATGAGCGAATGCTGCCGCTTTGGGCTCCGGACCTCATCGGGAAATCACGCCGGCGGCATGGAACCAGGAGTCTCCCGCGATGCCCGGACTGAGGGATTTCAAGCGTGCGCTCCAAAGGTTAGGCGCAAAGATGGTGCCGCGGGCCGATCGATGGCCCGTGGCCGGGCTCACGGCCCATTATGGGGTCGACTTCCCCTCCACGCCCGCCACAATCAAAAACATCAGCTCCAGCGGCATCTTCCTCGGCGTTCAAGAGCTCCTCCCGGTCGGCCAGCTCGTCACCCTCGAACTCCAGATGGATGGCGACCCTGAGTTGAACTCGGAGCTGAAGATTTCCATTCAAGCCAGGATCATCCGCCAGGACGAGTTCGGCGCAGGGTTCATGTTTGTTCCGCCCCCAGGCCTCGACGCGGACCTCTGGGAGGTCCTCGTCCGCAGCGCCGTGGTTCTCACCGATCGCGAGCAGGTCGTCCATGTCTTCTCGACCCTCCGCACCGTCCTTTTCCTGTGCCGCCTTTGTCAGTCCGGGGCAGAGGAAGCCATCCTGCTGCTGGACGGGCGTCTGGACCAGCACCGCACCGCAACCCTTTTCAAAATCGCGCGCGCTGTCGAGAATCTGCTTCTCGCCGATCCCGATGCCGACCGCATGCGCGCCCATCCTGCGCTGGTGGCAAACCTCCTCCGCGATGGCTCCTGGGCTCCCGACGAACTGACCACGCAACTATGGGTGGGCCTCTTCGTCTCGTCCTGCTCGGTCGATGAGCCCGACGACTGCAATCAGATTCTTGTCGACCTGCTCGTTCAAATTACGCCGTTTCAGGCCATTATCCTCACTCACGCATGCGAGCGCGCCTTGAGCGCCGCGCCGGCGTCCGGCGATCTCACCTCCGTCTCCGTCGTTCTCAGCCCCGATCAGATTACGAAACTCACCGGCGTGACCGACCTCGCCCGCAACGCCACCGATCTCGCCTATCTATACAACCTGGGACTGATTCAGAAGCTCTTCGACTTCACCTCCTACCGCGAAATCGACATCTTCGACATCACTCCATCCCGCCTTGGCTTTGAACTCTATAGCCACTGCCACGGCCAGCGCGGCAAGATCGACCCCCAACTCGCCGCATCCGCAAGAGAGCACCTCGCCGCTTTGATCCCGGCGCCCCTCCCCAGCGTCTGGGAAAACCCCACTCCCCTCGTGCCCGATTCCTCTCAAGAAAAATAGCGCTTGTTCTCGTCCCACCCCCGGGCAGCTCCAACCGAATCGATCGGCACCCTCATCCTTCGCGTTTCTTTAGGGATACGGGCGGGAAGCCGAGCCCCTGTTGATCTGCCGAATCGATTCGCTGGGCGCAGCCGGCCAGGGGTTTCTGGCCGGCCGCCGGAGAAGATGGACCAGAGCGGAGAGGGAAAATCACTTCCTCCTTGGTAAAGCATTTTCCTGCACACTTCGTGGTATAAAGAATCGTAATCTATTGAAAATACAAGATATTAATTTGGATCATGAATTGCTTACATCCCAGGCAGGTTCAGCTCATGGACTACCTCCTCGTGTCCGCGGGTGGATTGTGCAACGGAGCCAACCTGCGGTTCGCTCCTCCAACTGGAGGGCGGGGGAGACACGGGTTCTTGAACTGAGAAGCGATTGGGAGCGGCAATACGACGGTTGGGGACAGCTCTCCGTCTCAACTCTCAATCTTCAGACTCAACCGGGCCCTTCAACAGGGCTAAGTTTTCGAACGCTGCATCGGGTCGCAAGGGTGGGCAGGAACCATCCAAATTAAGGAGCACGGAGATGAAGAAGGTTTTCTTAGGATTTGCCGCAATGGCTGTTGTTTTTCTTTCCCAGTCCGCTTTGGCCAGCCCATTCACCACCAACCCGCTATGGACGGCTCCGTCTTCGGGGCTCAACCTGGACTCTGCCGATCTAACGACCAGCGGTAATCCGAGTGCCACCGTTGGCTACAACGTCTTCGCCTACGAGTTCACGCTCACGTCCAACATAACCGTGGACGAGCTTGGCACCTATGTTGGCGGTAACAGCGCGTCGACCCCGGACGTAAGCCCCCTCGCCGCCTACACAGACAAGAACAAGTCAGGCAAGACACTTTGGACCAACCCCGGCGCAGCCGAGACGGTGCAGTTGTATAAGGCCACCACCTGGAATGCGGCTGGCACCAAAGTGACCGGATGGACGGCCATTGGTCCTCAGGTATCGATTAGTTCCACGGATACCGACGTGTATGACGATGTCGCCTGGGGCGCCATCCCCAACCAGACGTTGAGCGACGCCACAGTGGCCTGCGGGAGCGGGAAAACTGCGACAACGTGCACGGAGGTCTACGCAGTAGAGCTCGACACGAACGGCGACTTCATCTACAGCACGACTGTGACCAACAACGGACCACAATCCGTTGCCAACGGGGTCGAGATTGTCCTGAACGGCAATCACAGCTCGGATAATGCCAGCTTCGCGCTCGCCAGCTACAGGGACAACGACAACGGCGTAGGGCCAGGTCCGTTGGAGACTCCCAACAACCTGGGTGCGGCGACAGAATTCGACTACTACGGTCCATTCGTCGGCGAAACCCCCGAGCCAGGCTCACTGGTTCTGCTGGGCAGCGGCTTCGGCCTCGTCGGCCTTTTCGTCTTCCTGCGCCACCGCCGTGGAACCTCCCCTCACACGATTGCCTAACGGCAGCAACGCAATCTTCGTTGCCCTGAGCTTTGTCTCGATCCGCCGGCCTTCGCAATGCGCGAAGGCCGGTTTTCTTGGGCCGGAAGGACGGCGAGTCACCCTGCAAAACATGCGCAAAAGTGAACCAGCGAGCGGGCCGGAGGATATGCCTCCGTTGTCGATGCGGCCCGATTGCATGAGACCGTGCGTTCCCACCCTTTCCGCTCAGCCACCCCAGCGAGCAAAGATCGCTCGCCGGGGGCCCCGGCATACGCGGAAAGGATGGGGCACCCGAGTCTCATTCTTGAGGGCCGCATCAACAAGATGCTCGCGCCATTCACCGAAACTTCAAGTTGCTTCTGCACTCGCCGATTGTTTCTGCCGCGCGCGTCCGCTATAATTGCGAGAATTTTGATTCCCCATCGAAATTAAATTCGGGGCCCCACGCGCAAACGGAGAAGAGGAGAGCCCATGGCGGCTACGGCGGTTGGACCGCTGGTTTGTCCACAGGGACACGGGCCGGGAGTGCCTGGCTCACGATTCTGCACCCTGTGCGGAAGTGGGTTGGTTGCCGAGTCTGCGGTTGCGCCCCCGCAACCGGTGGCCGCCGGACCGCCGCTCGGAGCGAACGGCAAGCCGCTGTGCAATGTTTGCGGCGGGAACGGAGCAGGACTGAGCGCCGCCGAGATAGTTTGCCCAGGGTGTGGATGGTTGCGGCCGTTGATGCCCGGGTACCAGCTTGACCGGTCGGTGTTCCTATGGGCGCAGGACGGCCAGGCCATGTCGAAGCTGCAGAGCATTTCGGCGCTGCAAGCGGTGGTGCGGAACGTGTCCGACAAGGTGGGGCGCCCCTGGATCGAGTCGACCTTCAATGCCATTCGCCTCGGCCCCAGGCAGTTCCCCGATGTCTGGAACCAGGCGGTGCTGGCCGCGCGCATCCTCGGCCTTCCGAAGATGCCGGACGTCTATATATCGGGCGACCAGATGTGGAACACTTACACCTACGGCACGGAAAACAGCTCTTTTATTGTGCTGGGCACCTCCCACCTCATCAATTTTGCCGGAGACGAATTGCTGTTTGTGCTGTCGCGCGAGATGGGCCACTGCCGCGCCGGTCACGCGCTGTGGAACACGGTGCTGCGGTTCATCGCGGGCGATGTGAGCGTGCACACCGGCCTGCTCGCCAATGGCTTGATCAACGCGATCAATCCCGCGAAGCTGATTCAGGGGGCAATCGACCTGCCGCTGATGGCGTGGTCGCGCCAGTCTGAAATTACTGCCGACCGCGCGGGATTGATGGCCGTGGGCGACGAAGCCATGGTGCGGCGCGTGCTGCTGGCGTGGTCGATTCGCTCGGCGCGGCTGCTGCAGCAGGTGAACATCGAGGAGTGGCTGAAGCAGGAGTCCGCGAGCGACGACTCGATGACGCGCTTCTCGGAGATGACGACTTCGTCGTCGATGTACACCACGCGGCGGCTGCGGCTGCTGGGCCAGGCGGCGCGGGAAGCGGAGCTGATGCGCTGGAGTGCGAGCATCCAGCCGGTGCGCAAGCAACTGGCGCCGGCGCCGACGCAGGCGGGGTCGGGATTGGGCGTGGGAACGGTGCGGAAACCAAGCCCGGGCGCCGCGCCCGGCAAGGCAAAGTCTGCAACTCCGCCAGCAGCTTCGGGGCAGGCAGGGGCGCGTCCACCGGCTGCTGCGGCGGCAACACCAGCCGCGGCGGCAAAGCCTGCAGTTGCGCCGCCGCCCGCGGACTCGATCCGCGTCGTCTGCAACAAGTGCCACGCCGCGATGCGGATTCCCCTCGCGGTGCTGCGGGGCAAGACGACATTGAGTGTGCGCTGCCCGCAATGCCACATCGTGATGACGTTGCGCCCGAAGCCAGCGCCGCCCGCGGCGGGTGCGGAGACAGAATCATTGGCGGCGCTAGCCAAGGCTGCTGATGCGGAAACAAGCTCCCCTCTGCCGCTGGAGGGGGAGAGCGCGGAATAATTCCCAGATGCTGCGCCGGTAACTGCCGGCGTAAAGAGCTAACTGAAGAATTCGGGAGAGAGAGAGGAACATACATGCCGGACGATACCAACAGCCAGGGAAGCGAAGTGGAAGAAGTCATCGTCGTTGTGCCTGAGGAGACCGCCGGGGCGAGTGCCCCGAGCGGGACGGGCGCCAGCACAGGAGAAACCGGGACTGCTCCAGAATCCGGATCGGTGACCGAAGAGGTGATCGAGGCGGTTCTCGATCCTTTGGGTGTCGCAGGCGCGGGGGATGGGTCGGGAACCGCGACTGGGGCTGCGGAAGAAGTGGTGGTGGTGGAAGAAGTGGTCCTGGATCCGGATGCGACCGGCGCAGGCACGGCGACTGACCCGACCGACCCGACCGATCCCAATGCCCCGACGGAACAGGGCGCATCGCCAGCGGCCGAGCAGGATCCGGCCAGCACCGTGGAGGGGAGCGCGACGGGTGACAATGCTCCCGAAAGCGACGGCGGTTGGTCCGTGTCAGATCCTTCGGCGGACGGGATCGCCGGCGGCGAATCGACGGATCCGGTGGATGGCGCGGTGACGGGCGATCCGGACGACCCCGCGACCGCCAGCATCGATCCCGAAACGACAACCGACCCGGACGCAACAGCTGATCCGAGTGCGACAGCCGATCCGGCTGACCCGGATGCGACGGCGACGGCCGATCCAGCCTCGGGCGGATCTACCGATCCGGCCGACAACTCCCAGCTGCAGTCGGACCAAGAAACGCTGCAGCAGGACGAGCAGGCGGAGAGCCAGGCCGTGGCCTCAGGCGATTACTCGACGGCGAATGCCGATGCCCAGCAGGCCTACCAACAGTCCGAGACCGTGGCCGGCGAAGGCGGACCGGATAACACCGACGAGACCTGGACTGCCCAACTGGACGAGAGCTGGGCCAACTCCGACCAGCAGACTGCCGATCAGGACGCGCAGACGGCCGACAGCTATGCCGCTGCAGGCTTTACCGATGACGCCCAGATGTACGGTCAGGATGCCCAAAGTGAAGAGCAAACTGCGGATTCCAGCGCAGAATCGGGCCAGTACGGCGACCCCGTGGGCCAGGAGGAAAACACCCCGACGGAGGATGCGCCGGCAGAGGACGCTCCGGCGGAGGATGCGACCGCGGACGAAGCTCCCGTGGCCGACGAGGATGCTACTGCGGGGACCGACGATTCGTCGAGCTAGCGAGTCAGCCAGGTGGCAGAGCGGCAAGCGTGGCGAGTTGGCGGATTTTAGCGATCCGGCCCGTGAACAGTGACACATTCTCCCACCCTTTTCCGCAGAAAACGCGGAAAAGGATGGGGCACGGAAGCAGTATTTTAGTACCGGATCAATAGTGGCTGCTGCAGGCGGAGTCTGAACGGATGCGTGCGCCATTTTCTTACGCCCGCTGAAGCGGGCTTGCGTGAACGGAGGGTTTGGCCCGCGTTCTCCAGGCTCGCGCCTGGGGCTAAGGTCTATCGCCCGCTTCGCGGGCTTGGCGCCGGTTGCGGAACCATTTGGCGACGCCGAGAGTCAGCAGCAGTCCGCCGAAGGGCAGGCACATGAGGGCGACAATAAGCGCGAACCAGCCGGCGTTGGTGCTGGCGCCGTTGCGCGAGTAGCCCCCGAACAGGGTAACCAGCAGGAGGATGCAAAGGAGTCCTGCGCCGACCATCGTGCCGCCCCATTGAAGAAGCTGGCGCGTGCCGTCGTCGGGCGGGGTGGAGCGCTTTGCATTCGAGGTTGGTGAAGTAAGGGGCATGGTTCCTTCGGCAACCGCTTCTTTCATGATTCCATACTTGAGCAGTGCGCCTGTCCGGGGCTAAAGCCCGCGGTTTGCGGCGAACCATCCAGGGGCCTGAAGGCCCCTGCTCCCTCCGATGAAGACGATGCCGGGCTTCATCCTTGCGCCAGGCGCAGCATGACAAACGTGATCACGCCGGTGACGGAGACGTAGAGCCACAGCGGAAAGGTCCAGCGCGCGACCTTGCGATGCTGCGGGATGCGTCCCGAGAGCGAGAAGAAGAAAGTGATGAGCACCAGCGGCAGCGCCACGACGGCGAGAAGAATGTGGCTCGCGAGCAGGCACAGATAAAAGGTGCGGAATGCGCCATGAAGCGGATAGCGCACGTCTCCGTGCAGCGCATGGTGCAGGATGTAGCTCACCAAGAACAATGTGGAGAAGACGAACGCCGTAATCATCGCGGCGCGATGCCTCCGGATCTGCCGCGCGCGAATGAAGGTGTAGCCGATCGAAAGCGCGATGGCCGCGAGGCCGTTGAGGATGGCGTTGAGCGCGGGGAGAAAGGCGAATTGCGCGCTCGTGGCCGCGGCGGGATGAATGTAAATCAGCCAGAAGAGAAAGAGCGACGCCGCGGCGCTGATCAAGAGAATAGCGGCGATGGCCGGAGCCGCGCCGGAGCGGGGAGCGGAGGTGGGTGCGGTCGTCATATGCTTCAATCATTCACAGATGAAGTTTATTTGCCTCGGTAGCTATTGATTTCTGCACAATTGATGTCGAATGTCATCCTGAGCGAAGTCCCGCGCGAGCGGGACGGAGCCGAAGGATCTGCGGTTGCCTTTCTTGGTGGAATTGAGCATTTCTCTTGCAATGACCAATAAAGCCCCTATCACTCTTGGGCGTTTTCCGCCCGAGCAAACTCGCGCCCTGATGCAATGCCGGCCCTTGAACTGCAATGCAATTTCGCAAAGAAAAGCAACCGCAGATCCTTCGACTTCGTTTGTCGCGTGAACGCGCCAAACTCCGCTCAGGATGACAGCGCATTTTTATTTTCAGACGACTTCTTACGCAAATACGAGAGCTCAAGCAAATTACCCCCTCGCCCTCGCGCACAGCATAAGCGTAGTGAACAGCAACGGCAGGTAAAGCACGCTCACCTTGAGCAGGTCGCGCGCCAACATGCGGCTTTCGTCTTCGGTCTTTGCGCGCAGGATGCGCGCGAAGCGGAGCGTGTATGCGAGGTAAACCAGACCCAGCGCGGTTGCCGGAATCGCGTAGAGTGCGCCCGTCATACCAAGCCACCACGGCGCCAGGCTTACGGGAATCATCAGCACCGCGTAGAAAACTGCTTCGACCACGGTCGACCATCCGTCGGGCTGGACGACGGGCAACATACGGATGCCGGCACGCGCGTAGTCGTCGCGATAGAGCCACGCAATCGACATGAAGTGCGGGAACTGCCAGACGAAAAGGATGGCGAAGAGGGCGACGCCGGGCCACTCGATGCGGCCGCGCGCCGCGGTCCAGCCCAGCACGGGCCCCATGGCGCCGGGGAACGCGCCGATGAAAGTGGCCAGCGAGGTGACGCGCTTGAGCGGCGTGTAGATAGCGACGTAAGTGAAGGCCGTGAGCAGCGCCAGCGCGACGGTAAGCAGATTGGTGCGCAGGGCGAGCCATGCCGCGCCCAGAGCGATGGCGCCGAGACCGGCAATGATTCCTACGGCGAGCGGAAAGCGGCCCGAAGCCAGCGGCCGGTTGGCGGTGCGCGTCATGCGCGCGTCGGTGGAGCGTTCGAGAGCCTGGTTGAGCGCGCCCGCGCCGGCGGAAACCAGGCCGATGCCGAGGAGCACGTCGAGCAGACCGCGCTGCATGGTGGAGATGCCCGACTGCATCGAGCCCAGATAAAAGCCGCCCCAGCCGGTGACGAGCACGAGGCCGACGACTTTGACTTTGAAGAGCTCGCGGAGATCGTGGATAAGCAGAGCCGTTGCGCCCGGGGACGGCGCGTGAAGGCCGTGCGGAAGGGTTTCCGCAGCGGGAACGGCGAGATCGGACGATAAGGCGGTTTGTGAGGCAGGAGTCACAAGGATGCAGGAAGATTGCGGCGGCGTGCACGCGGCAGCCGCTGATTCGATGATAGCAAGCGGAGGGAGGGAGCGAGTCGGTAAGTCGGCAGGCCGGCAGGGCAGCGAGTCGGCGGGCTGGCGAGTGGCGGAATTGGCGGCGCGCGCATTCGGCCGGCGGGGACGCCGGCCGTACAGCCGGTCAGGAGACCGGCGCTACATGGAGCGCGACGGCGGGCTGCCATCTGTTGCCCGCTGCGCGGACTGGGGCGAGGCGGTGCGAAAAATGGAGCGGAGGAGACGGAGAATTGTTTTGACACCGGTCTCTTGCGTGCTGTAGCGTCCGAAATTGGCGCCGCCTATCCCAAGGCAATTCCCAGGCGCCGGAGGAACAAACATGCGCATGATGATATTGGTTCAGTGTCCCCCTGAGCCGTTCAATACCCTGGTTCGCAATGGAACTGCGGGTCCCACGATGAAGAAAATTCTCGACGACACCAAGCCGGAGGCTGCGTACTTCAGCGAGCGCGAAGGCAAACGCGGCTGCGTGCTGATTGCTGAAGTGCAAGGCGCCTCGGACGTGCCACGACTGGCCGAGCCGTGGTTCCTCAACTTCAACGCTGAGGTGGAGTTCAGGATTTGCATGCTGCCGGAGGAACTGGGCAAGGCAAATCTCGAAGCGCTGGGCAAGAAGTGGGGCTGAGCAGAGCGAGTTAGCGAGCGGGCGAGCCGGCGCGCGCTGCGCACACATTCGCAGCTTAGTACTACAGTTGTACTTCGGTGAAACGCCGCAAAAGGACAAGGGCCCGGGCCTAAAGGCCGCCTTTTCTGCGGCCTTTTCAGGGGCCTGAAGGCCCCTGCTCCCTCCGCAAAAGCCTATCTACAACTGTAGTATTAAGGCACTCATTCCCCACCCTGGGCGAAAAGATAGAGACGCGCCGAGGGTGGGGCACCCGTAAGTGCGGGCGTGGACGCCCGCACGACAGCCGGACTGGAGTCCGGCGCTACGAAATGCGCCTCCAGGGGCGGCCCATGTAAAATGAAATCAACCGGATGATGTATTCCCCTCCAGCGGCGGCCCCTCAGGCTTCCCGCGCCGCGCGGGAGAGGGAGTCGCGGGCATCCGCAACCCTCGATCAACCAGAGCCGGCAATCGAAAAACAACCTCCGCTTATTCAGGTCGAAGGACTGTCGAAGTCGTATCGCACGGCACGCGGCGAGCTGGTCCTATTTCGGGACTTGAACCTCGCGGTCGAGGCCGGCGAAATGGTGGCGATTGTAGGCCAGTCGGGCGCGGGAAAAAGCACACTTTTGCACATTCTGGGCGCGCTTGATGCGCCTTCCGCGGGAACGGTATACTGCGCATCAACCAACGTGGCCTCGCTCTCCCCGCGACAGGCGGCAGCCTTTCGCAACCGCGAGATTGGCTACGTGTGGCAGTTCCATTATTTGCTGCCGGAGTTTACGGCCGAAGAGAACGTGGCCATGCCCCTCGTGGCGCGCGGCATGAACCCGTCCGAAGCCAGGAAAATAGCGGCGAACTGGCTGCGAGAGGTGGATTTGGAGGATCGCGGAGCGCACCGGCCGGGCGAGCTTTCAGGCGGCGAGCAGCAGCGCGTGGCCCTGGCCCGCGCACTGGTGTGCAGCCCGCGTTTGCTCCTGGCCGACGAGCCCACGGGCGACCTCGACGGTACCACGGCCGCTCGCGTCTTCGAGTTGATTGAGCGGCTGCACGCGGACCATGGCCTTACGTCCATTTTGGTCACGCACAATATGGAACTGGCCCAACGCTGTACACGGATTCTTCGTCTCGCCAACGGAAGGCTGACGCAGCTCACAGACGCCGCCCAGCCGGCAACCTAACCTATAATCCTCTCGCGGAATTGCACCGTTTTCCTTGGTTTGTGAGTCTTATTAGTACCAGCCTAATGTGGCATTTTCGCCAAGTGGGCTGCAAAGGTCAGGATGGAGGTCGTGCGGCGGCTTTAGAGGCCAGCGACGAGCGGAGCGAAAGCAGCTCCGGTACCATCCCAAAGAGCCGTTCGGAGCGTGGGTTCTGATTTCTGGAGCCTCTGGCGGCGAAGCAACGGGAGGGCGCACGCAGCGCAGCCGAAGCCGGGGGTACCGGACGGCTAATGCGGCGGGCAGCCTGGGACAATCCCCGACGACGGGGGGGAGCACATCATGTTCGAACGCTATACGGAGAAGGCACGGCGCGTAATCTTTTTCGCGCGGTACGAGGCCAGCCAGTTTGGCTCGCCTTATATCGAGACCGAGCACCTGCTGC
>PLSB01000235.1:0-696 GCA_003165005.1 Acidobacteriaceae bacterium | reverse complement strand
ACTGAACATCTGCTCCTGGGCCTGTTGCGCGAAGAGAAGTGCTTTGCCTCGGAGATTCTGCAGGAACGCGGATTGAAGCTCGCGCAGATTCGCGAAGAACTGGCGCGCGTTACGCAGGAGAAGGCTCCGCCACAGCAGCGGCAGCGCGAGTCGAGTTTGCTGGCCGAGTTCAGCCGCGACCTTACGCAGGCGGCGATGGACGGACAGCTCGATCCGCTGGTGGGCCGCGATAGCGAACTTGAGCGCGTGGTGCAGATTTTGTGCAGGCGCACGAAGAACAATCCAGTGCTGATTGGCGAACCCGGTGTAGGCAAGACGGCGATTGTGGAAGGGCTGGCGCAGAGGATTGCGGACGGCGAAGTGCCGAGTTTCCTGGCCGACAAGAAAGTCCTCGGCCTCGACTTGTCGCTGATTGTGGCGGGCACAAAATACCGCGGCCAGTTTGAAGAGCGNNGAAGGAGTTGATGGAGAATCAGAACTCTATCGTCTTCATCGACGAATTACATACGCTGGTGGGCGCGGGCTCGGCTGAGGGGTCGCTCGACGCGGCCAATATTTTGAAGCCGGCACTGTCGCGCGGTGAGATCCAGTGCATCGGAGCGACGACACCGGGAGAGTACCGCAAGTCGATCGAGAAAGATCGGTCGCTTGAACGGCGCTTTCAGGCGGTCAAGGTTCCGCCGCCGAACGAGGCGG
>PLSB01000271.1 GCA_003165005.1 Acidobacteriaceae bacterium | reverse complement strand
AGTGATCCCGCCTCCTACCCGATCGAAGGCGTGGGAAACCGCGCCGCTGCAAGCGAAGATTCAGGCGCCCCTCGCCCGCTGCGCCGCCTGAGCGGCCTATACTGGTAGCCAAATCCACAACCGGCCCTTTAGGGCATTTTCCGGATGGCTGAAGAGTCGCCCAAAGGCAGGCATGGGCATTTTCTTGAGGAAAATGCCCACAGTCATTCCAGACGGCACTGTATACCAATCCGGAAAATGCGATAGGGCTCCCTCAGAGAGGAGCACCTCTATGCTTGAAGTCCATCCTCTGCACAAGCGTCTGCACGGAGCCGGCGAGTTCTTCCTGCATCTCGTCGCCATCACCATCGGCCTGCTGATTGCCACGCAGATCGAAAGTTGCGTTGAGTGGCGCGCGCACAGGCACATCGCCGCCGAGGCCCGCGAAGCTCTGCACAAGGAGATCGCCAGCAATTTGAAGACGCTGCGCGACGCCGAGCCCGGCCTGAAGCAGTGGAAGGCTCAAGTCAGCGACGGGATCGCTGTCATGCTGCGGATCATTGACCACCCCGACGATCCCGCCGCGCAACATGGTTCCTTAAGCGTCGGCTGCAGCGGACTCACTCTGGATAACACCGCCTGGAAGACCGCCCAGTCCACCGGCGCGCTCGACTACATGCCCTACGAGGAGGCCTCCGCCTATCAGGCGCAGGAGCGGCTCGGGGCGGCCGAGAATCTTCCTTGCGCCGACGCCGCGGCGGCCTTCGGCATTCTGTCTCAATATCACTTGGACGCGAAGGCCCCGAAGTTCAGCAGGGAAGACGCCACGGCCATTGCCAACAAATTAGGCGAGATGAAATTTCATCTCGGCTTCGGCAGCGCCATCTTCGATGAGAACATCGAGTTGAACGCCGCCTTTGTGGAAGGCCGCAAGCCGCGCGAAAATCTCGGCGGAAGCTTTGATTAAGCGCGCAGCGCCGATCGGGCATGAATCGGATCGCCGTAGATTGATCTTTGACCTCTGCCCTCTTGTTCCCCTGGTCCCTCGTTCCCTTGTTCTCTTGGTCCCTTGTTCCCTGTATTCAAAGCAGGAACGGCCTGAGAACTTGCGTTCCCAGGCCGCTGCCGGTGATCTGTTGGGATTAGACTGAGGCGGTCGCGTTTCAAGCGAGGGCCAGAGCCATGGCGGAGAACCCTCCGCCGGGTCTTATCTGGAGCCGGAGACGCTAGGCCTCAGGCCTCAGTCACCTCACGTAAGAAACTACTCGAAGAATCTTTGCTCATAGGCTGGATCAACCTCCTTTCCCGTGTAAGGACAAACTACGCGAGTCCGCACGCAGAGTCAAGAGCCGGCGAGGCAGCACGTTGCCTTCTACTCCCTATTGGTTACTGGCTACTCCCTACCTTTGAAACGCCTCGGTCAACCCGCCGTCTACGGGAATCACGTGTCCCGTGGTGCAACGCGCCCGAGGACTGGCCAGGAAGAGTATGGCTTCCGCGCAATCGGCCGGATCGATGGCCTTGTTGGTCAACGTGCGCTCGGCGTAGAACGCGGCCAATCGGCTGCGAAGCTCTTCGTCGCTGAACGATTCCTGGAAAGGAATATTGTATTTCTCGAGCGAGGCCCGCACACGGTCGCGTCCGAACATCGTCGATCCCTTTACCACCGTCGCCGGGCTGATGCCGTTCACGCGTACATTGGGCGCCAGTCTCACCGCCAGTTCGCGAATCAGGTGCGAGAGCGCCGCCTTGCTCACGTCGTAGGCCTCGCTGCCGCGCTTGGCCACCACCGCGTTCGCCGAACTGGTGAAGACGATGTTGCCGTGCAGCCCCTGCTCCTCAAAGAGCGCCGCCGCTTCGTCGGCCAGCAGATAATTCGCCGTCACGTTCACGGCCAGCGTCTCGTCCCACATCGCGTCGGGAATGGCGCCGTCCGTCGTTGCGGGAAACAGCGCCGCGGTGTTGATGAGAATATCGATGCCACCGAATTGGAGCGCCGCCGCATCCAATACCGCGCGGATCGACTCGCGGCTGCGTACATCCACCGGCGAGCACGAGGCAAACTCCGCCGAATTCACCGCAGCCAGCTCCATGGCAACCTGCGCCGCCCCTTCGGCGTTGCGATCGGCAACGAAAACATGCGCGCCGCGCTCGGCGGCCAGCCTCGCCACTTCGCGGCCGATGCCGCTGGCTCCGCCCACCACCAGCGCCACGCGCCGGCTCAGCTCTTTTTCCGGCGGCTGGCGGCGAAGCTTCGCCTCTTCGAGCGGCCAGTACTCGATGCGAAACGCTTCCCCTGCCGGCAGCGCCACGTAATTCGTGTGGACCCGGAAGCTCGCCGGATCCATTCCAGGTGCGCATTGCGGCAAGGGCCCTTTCACCTCGCCCTCGCCCAAAACACTGGCGCCTTCCATCACGTGAATGGCGTTGGTGTAAAACTCGCCGGTAATGCGCGCCTCGGTCTTGTTCTTGCCGAAGCTGAACATGCCCATCCCCGGAATCAGCACGACCGCCGGGCTGGCATCGCGCAGCGCCGGCGAATCCCTGGTCGCGAATGCCTTGTAGTAGGCGCGGTACTGGTCGCGATACTCGGCCAGCGAACAATCGATCTGCCTCTTGAGCGCGTCCAGACCCTCATGCGCGGCCCACGGCACAAACAGCGGCCGGATCTTGGTGCGGATAAAGTGATCGGGGCAACTGGTGCCGAGGAACGCCAGCTGCTTTGCGTCCGCCGAATCCACAAACTCCAGAACATCCGAAGCGTCGGAGAAGCTCGCAATGAAGCGATGCCTCGCGCTGATGCGTCCGCGCAGGAAGGGCGCAATCTGCGCCGCCAGTTTTTCTCGATCGGCTCGCGCCGGCGTCGCCTCGCCGCCAAAGCGCACCTTGCCCCGACTGTGCCGCGCGATGAACTGCCCCAGTTGGTCGATCGTGGTGAGCGTGTTCATGTAGCACTCGCGTTGCGTCTGGCCCCAAGTGAAGAGCCCGTGTCCGCCGAGCACAATGCCATCGCAGCCGGGATTCTCCTTGACCGCGCGCTTCATCATCAGGGACAGCTCGAAGCCCGGCCGTTGCCACGGCAGCCACACCAGCGCGTGTCCGAACTCGCGGTTGAACTCTTCCATCTTGGCTTTGCCGTTGGCGCTCGCCGCCAGCGCGATCCCCCAGTCGGGATGCAGGTGATCCACGTGCGGGAAGGGCAGAAAGCCGTGCAGCGGCGTGTCGATGGAAGCGGCAACGGGATTGTTGCGAAATGCGCACAGCGGGTACATCGCCGCCATCTCGTCTTCGGTGGCGATTTCCGCGTTTGGGCCCGCGTACTGGCGCTCGAGCGCCACGAGCTTTTCCTGGTAGAGCGTGGCGAAGCCGGTGCGCCTGATCGAGCCCAGGTCGCCGCCCGAGCCTTTCACCCACAGCACTTCCACCGGCTCGCCCGTCAGCGGATCGGTTTCCACGATCTTCGAGCTGGTGTTGCCGCCGGCAAAGTTGGTGATGCGCAGGTCCGACCCCAGCAGGTTCGAGCGATAACGCAGAAGCTCGGGTTCATCGAGAGTGGCCGCGCGGGCGTGGTCCCAGCGGTCCTCAAGGAGTTGCAATACAGGGGAAGCAGTAGCAGTGGTCATAGGTAAGTGCACTCCACGGGGAAGCGTGTGAGCACAAATCTATGATACAGGCAGCCGGACAGGATGGAGCGCCGATTTCAGAAGAGATCCGCGATCCGTGGAAACGTGAGCAGCAACCCTAAAATGAGCAACGCAAAGGCCGCGGCATTGACGCGCGCGAGCGCAACGCTCCGGTTGCGCCAGCGCGCGTGCAGAATCGCCCACGATACGATCCACAACACGATGGCGCACGTCGTGACGCCGGAGAGCGGGCCAGTCGGTTTCCAGAAGATCATCAGGCTCTTGATTGCAGCGGATCGATCGGCGAGGATAGCGAAGACGGCGACAAGAAACGCGCCGATGCCGGCCGCGAGAATGGCTGCTGCGCCTGCGCCGTTGGGGCGCGCGGAAGGAATTGCGGAAGCCGAAGCGTTCTGCGTGCTCATTTCTGTTCTCCTTGAACGATGTGAATGACCGGGCCGCCCTCGACCGGCGCGTTCTTGCTGATCATGGCGCCGAAGAACCCTGCCACACCAGCGGCGAGAAGCGAGATCCACACAAATCCGAGAACCGCGGCGCGCAACTGCGGGTGGTCCTTAAGATTGCGTCCGTATTGGAGAACCACGCTCGCAGCCATGGTGATGGAGATGGGCGCGATCCAGGCCGCGTGCTCCTTCCACTCCATGCCGAGCGAGTGCCAGCCGCTGGTTGTGGGGCTGGCCATCAAGAGCCGCTGCGGAAATGCGGCAAGATTGGCCGTTCCCGGCGGCGGCACGGCGCGATACCACGGATAAACGATGTAGGCGCCGGTCAGCACCGCGAGCCATGCGAGCGCGGCCATGGCGACGAGATAGATACGGAGAAATCGCGCGTCGCGCTCTGTGGGCGGCGCCGGGTTGTGCGTGCAGTAACGGCGATAGAGCTCAACGAGCGCGCCGGAGCAAGCCATGAGATAGAGCGCGCCAAAGCCCATGCCGTGGATCAGGGTCCAGAGACTGCGTGCGGTGATTTCCATGAACCACGAGCTTTCTTTTCGGTGCTCGAGGCCCTGAAGTTCAGACCTCTGTGCAGCGCTGCTAGAATCCATTCCCGCCGGGCGGCGTAGGGAAGAGCAAGTCTCCCGCCGATTCTTTCTTCTCCTCCGGCGACGCGTCCCTCCGGTCCTTGCCCCACGTCCAGTACATGCCTACGTACGCATAGTTCTCGGTTTGTCCCGCGACGGAGTGGCCGTAGCAGAACAAGAACTGCTTGTTGGTATTGTGCTTGAAGTGGTAGTAGCCGCCCACGTCGATCATGGCGGAGCGCTGGGTTTGCGCGGCGGCGAAACCCTCGCGTCCGTGCGCGAAGATCTCCGCGCCCAGCTCCCACTGCTCGCTCAACTCGCGCTTGACGAGCCAGCCGGTGTAGGGAAAGTCGCGGTAGTTGGCCTGAGGAACCACCTGATAACCGCCGCCTCCATCGAAGAGCCACTTGCCGGAGTTTTTCTGCAGCCAGATGGGGAGCTTGTACCAGACCTTGCCCACGCCAAGGCCATTATCGTAGTTTCCGGTGGGCATCTCGAACATGGTGAAGCTGCCGATTTGCGGAAAGTGTTTGCTCTCCTTGATGAACGCGATCTTGGCGCCCAGTTCCATATCGGTGAGGCCGAATTCCTTGGGGCCCGTGCCGCCGGGCAGATACACAGGATTGTTCGAGGGCGCGACCACGCCCCAGGGCAGAATAGCGTGGAGCTGCACGCGGGGAAGCGCGCCCCAATTGAACTCGAAGGCCGGTCCAACGGAGTCCATCTCCGCCGGAGTGCCGTCGACGCCGCCGAAGATATAGAACTCGTAGTGATGGAGGTCGACGGGGACGGGATCGTCGGTCTGATAGGGAGGGCCCTGCGCGCCCAGTTGCCGAACGGCGAGAACGCACAGCAGGCACAACGGCAGGCTTATGTGAGCAGAAAGGTATTTCATCGACGCTCCGCGATAAGGGGACCGCGTATGAGGTTACTGGATGTCGATGTTAGAGGTTGAAGGTTACGATCGTCCAGACGGCGCAGCGAGATTCATTGGGCCAGGGTGATCGCGGCCTTTGACTTCAGGCTTGCGAGGTCGTTACGAAACTCGCCACAGGCTGCCGTTTTTGGGCGAGCTGAAGCAGCAGGGGCTGAAGCCCAGCAATCATTTGATTGACTTTATCGGCCCGGCTAAAAGCCGTGCCCTTGTTACAAGGCCCGTTCCAGCCGAGTCTCGCAACAGACTGTTGCGCCTGGGGCGGCCGTATGTCGCCGGCTACGCGGGCTCGGGTCTAAGCGCAAGAGACTCAGCGCCTGTGTCCGCCGCCGTAACTCTTAGGAGCTGAGTAGGAGTTCTTCGGCGCGCGGCCGCTTGAAAAGCCGCTGGGCCCTCTTTCGCCGCCGAAAGGATGAAAGCCGCCGGAGTGTTCATTCCTGGCAATCGCGTTGCCGTTGCCCCCAATGGAGCGCCCGGTGAAGGCGCGCGGGGAATTGGACTGCGGTGCGCGATAAGAAGGCGAGGAGTTGGAATAGCCGTAGCCGGGACGCGAGGCATATGCCTGCCCGGAGTACGCGTTTCCTGAATATGCCCGGTTTGAGTAGCCGTACGCGGGATTGGGATACGTCTGCGGCCGGCTGGCGTAGCTCTGCCCGGCGTAGGCCTGGAGCCGGTTGGGATACGTCTGTGGGCGGTAGCCGTAGCTCTGCTGGGGAGCTACCCGCGCGTACTGCTGCGGCTGAGAGCGCTCATAGTTCTGCCCGGGCAGTGCGGGGTGAGTGTAGCCGTAGCCCGGTTGCTGAGAACCGCGACTGCCGTACGTGCCGGAGCCTCGATCGTAACTATGCTGGTCGTAGCCGCGCTGGTTGTAGTCTTGCCGTCCGCCTGCCTGCTGCCGGTTTCCCGCGCTCTGCCCATTCCAGGCCCGGCTCGCGCCGTAGGTGCCGTCGCGCGTGCGACTCCCGCCCCAGCCGCCGCCGTAGGCCCGTGGTCCGCCATGCGGCAAGCCCCAATCGGCAACCGTGGCGCTGTGCGAGTAGTAATGCGCGTGATCGAAGAAGATTGCATGTGCCATCCAGTCGAGTCCCCAGGCCAACACACCGAAGGGCTCAAAGGCCGCCACGCCAAAGCAGAGCCCATAATGGATGGGCGCCCCGAAGAAAAACTCTCCCAGCGCGCCGATGAACGAGAAGCCCGGATAAGGCGCAATGGGTGGACCATAGACGGTCCAGGGATCGTAGGTTGGAACGTAAACCACCTCTGGATTCGGCGGCGCCAGCTGGATGTAGCCCTGGTTATCCGTTACCTGTTCCTGCGGCGTGCTCTGCAAATTGCCTGCCTGCTCGGCGCGCTCACGCAGTACCTGGACGGTCTGCATCACGTCCTGCGGCTGGTTGTAGTAGGCGTTGCCGAGGGCGGTCGTCCATTCCAGGTTGTGGTTCAGCATATCGAGCACGTCAGGAAACGCAGTGAGCGACTTGACACTCGGATCCCAGCCGGTCTGCGCCTGGGCGCCGGCGGCAATTTGATCGGGCTCGCCGTAGCCTCGCGCGCGCATTTGTGTGAGCCATCGATCGGCGACAGCCACCTGCCCCGGATACGTGGAAGCGGCAAGAATCTGCGCGAGCAACGCGTCGGGATAGAGCGCGACGGGCGCTACGAGCTCTTCCAGATCCTGCGCGCTCAAGGGCTGAACCGGCGCGGCCGCCGGTTGCCCGTAATCCTCTTGCTGCGGTGGATAGGGCGAAGCCTCGTATTGCCGATCTGAGTAGGGTTCTTGTGGGTAAGGCTGTTGCGTGTAGGGCTGTTGAGTGTAAGGCTGCTGCGGGGCGTACTGCGGCTGCCGATATTGCGGTTGCGCGTACTGGGGCTGGGCGTATTGTGGTGACGGCTGAGCGTACTGGCTGCCATAGCCCAAAGGCGAAGCCGGGTAGCCTTGCTGTGCCGCGAGCTGCGACGGCGCGAAAGCGATAGCAAGAAGTGCAATAACCGAAGCCAATCCGGGAAAGATCCAGCGACGCGCGGCAAACCAGTCCGGAGGCAAATAGCCGGGCGCGTGCGGAAATGGTTGGGAGATAGGAGTGAGACCGTAGAGCTCGGAATCCGCTGGGGATTTCATCGTCCCTCACAATCGGCCGCTCTGCGCCGCTCAACAACACGCAAAGCCGGCCTGGGGCCCCTGGCCCTCCCATGTTGTTTTGCCGGTCTTCGGTACGCGGAGTCCCGGCAGCCCAAGGGGGGCTGATGGATTAGACCCACGATGGGGGGATTAGTTTCGGGGGGCGGGGAATAGTTCGTACTGGCTCATGCGCTGAGCCTTCTCCGCTCCCGTGACTTCCGATGCAGCCTTTCCAGCGCCGCTCCGGGCTCGACGATCTCCCCGCGTTCCAGCGATGCGAGCCTTGCCNNTCCAGTTCGGGGGTCAGCGAAACATTCATGGGGAAATCTCCTAAATCAATGGTGGGTCTGATAACAGGATTTATCAATCTTTGGCATCGGATGCCGCGAATTGCCGTTGCTACCCCATCTGCCTCGGGGAACGTCCCTATCCTGCGAGCGTTTTCCTTACCAACTCGCTGACAGCTCGACCGTCGGCGCGGACACCGGCGGCCTGCAGCTTGGCCTGAACAGCCTTCATCGCCGGACCCATCTCTTTCTGGGTGGGCTTGTGGCCGAGCGAAGCCTCCAGCCCGGCAAGCGCCTCCGATACCAGCGTGGCGAGGCCGGCCTCGTCCAGTGCTTTGGGCAGGAATTCCTCGATCACGACGATCTCCGCGGCCTCTTTCTCGACGAGATCGGGGCGGTTGCCCTTGGTGAACTG
>PLSB01000037.1 GCA_003165005.1 Acidobacteriaceae bacterium | reverse complement strand
CAGCGATGTGCCATCGGGAAAGAGCACTTTTGGCAGGCTGGCGGCTTCGGCTCCGGCCACTTCCACCAGGCGGCGCACCTCGGCGACTTGCCCCGCCGTCTCCACATCGATCCATTGGTAAGGCGTCTGGTTGCGCGTAAGAAAATCTCGAATCGCATAAGAATGAGGAGACCAGCGCGTTCCGAGAACGCGAACCCCTTCGAAGGGAGGCCGATACGACCCCATCCAATCATCCAAAAGGTCATCCAGCACCGGGTAGAGGTGTACCTCTGGAGGATCCCATGGCTTCAGCAGGTAGTGATGGATGCCGGCGTCGTTAATGGCGCGAATCGCCGCATCGGTGTCGGCGTAGGCGGTGAGCAACACACGTTTGGCGTCGGGGAAAATCTCCATCGCCTGGCCAAGAAATTCCACGCCAGTCATCTGAGGCATACGCTGATCGACCAGAAGCAACGCCACTGAATCACCACGCCGCTTCAGTCCGCGAAGTGCCTCCAGTGCCGTCGCGCCGGAGTCCGCGCGCAGTACGCGGTAGTGCTCCGCATAACGGCGCCGCAGGTCACGCTCCACAGCGCGCAATACTTCAGGGTCGTCATCAACCGTCAGCAGTACGGGTTTTGCCATTTAATTTCCCTTACGCGGGGATACAAAAGCGCAAGAGGGGAGACTTCATATTACTCCCCAGACTTTGACAAGCCGTTAGATGAATCTCAACCTTGGCCGGTTTCAGCATATTGCCCGGACCTATCCCTGGCTGGCGCAGACGGCTGCGGCAATCGCCGGACTTGCAATGGGAACGCAAGAACAGGTTGAGAATGGTGAACAATCGGCAACTTTTTGCATTGCCATTTCGGCTAGGATACAGTGATTGAACAGAGCGCAAGAGGACTGTTGTTTGCTCCAAGAGGAGGAAGACAGATGCAGGTTTTTACTCTTGTTGCTGGCGTTGTTTGCCTATTTGCCGTATTGCTCGATGCCTTCCAGACAATCATTCTGCCACGCCGTGCGACCGGCCGTTTTCGGCTCACTCGCATATTCTATGGGATTACATGGAGACCCTGGGTGTTCCTTGGCAAACGGCTTCGCAATCCGCGCAGGCGTGAGTCCGTCTTCAGTTACTACGGGCCTATGTCTCTGATTTTTCTTCTCGCGGTGTGGGCGGGCTCGATGGTTGTAGGCTTTGCCCTTATCTTTTACGCCTTGGGCAGCCCATTCAACGACACGACCCAAGGACCGAGCTTTCGATCCGACCTCTACGTGAGCGGAACCACCATCTTTACGCTGGGGCTGGGGGACGTGACGCCGCGCAGTGCCTGGGCGCGCGAGCTCGTTATCCTGGAAGCTGGAACCGGGCTGGGTTTTCTGGCTGTCGTCATGGGATACTTTCCGGTTCTCTACAGTGCGTTTTCGCGTCGCGAGGTGAGCATTTCGCTGCTTGACGCGCGAGCTGGATCTCCGCCGACCGCTGCCGAACTGATGCTCCGCCATTCTTATGAAGGCGGTGAGAGGGCTCTCTCGCTACTGCTGGGCGAATGGGAGCGCTGGTCGGCAGAATTGCTCGAAAGCCATATCTCTTATCCCCTGCTCTGTTACTTCCGCTCGCAGCATAACAACCAGAGCTGGATCAGCGCCTTGACGGCCGTGCTGGACACTTCAGCGCTCTTGATTGCCGATGTCAAGGGATACGAGGCGCGTCAGGCTCAGTTGACCTTTGCCATGGCGCGCCACGCGATGGTCGACCTGGCGCAGATTTTCTCGCTGCCCCCAGTAAAAGATGCTCCAGACCGGCTCTCGCTTGAGCGTTATGAACAGCTTTACGATCTGCTCTGCAAGAGCGGGATGAGCGTCTGCCGCGACGATCGCTCGTACGAGAAGCTTCGCGATATACGTGCGCTTTATGAGGGCTACGCCGAAGCGTTGGCCGGTTATCTTCGTATGCCGCTGCCGCCATGGATCGCAGACCATCCTCACAAGGACAATTGGCAGGCCGTGGCCAAGTACCGCGCCCAAACCGAGACGGGCAACTCGCATTCGAATCGTGGATCGCTAGCCGAGGATGGGTCGCCGGCTATTGCAGCGCCGGGCGACGATCATCACGATTTTTGAAAGAAAATGTTATTCGTAGAGGCTACTGGCTCCAGCCTGCACTTCCACGTTGTAAGCAAGCCAGTGGTCTCGTTCCGGCCAGTGCAGAGTCCAGGACAAATCGCCAGTTTGGCCGGGCGCTGTGGCAACATGGGCTCGGTGTTTTCGTTTCCGCCCGCGAGAATGGTTCGTAATGTGATGCACATCACAAGTGTGCTTGGTTCGCCGCGGATTGTGATCAATTTTGCACACTTTTCGGACTATGATGATGACAACTTTCCAAACGAAATGTTTCCGGGGATCCCCAGGATTCGTCGTGTCGCTGTCCCGAAAGGAAAGGGAGCGCGATGATCGAACCGGTCAGGAACGCCCCGCCGAAGACCCTTACTGGGATTGATAGGCTCGGCGAATTTCCAAGCGGCGGATTGCCTGCTGGACTCAGCACCATGAGGTGGGGCAGAACGGGCCAGGGAAAGATCGTTCTGGGGATGGGGTTTCTGATCCACGTGATCATCGACTGAGGCGGTTCAGCAATTGGAAACCATCGTTCGCATCCTTCGTGGCCACGCTGCACGGCATATCTATGTCGTGGTTGCAGTGATGCTTGCTCTTCTGCTGCGCGTGGCGCTGGCGGAACACTCCATCACATTACCGACCTACGTCACCTTTTATCCGGTTGTCTTTCTAGCCGCGCTGCTGGGCGGCATCTCGGAGGGCATTCTGGCCACGACGCTCTCCGCGTTGCTGGCAGACTATTTTCTGCTTGAGCCTGTTGGGAGTTTTGCGATCCACTCAACCTCCGACATGGTTGGCATGGTTATCTTCTGTGTCTCCGGAGTTACTGTCTCCGTTATCACGGGACTTTACCAGCGCAGCAGAGAGAAGCGGGTAGCCAGCAAGATTGAAGCGGCCACTCTGAATGATTTGGGTAAGACGGAGAAAGCCGCCGTTTTGTCCGAGGCCGTCCCGATTGGCCGGGAACTTGATAGAGCCGAGGATCAATCCCGGCTTCCCGCTCTGGATCAGGCGAGATTCAGAGCTCTGCTTCGCGGGACAGTTGCGTTTCCATTCATTGCGGCGTCAGGGCAAACGCACCATAGCATCAACGAAGGCAGGCTGGGGCTTCGGCACCGGCATTCTTCACCCCAGCAATCTTGTTTCTCGATCCTTTTGGCGCGCTGAGCGCACTCGAAAATCAAAAAACGACCTTTGATGTCCGGGCTAAAGGCCGGACCTATCCTATTCTGGGCCAACCTTCACGTCAAAAATCATGGTGCGTTTGCCCTGAC
>PLSB01000088.1 GCA_003165005.1 Acidobacteriaceae bacterium | reverse complement strand
TGCAGGTAGCCGAAGACCGGCTTGAGACGTACGACACGCTCGCCGTCGAGCGCCAAGTCCATGCGGAAGACGCCGTGGGTCGACGGGTGGTGCGGGCCCATGGCGACTTCGAGCAGCTCGCCCTCGCCGTCGGGCACAATCACCGGCGGGCGGTTCCAGCCTTCGAGGCGCTCGGGTTTGGTTTCCGTCGAACTCATGCGATGCCGGACCCCTGTTCCCTGTTCCCTGATCCCTGTTCCCTGCTTTTGTGCTCCTGTGCGCGCTTGAGCACTTCGTCATGCGCGGTGGGCTCGTACTCGTAATCGTCCGGCTCTACGTAATCCTTGCGCATGGGATGGTCCTTGAATCCATCCCACATCAGCAGGCGGCGCAGGTCCGGATGGCCGCGAAAAACAATCCCATAAAGATCGAAGATTTCGCGCTCCTGAAACTCGGCCGAGCGCCAGACGGGTGTGAACGAGGGCAGCTCCACCTGATCGCTGCGGTTCGCGGTCTTCATGCGAAGCACCAGCGGCCCGTGCTTTTTCGCGATCGAATAGAGGTGATAGACGGCCTCAAGACAGCCCGGCTCGACGCGCTTGCGGGTCTCTTCGACGGTTTCTTCGAGCTGCTGGTCGACTCCCTCGACGGTCTTGATTACTTGACGTTTTACTTTCGCTTTTTCCGCGATCTCTTTGTCGGGCCAATCGATTCCGGTGACGTTCGAGAGGAAGTCGAAGGCGAGATCGGCGTCGTCGCGCAGAAAGGTCGCCACGGCGAGCGCGCTCTCAGGCGCGAGGCGTAGCGAGTGCTCCGCGGCCGGGCCGGGATTGGGCACAAACTCCACGCCCGCGCCGGGAACCGCCGCTTCAATCGCCGCCTTGATCTCTTCCACCGATTTCATTCAGTTCACAGTTCGTAATTCACAGTTCACAGTGTTCAGTGGTTAGTGGTTAGTGGTTAGTGGTTAGTGGTTAGTGGTTAGCGGCCAGCTTTCAGTCGCAAGTTAGCCGCTGCGAGTGTCCTTCTGTTCCCTGTTCCCTGTTCCCTGTTCCCTGTATTTCCACCGGCCAGACGCCCTGATTCGAGGTTGGCTCCAGGTCGTGCTCGCCGAATTCGGGCACGGGAAACTCGCCCTGCGCGTTGGCGTCGAGATGGCGCGGGCGATCGGCTCCGGTCAGATGCTGGCCGTCGATCTTCTTCTGCAGGGTGATGAAGGCCTGGATGAGCGCCTCAGGCCGCGGCGGGCAGCCGGGAATGTGCACATCGACGGGGATGTAGCGGTCAATGCCCTTGAGTACGTTGTAGCCCTGCTTGAACGGGCCTCCGGAGATGGCGCAAGCGCCCATGGCGATGACGTAGCGCGGCTCGGCCATCTGGTTGTAGAGGCGGACGACCTGCGGCGCCATCTTCTTGGTCACGGTGCCGGAGACGATCATGAGATCGGCCTGGCGCGGCGAGGGGCGAAAGACCTCCGCGCCGAAGCGGGCCAAGTCGTAGCGGGCCATGGTCGTGGCGATCATCTCAATGGCGCAGCAGGCCAGGCCGAATTGCATGGGCCACACCGAGCTGCGCCGGCCCCAGTTGTAAAGCTCCTGGAGGGTCGTGACGAAGACGCCCTGCTTGCCCAGCTCGATCTTGAGAGTTTGATCCATCGGTCGCTTCACTCCAGTGGTCAGTGGTCAGTGGTCAGTGGTCAGTAAAAGAACGCCGATCGAGGAGTTCATCTCCCATCGAGCGCACGAAAAACTGTTCCCTGTTCCCTGATCCCTGTTCCCTGCCTTTTTCACGCCCACGTCAACACACCCTTGGCCCAGGCCCAGGCCAAGCCCTCGACCAGAAGCAGCACAAAGACCAGCATGGCCGCGCAGGCCGCCCCGCTCAGTCCCGTAAACGCCACTGCGAACGGCAGCAGGAAAACGGCTTCCACGTCGAAGATCAGAAAAATGATGCCGTAAAGGTAGTAGGCCGAACGGAATTGCACCCAGGCGTCGCCTTTTGAAACCAGGCCGCACTCGTAGATGGCGTTCTTGGTCGGGTTGGGTTTGGGCGGCGAAAAGACCCGCGCCCAGAGCCACGCCAGCCCCAGCGGAGCCAGCCCAAAGCCCAGTGCCGCCACAAATAAAACTGCCAAAGAAAAGTATGGACTTAAAGCCATTGCGCGAAGTAAGCCGTTCAACCTTAAGCTACCAGTTTGAGGCCGGTTTTGGCGATGAAGTTGGGGCTTTTCTTCCCGTTCAGATTCATTTATGAACCGTTCATCTCATCTGGTGAACTGTTGGCTGGGAGGGCGGTCAGGGCGAGACCCGTCGGCTGGCTCGTATTTGTCACTCGAGTGCGAGCTACTCGTCGTCCGCGGCGGAGTTCTTTTGGCGGGCCTTCAGCATGGCTGGAACGGGCGCGTTGCCCATGGCGTCTTTCCAGAGTATGACGTTGAGTTTTTCCGTGGGCGCGCGATCCTCGTGGCTGAAGTCCATCTTCATGCTGGCCTTGGCGCCGACGGCGTTCCTGGCGTTGGCGGTGTAGATCAGGCCGTTGTCGCGGTTGGAATAGTCGGCGTCGTAGGGCGGCTGATCGCCGGGGCCCGTGAAGAGCGAGGAGATGAGTGACGAGAAGGCGTCGTTGTTGTTCATGGGCGGCAGGCCGAGCAAGGTTTCCATGGTGCGGACGACGCTGACGGTCGAATAAAAACGGGAATCGACAAAAGGTGTGGACCCGCGCGGCGCGTATCTGCTGACGGCCAGGGCGATACTGCGATGCGCGTCCACGTGGTCGGCGCCGTTCTGCGCATCGTCTTCGAGGATGAAGAAGGCGGTGTCGTCCCAGTAGGGCGAGTGCGAGACGGCTTCGATGGCGCGGCCCACGGCGAGATCGTTATCGGCGACGGAGGCTTTGGGCGTGGGCCCGCCGGGCCGCGTTCCCGCGGTGTGGTCGTTGCCCAGGCGCAGCATCACAAAGTTTGGCATCGAATCGCTGCCCCGCTCGCGGCCGGCAACCCACTGCTTCAAGTGACGGAGAAAGATTTCGACGCGAATCTGGTCGGGCACGGAAAGATTGAAGTCGGGCGCTTCCGTCGCGAAGTGGCCCACCAGCTCGGGCTTGGTGGCGGTGTTGGCGGCGATGAGCGGAATGGGCCAGGCGAATTTGTTCACGCCGCCGCCCCACTCGGCGGGCAGCGGCTCGCCGGGAGCGACGGCGCCATGCGCGCAACGCGGTCCGGTCAGCATCGGGCCCAGCGTTGGGTCGGCGACCTTCTCCTCTCCGCAAAACGTCGTCGAGATGAACTCGCCAAAGTGGTAATAGGTCTTGCCGTGCGCGGCGAGATTGGTCCAGAGATAGCCGCTGGCCGGCTCGTTGACGTCGGGAATCTTCTGCAGCAGCGGATAACCATCGGCCACCACGCCTTCGTAATCGTAGGTGCGTTGCTCGCTGCGATAGGTCACGGGCCAGGTCTTTTCGAGATAATCCGTGCCGATGGCCGCGGTGGACCAGACGTGGCCGTCGCCGGAGACCTCGCCGGAGTCAAAGAAGTTGTCGAGCACGCCGAACTGCAAGGCCAGCTTGTGTTCGTTGGGCGTGATGGATTGGCCGTACATCGCCCATTTGGGCTCGCCGTTGCCCACGGGTTTGCCGTCCGCGATGAGATCGCCGAAGATCTGATCGTAGGTGCGGTTTTCTTTGATGATGTAGATGACGTGGTGAATGCGATCGTTGCCGCGCGCTTGCGCGCCGCCGGAAAAGACGATCCTTTCCTCGGCGGCCTTCATGCGATTCGAGGCCAGAGCTGTTGCGGTCCAGTCAGAAAGATGGCCGGGAATCTCACTCTCGTCAAGTGTCGCCAGCGAACCGTAGAGCAGGCTTCCGATGTAAGTAAAGGGGCTGTGACGGCCGTTCGGCTGCGAGGCCACAATTCTTTGCGGAAAGTTGTTTGGCCCGGCGCCCTTGCCCTTGTCGGTTGCAAGATATAACTTGCCGCCGGAGGGCGAGGGGATGAAGGCCATCGACATCGGCATCCATTCCGTGGGGATGAAACCCTCGGGCTCGGCCATACCCTCCTTCGCCGCTCTGGGCGTCAGCTTGCGCATATCGAAGACGGCAACGGAATCCGTGCCCATGTTGGCGACATAGAGGCGGATGCCGTCGCCATCGATCGCGAGAGCCACCGGCTCCGCGCCAAAGTAGCTTTGGCCCGGCAGGCGGGTGTCGAAGTAGCCCTTCACGGAAAACCGGCCGGCGCTCACGTTGACGGCGGCAACGGCGTCGCGATTGGCGAGCGCCACATAGAGGGTCTTCTCATCGGGCGAGAAGGCGAAGGCGCAGGGATGGGTTCCGGCTGCGATGGGACTCGATGGCTTGAGAAGGGCCAGTTTGCGCGCCACCGTGCCGCGGACGAGATCGAGCTCGACAATCTCCGACGCGTTCCAGAGCGCGACGAAGGCGCGTCTCTCGTCGCGCGTGACGGCAGCGGCGATGGGATAGGTCGCGGGCACGGCGTCGCTCTCGGAGAGATCGAAGCGCTTTTCGATGACGCCGGTGGCGGCATCGAGAAGCACGGCGTCGTCGGAGAGATTCTCGGCAACCAGCAGCTTCTCGTGGCCGGCCGGACCCAGAACCGCAATCGCCGCCGGATATGGCACACCCTCGCCGCTGTCCTTGCCTTCAGGCAGGCGTGTCTTGCGGCCCTGCGGCAACGGCGCGACGGGCAGAGGAATCAGGCGCTCGGGCGCGATTTTGCCCGCGGTGAAGCTGTAGACCGCAATGCCGCTTCCCGTGTCTCCTTGCCGCGTGCCTTTGGGATCGGAGAGCGAAGCCATGCTCGCGTAGATGTGGCTGCCGTCGCGGCTGAAGGCAAGGCCGGAGTAAAGCGTTTGGTTGGGCCACAGCGCGGTGCGCGGATCGGGGAAATCGGCCAGGGCTCCGGTCGCCGTGTCGAGGACCGAAAAGGACTGCTCGTACTCGGACTCGTAGGTTCCGTAGCCGGCATTCACGGTGACCACGTAGCGGCCGTCAGGTGAAACAGCCATTGAAATAGGCAGGCCATTGGTGCGCTGCGGATGGCCCGGCGCCTCGCCGATCAGTTGCTTGCTCGAAGGCAGGTCGATGACCGGCGCGGGGATTGGTGCGGCGGTTTGCGCGGGAAGCCATGCGGCAAGGAGGCAGATCGAGACGGCGCATGGGAACGATGAAGATTTTAGAGACATGCGGAGCAGACCTCTGATCCATTGAATGGCGTATCGATGAATGAGAGATAAAAACGGCCAGGGTCGCGTGCGATCCCGGCTTATCTGCATGATACCGGCGGGGACTCGGCCTCAGAATGCGCGAATTGGTAATCCGAAGCAAACGTGTGCGGGTCAGGAGACCCGCACGACAGCCGGTCTGGAGACCGGCGCTACAGTCAGACCTCGGCGGCACAATCAAACCGCCGCGAGCGACTCCTTGAACAATTCCCTGCCCCGCGCGATGGCGCGTTCGTCCAGCTCCACCCAGCGCGGATTTTTGACCAGGCGGCGCAGAGCCGCGGCCACGCTGGCCTGCGGCAAGACGCCCGCAATCTCGAGTGCCGCGCCCAGCATCACCATATTGGCCGCGCGCTTGTCGCCCATGGCGTCGGCCATTTCCGTGAACGAAAGGGCCAGCACATGCACGCCCTCGCGCCGGCAATCGGACGGAAACTCGCTGCCGTTGTAGATAACCCATCCGCCCGCGCGCACGCTCTTATCGAACTTGCGCAGCGAAGGCTCGTTCATCGCCACCAGCACGTTGGGCGCGGAGACCAGCGGCGAATCGACGGCCTCGCGCGAAATCCGCACGTGGCAGTTCGAAGTGCCGGAGCGCATCTCCGGCCCGTAGGACGGCAGCCAGGAAACCTCCAGGCCCGCATCGAGTCCGGCCTCGGCCAGAACTTCGCCGAGCAGCAAGACGCCCTGCCCGCCAAAGCCCGCGATGCGCACCTGCATGTCGACCGTCTGTTCCGGCGCGATCGCGTGGGCATGGCCTTCGGGCAAGTCTTCTTCCGCGACGCCCAGAATGCGCGGCAGATCGGCGAGCGCGGGTTCAGGCTGCGCAGCCCGCGCGGCGAGCCGTTCCAGCGCCTGCGGCCCTCTTTCTTTCGTGCGGTCGCAGAAGACGCCCAGCGGAAAGGTCTTCTCCATCACGTCGCGCACCCAGTGCTGCGCCTCCACCGGCGTCTGCTTCCAGATGGTCGGGCAGGGCGAAAGCACTTCAATCAAACTGAAACCCAGTCCGCGCACCTGGTTTTCAACGGCGCGCTTGATGGCGCGAGCCGCCTGCGCGATCTGCTTGTTGTCGCCCAGGCCCACGCGCTCAATGTAGACGGGCGCTTCAAGCGTGGCCAGCAATTCGCTGACATGCAGCGGATAGCCTTCGCCGGCGGCCGGCGATCGGCCATTGGGCGTGGTGGTGGACTTTTGGCCAAGGAGCGTGGTGGGCGCGGCCTGGCCGCCGGTCATGCTGTAGACGGCATTGTTGACGAAGATCACGGTGATGTTTTCGCCGCGATTGGCCGCGTGCAGAATCTCGGCCGAGCCGATGGCGGAAAGGTCGCCGTCGCCCTGGTAGCTGATGACGATGCTTTCCGGGCGGCTGCGCCGCATGGCCGTGGCCACCGCGGGGGCGCGGCCGTGCGCGGCCTGCACGTTGCCCACGTCGAAGTAGTAATAGGTGAAGACGCCGCAGCCCACGGGGCCGATCATGATGGTGCGATCCTGCACGCCCAGCTCGTCAATGGCAGCAGCCAACATTTTATGAATGTTGCCGTGGCCGCAGCCGGGGCAGAAGTGGGTCTGGTGCTGCAGCTCGCTCTTGCGCTCGTAGCGCGGGTAGAACGATTTGGCCTTGCCGCGCGCGACGGTGTACTCCGCAACCGCTTGATCAGACATGGGCCATCCGCTCCTCATTTTGAGTTTGCTTGCCGGAAGATTGCCGGTCAGAGATTTGTTGGGCGAGTCCCTCACGGCGCGCCAGCTCGTGCACAAAGCGGAGCACTTCCTCGTGCGAAGGCACGTTGCCGCCCATGCGATTCAGAAACTCCACGGGCCGCGAGCCGTTGAGCGCCAGCTTTACGTCTTCGATCATCTGGCCGTTGCTCATCTCCACCACGACGAAGAGCTTGGCGTTGAAGGCCAGCCGCTCAAACTGCACCACCGGGAAGGGATAAAGCGTGATGGGCCGCAGCACGCCTACCTTGAGCCCTTCGGCGCGGGCCTGGGCGGTGACGGACTTCAAAATACGGCCCACGATGCCGTAACCCACCAGCACGATTTCGGCATCGCCCGCCAGCCACTCTTCGGCGCGGGCTTCGCGTTGCTCGGCCAGCTTGTACTTGGCCTCGAGCGCGCGCGAGTGCTTCTCCAACTCGTCGAAATCAAGATAGAGCGAGGTGATGAGATTGCCGCGCGAGGCCGCCGTGCCGGCCACGGCCCACGAGGGCAGATGCGGCCGCGTGGCCGTTTGCGGAAACTCCACCGGCTCCATCATCTGGCCGATGAAGCCGTCGGCCATCACCATCACCGGATTGCGATAACGGTCGGCCAGGTCGAAGGCCAGGGCCGTCAGGTCCGCCATCTCCTGCACGGAGTGCGGCGCCAGCACGATGGTGCGGTAGTTGCCGTGGCCGCCGCACTTGACCACCTGGTGATAGTCGCTTTGCTCGGCCCCCAGGTTGCCGAGGCCCGGACCGCTGCGCGTGATGTCGGCGATGACGCAGGGCAGCTCCGCGCCGGCCATGTAGCTGATGCCTTCCTGCATCAGGCTGATGCCGGGACCGCTCGAGGCCGACATGGCGCGCACGCCGGCCGATGCCGCGCCGTAGAGCATGTTGCAGGCCGCGACCTCGCTCTCCGCCTGCACATAGACGCCGCCGGTTTTGGGCATGAACTCCGCCGCCGCCTCGGCGATCTCGCTGGCCGGGGTGATGGGATAGCCATAGAAGGCGCGGCATCCGGCCAGGATGGCGCTCTTGACGATGGCTTCGTTGCCCTTCATCAGTTGCTTTTTCATGCGGCTGCTCCCTCCGCAGCTCTTGTGGCGCCCGGGCTCACCAGGCGCAGCACGGTGATAGCGCCCGGCTCCGGACAGACCAAAAAGCAGATGCCGCAGCCCGTGCAGCCGGAGCCGGCATACAGCGCCGTGCGGTAACCGTAGCGATTCATCCGCTCGCTGAGCGCGATCACCTTGGGCGGACAGGCCTCAATGCACAGGCCGCAACCCTTGCACTCCTCTTCGTCGATCCGCAACCGGCCGCGATCCGGTTTTGTTGCTTCGGTCATTCTTCTCCCCGGGCAGCCCGGCAAAGTGCCTGGCTCTCCGCACAAGCCCGCGTTATTGTTCCGCTTTGGCCAGGAGACCGCAGTGACGGGTGTCACCCCAGCCTTGCACGTTCGAGGCAGATTCCTGCGACGAAATCGGCGTCTTTGCCGGAAGTAACCGCAATTGTGGTCGATTCGTGCAATCTTGATATGATTTTGCACAACTCGGCCACAAGAGCCGCGTTTTCCGCAGCGGGATGCACGGAAATTGCGCGATCGCATTGGAAAAAGGAAGGGCGGCCTGCCGCGCGAAAAGCCGCTTTCAGTTGCTCTTCTTGTCTGAGCTGTCGGCGCCGACGTTGGGCAGATCGAGCACCACGAGAGCGAAGCGGGTCTGGCTGTTCAAGGGAGCCTCAAAGCCCACAATGTGCTGATGGCGCTCCGAGCCGGCCTTCAACTGAAAGCCGCCGTCCCCCGTCTTGTAGCCGCCGGCGTCCACGTTCACATGGTTATGGCGCCCGTCGTCGGCGCAGGTCAGGCCTTCGCTCGTTTGCGTGGGCGTGCCCACCGGCGCGTTGTCCTGGCAGGTGAGGACGTCCCCGTAACGGCCGAGCGCCTTCTTGTAGAAAGCGACGACCTGGTCCTTCTTGTCCTGCGTTTCGTAGGAGACGGCGCGCACGCGCAATTCCCACTTGCCAAAGCCCACGTGCACATCGGCCGACTCGTGGTCGCCGTCGCCCTTGACCCGTTGGCTGCCGGGATACTCCGGCAGTCCCAGATCGGCCGCGGTGGTCTGGTCGGTGTTCACATGGACGCCGCCAAAGGGAGTGTCCACCTGGACATTCTTCTCCTGGCCGTTGGCGTCCTTATCCACATGGACCCAGCATCCGGACAGGCCCGCCGTCACTACCAGGCAGGCAAACAGGCTAACCGCGTTCGCAATCGGGATTCTCGTCATGACAATCGCCCCCGAATCCGTTATACGCCGCCGCGGCCCAAAAGGTTCCGGAAAAACGTGTACTGAAGGCCTTTGGTTTATAGCGCCGGTCTCAAACCGCTAGCGCTGGTCTCGATCTTGTAGCGCCGGCTTCCAAGCCGGCTGTCGTGCGGGCGTCCACGCCCGCACATGCGGCGCTGGGAGTAGAATCCTCATCGAATGGCCAGCAAAGCCAGACTATCCGGCATTTCCCAAATCGTCCAAGGCGCCGTACAGCCCCGTTTCGGCGAAGTGCGCATCCGGCAGCGCGGACGCTTACCGCATTGGGAAACAGAGACCGGACTTTACTTCGTCACGTTCCGTCTCGCGGATTCTCTGCCATTGCCGGTGCTGGAAAAGATCGTCAAGCGCCAGCGCGTGCTGGAGGTGGCAAAGCGCACGGGAGCGAATCTGCTCCCAGAGCAGAAGGTGCTCGTTGCAGAGCTCAGCGTGAAGAAAATCGAAGATTACTTCGACCGCGGAATCGGCGCATGCCTTCTTCGTAATCCACAAATTGGCGAGTTAGTCGCGAGCGCGCTGCACTTTTGGCACAGGAAACGATACCGGCTCGTAGCTTGGTGCGTCATGCCGAATCACGTGCACGTGATCTTCCGCTTGTTTTCTGGGCAGCAGCTGGCGGATGTGGTGCGAAGTTGGAAGACTTTCACGGCAAGAAAAGCGAATCGTATCCTCGGCCGCGCCGGAACCTTTTGGCAAAGGGAGTATTACGACCGCTTGATTCGAGAAGAGGGTGAGCTCGATCGGGCAATCGAATACGTCCTGAGCAATCCCGAGCGAGCGGGACTGTCGGGATGGAAATGGGTTTGGAATGCGGGCGTGGACGCCCGCACGACAGCCGGTCTGGAGACCGGCGCTACATGACGGTCGCCTCAGTGCTCCGATGACTTGTCTTCCTTGCTGCTGGTTGCGAACAGGATCGAGACCACAAACACGGCGAGGATGACGGGGACGACGACGAATGGGGAAGAGATGTGCATAATGCGGGGCTCCTTGATGACTTCAGAGTAGCAAAACAGGGATCAGGTTTCAGGTGTCAGGTCTCAGCTATCGGCTTTCTCGCGGCATGCTCTGGCTGACGGCTGAAAGCTGAGAGCTTTTCCCTGTTCTCTATTCTCTATTCTCTGTTCTCTATTCTCTGTTCTTCTATTCCCTACACCCTATATGGCTACTCCTTCTGGCCCCAACAAGAAGAAGCCCCGATGGGAGGAGATCCCGGTCGGGGCTTAAGGGGTGGAAACGGTGAGCGCTTGGCGCGCTCGAATTAGTTGAACAAGCGGCGGCGCAGCATGGCCGCGGCGGCCGCCAGCCCTGAACCGAGCATGAGCAAGCTGCTGGGCTCCGGAACGGTCGTCGTAGGAAGGGTTGATGTGTTGGAGTAAGTCCAGTCCACAATGTCCTGGTTCTCATAACCCGAGCCGGTCGAGCCGGTGAAGCCAAGGGTTGCGCTGCTGGTGCCCAGGTAGCTGGAGATGTCGATCGGTAAGTCGTTGTAGATCTGGTCAGTGGGTCCCTCTGCCGGATCGGTGACCCACAACGAGAGGTCGGTACCGTCGTATTCGATCAGGACGGTCCACAGATCGCCGTCGGACATACAGCCAGTGCCGATGCCGCCGCCAAAATTACAATTCGCAACGCCGTACGCATTCGTCAGGTCTAAGTCCTCCAATACACCGCCGGTATCGATGGCGACATGGTTGGAGCTGCTGTCGTCTCCGCCGTTTTCGTAGGTGTCGAACTCGATGGCAACGCTCTGGGCGCTGGCCCCCTGGTAGCCGAGTCCACCGCCATCAGTGCCCAAGCCGGCCGAACCGTTCGACAGGACGAAGGTAATGCCGTCAGCCGGATCGATGCCGGCCGGATCCGTGAACCGGAATTGGAATTGCGTGCTGAAGGTTGAGCCAGATCCAAGCGTGACAGGCGTCGTGGTATAGACCGCGCCACTCTGGCCCCCCGCTGACGGGGTCAGACGCAACACCGTACCGTCGCCAGTGGTCGCGGTCGCGGCATCCCCACTAAAGGTCAGGCCTGTAGTACTGGAGAAGCCGCTATAGACAACCGTTTCCGCCAGCGCCGGCAAGCAGGACACAGTAAGCAGCACCGCAACCATCATGGGTGCTTTCAGTTTCTTGGACATATTTGAATTCCTCTTCGCGAAGTTTCGGTTAAGCGTTGCGTTGGGAAGCCCCGTGAGTCTGCAAGGGAAAGGGAATTGCAGATCACAAGGAAGACAGTGATGACATGGCTCACCTGAATCCTTCTTGCGTGAAGGGTTCACCGGGGTTTAAGCAATTTGATCTCCAATTCCGCTCACGTTATTATCTATTGAAACATTATTATTTACAATATCTTACAAGGACAGCGCCCCTTTTGCTCAGGACCGAGGATCATCGAATATGCAAATTTCTGCAGGGAAAAATGGGAATCCTGTGCCCTCATGGAGCCTATGCAAATGGAATCTTTTGGCTCTCCCGGAGGGCAGAGAGCCATTTCTGTTCCCTGTTCCCTGATCTTCTACTCCCCACCCCTATTGGCTATTCCCTGCCCCTGGAAAGCCCACGCGGATCGCCAGAATCTGGCAGGGATGAATCGGGCAGAATCGAGTACCCGACAACGAGGAAAGATGATCCTTTCTTGTTTGAACAGGGAAAAGCCCCGATGGGAGGATATCCC